>DXDJ01000056.1 GCA_019115525.1 Candidatus Helicobacter avistercoris | reverse complement strand
TTGTCGTGCTTGAGAATATTTATCAGCATAGACTTAAGGGGAAGGGACTTTTTGAGTCTGCACTTGATGGAAGCAGGGAGGTTGTTGGTGCGATTTTTGCCTCAGTGCTGACTACCGTGGCGATTTTTATTCCTATTTTGGGATTAAAAAGTGAGAGCGGGCAACTCTTTTTTGATATTGCCTTGGCTTCAACTTCTGCACTTCTAATCTCTCTTTTTGTTTCAATCTTTATTACCCCTATGCTTGTATATGAATTTCAAAAAAGAAATACATTTAATCTCAAAAAATATTTCAATTTGATTTTTTCTCCACTAGATTATCTGGGAAGAGGCTTTTATTGGGTGATGAAGAAAATACTGGATCTTTGTTTGATCAATTGGCTCACTCGTCTTACATGTATTGCTAGTTTTATGGCTTTGAGTGCCTATCTCTATGTGATGCTTATGCCCAAAATCTCCTATCTTCCTCACGGAGATCAAAACTTTGCAATCGCTTATTTGAGCGTCCCTCCTGGACTTTCTTATCAAGAAAGAAAAGAAATAGCAAAAGAAATTTATGAGAGAAACAAACCCTATCTTTCTATTAATGGTTATAAAGGAGAGAAGCAAGGAATCCCAGCTATTAAAGATCTTTTTTTTATAGGGAATGATGCGTTTATGATGATTGGGGCAATTGCTGAGGATAAGAGTCGGTTTGATGAGATGACAAAAAAACTCCAGCAAGATATTTCCTCTATCCCCTCAGTGCGTGGAAGTGTATTTCAGCAGGGGATTTTTGATGGAGGAAATGGTGGGCTAAGCATTGATATTTATCTTAATGGACACAATCTTGATTTGCTTAGAGTTGGTGCAGAAGAGATGATGGAAAAAATCAAGGAGAAGATTCCCAAAGCCAATGTGCGAGTGATTCCTACTCTTGAAATCAACAACAAAGAAATCGCCTTTTTTCCAGATCTTCAAGCCTTAGCACTCAATGGTTTGGATGCAAAGAGTTTTGGAGAGGTGATTAGCACGATTTTGAGTGGAAAAGTCATTGGTGAGTTTCAAACCTCAAGTGGGAGAAATATTGATTTGATTCTTAAATCCAATCGCTACAATGGGATTGCTCCAGAGGATTTGAACTATGCTCAAATCTACACCCCGCAAGGCAATATTGTTTCTCTTTATTCTCTTGCTCAAATCAAAGAGCAATACGGACTTACTCAAATCCGCCATTATGAGCGTGAGAGAAGCTATCTGCTTATTGTTATTCCACCAAAAGATATGGATTTGGAGAGTGCGATAAGAATTATAAGAGATGAAGTCATCCCCTCAGTTTCTTTGGGAGAGAATAAAGTTTTGCTCAAAGGAAGTGCCAATCAGCTAGAAAAAACAAGCTCAGAGCTTTTGGGAGGGTTTGTATTGGCAGTGGTGATTACTTACTTGCTTCTTTGTGCTTTGTATGGGAATTTTATCTATCCATTTGTGATTATCTTCACTCTTCCTTTTGCAGTAGTAGGAGGATTTATAGGATTGAAACTCACAAATCTCTATATCGCCCCTCAACCCTTAGATGTGCTAGGGATGCTAGGGATGATCATTTTAGTAGGAAGTGTAGTCAATAATGCAATTCTTATTGTCTATCAAAGCCTCATCAATATCAAAGAATACGCACTCCCTCCCTATCGAGCTGTCAAAGATGCCACTCTTAGTCGAATGCGACCTATCTATATGAGTATGCTTACAAGTGTGTGTGGGCTTTTGCCTTTGGTGATTTTTAGTGGAAGCGGAAGTGAGATTTATCGTGGGCTTGGGGCAGTTATTGTGGGAGGGTTGGTGTTTTCTACCTTTATCACACTCTTTGTGATCCCCTCTCTTCTGCTTTTTTTCATTCAAAGAGAAAGGAGTAAAGCGTGAGGAAGTTTGGAGTTTGTTTTGCTCTTGTGTGTTTTTCTTATGGATTGGATATCAATGAGAGTGTGCAAAAAGCATTGCAAAAAAGCCATAAGATCGAAGAGCAACGCCATATCCTCTCTTCTCTGAAAGCTCAGCTTGGTGTCTATGAAGGGGCGTATTATCCAAAGATTGATCTAAAAAACCAGAGCGTTTATGACACAAGAGAGAGTTTTGGCAACAAAACTTCACTCCAGCTTAGCACCAATCTCTTCAATGGGATGAGTGATTACAATAGTATAAAAAGACAAGAGAAAATCATCCAAGCTCAAGATGATGAGGTGTCCAAAATCCAGAGTGAAGTCAAATATAACATCAAAAAACTCTATACTCAAATTCTTCTAGCCAAAGGACTGCTAGAAACCTCAGAAGAATCAGCCAAACTCCTAGAGCTTCAACTTGCTCAAGCCAACCAGTTCTATAAGCAAGGAATCTCTGCAAAAAACAATGTGCTAAGCGTGGAAGTCAGTCTTGCAAGTGCAAAACTAGATATCAACTCCTATATGACACGCTTGCGTTATCTACTTGCCTCACTTGAGCTTCTTATTGAGGAGAAAGTCGATTTAAACTCTCTAAAAGATCTTGCTTCTTGTGAGGTAGAGCTAAATTATGATCAACTAAGCCTAATCATCTTTGAGCATCAGCAAGAGTATCGCAAAATGCAAAAGCAAGAAGAGGCATTACTTTTTGATATTCAAAGTGCTAAGGGGGATTATTACCCCAAAATCGATCTAAGCATCGGAGGAGATATCAATGCAGGGGTGCAGACCTACTCTCAAGCCAAGATCCAGCTAGGAATCACGCTCAATCTCTTTAATGGACTAAAAGACAGCTCAACTATTCAGAGCAAACGCTATGAGCTTTTGAGTTTGCACTCTAAAATGCAAGCTTACAAAAAAGAAGTGCTCTCTAACCTTAGGCAAGCCGTAGGAGATTTCAATCTCGCTAAAGATCAATATCTGCTTTCTAAAAAAACAATCCAATCTGCACAAGAAAACTACCGAATCGTCTCCAACCGCTATAAGCAAAATCTAGAAAATGCCACAACACTTCTGGATGCGGAGCTAATGCTAAAAACCGCACGAGCCAATCTTCTTCAAGCTCAATATGGAATCTGGGAAAATCTCTTTTATGTAGAGTATTTGGTGGGCAGGGAAGTGGAGGGGTTTTTGATCCAATAGTCTAGTTTTTTCTTGATTTTCACTCCCCCTTTTGTTTATAATCCTTAAAATTTCTTCTTAAGGCATTCTATGATTAGTTTCAAACATACTTCACTTAAAGATTTTATGAAAAATCAATCTCCTACTAACCCCACAAGAGAAGTGATTGAGAGATTTTCTAAAGAGATTGAGCTCCTTTTGAAAAAAGCATTTATGCAAGATGATGAAGAATTTCAAAAAAATGAAATCAATAAGTTTTTGGGCAGAGTCTATGGCTATGATTGTAATACCAAAGGAAGGGTAGATAGTGCCATTTATGTCGATGGTGAGGCTCAAGTACTTATTGAAGCTAAGGCTTTCAAAAACAAGTCTGAATTCCCCAAAGATACTCCACTCTCCAAAGCTTTCTATGAATCCGTTCTCTATTACTTAAGAGAGATGGGTGATTTTGATAATTCTAGCAACTCCAATAATTCTATTAAGCACATCATTCTCTGCAATCCCTATGATTTCTATGTTTTTGATGCCACCAACTTTAGAATATTTCTCAAAAATAAAAAAATTGAAAAGCTCTACAAAAACTGCGATGGTAAAGAAGGCGCAGACAAAAGCAATCCTAAGTTTTACAAAGATTTAGAAAAGTACCTCAAAGGGGAGTTTGAGGGCGAACTCTCTTATACTTACTTCTCTTTGAAAGACAAGCTTTCTATCCAAGAGCTTACATTCATCTATCAGCTCCTAAGCCCTCAAGTGCTTCTCAAAGTCAGAAAAACCCTCGATGCCAACACGCTAAACAAAAACTTCTATGAAGAGCTTCTCTATATCTTAGGACTTCAGGAAGTAAGCGAGAGCGGAAAAAGTGGAGGAAAAATCCTCATCAAACCTAGTGGCACACCCAACTCCCTCTCTGATGCTATAGCCAAAGCCTATGGCAACCTTGATGAAGAAACTATCTTCACTCTCATCACCACTTGGAACAATCGCGTTCTTTTCCTTGCCCTGCTTGAATCAATGCTTTTGGGATTTAAGCACATCAATAAGCCATTTTTGGACTACTCTATTATCAAAGACTTTGGGACTTTGCAAAGCCTATTCTTTGATGTCTTAGCCCAAAAGATAGAGTCTCGCTCCCCCTCACTTATCCCTGAGTTTGCCTCTATCCCTTATCTCAACTCTAGTCTATTTGATCGTATTGCTTTGGAGAGAGAGGGCAAGAGTATCGGAGGGCTTTATCCTAGCTCACTTCAGCTATTCTCACGCTCTATCCTTAGAAAAGATCCAAGATTTAAAGATAGAGAATCTCTACCACTGCTTGAATATCTTTTTGAGTTTCTCCACGCTTATGACTTTACTACTACGCCAAAAGACATCTCTCAAGGAGTGAAGCAAAACCACGACAAACTCATTAACTCTGCTGTATTAGGGCTAGTCTTTGAGAAGCTCAATGGCTACAAAGAAGGGAGCTTCTATACGCCAAGTTTTATTACTAGCTATATGTGCAAAGAGAGTATTACTCAAGCTGTCATAGAGAAATTTAACTCTACTTTTGGCTGGAAATGTGAGAGCTTAGAAGAGCTAAGAGAGGAGATGGGATTTAAAGGATTTCGTGAGAATAGAGAAGAGTATTTCCAAACTTTTCTCTCCCTAAAAATCTGTGATCCAAGTGTTGGAAGCGGACACTTCCTCGTATCCGCCCTCAATGAGATGATCTCTATTGCTTACACGCTCAAACTTATCCCCTCACTCTATGAATCCACTCTAGAGCTAGAAAATGATGAAATCCTTATCAAAACCAACAACGAGCTACACCAATACACCAAACCCAGCTCCCCTATCCAAAAATCTCATCAAATCCAAGAAGAGCTTTTCAATCTCAAAAAATCCATTATCGAAAATTGCCTTTTTGGTGTGGATATCAACCCCAATTCTTGCGAAATCACCAAGCTAAGGCTATGGATAGAGCTTCTCAAATACAGCTACTATATCTTTGATAAGAATGGCAAAAACACAAACGCTCTTGAAACCCTGCCAAACATCGATATCAATATCAAGTGTGGGAATTCACTGATTTCAAACTTTCCCCTTGATTCAAACCTAACCATAGGGAAGACAAAAAGCTTTTCAAAAAATCTCAAAACCCAAATTCAAAACTACAAAGATTCTGTAATGCTTTACAAAGAGGGCTTGGGAGAGAAGGCTAAAATCCTTCAAGACATTGCCAATGTCAAAGCAACGATAATTTCCTATCTTGTAGAAAAAAATCCTGCAAAACTTGAACTAGAAAATCTCCTGCAAGATTTTGTGAGAACTTATGGAGATCAAGTTTTTGACATCAATACGGATTTTGGTTTTGAAATGATTAGGATTACCAGAGAAAAAGAAGGCTTCAAATTTAATCCCACACTTACAGATCCTGATCCAAAACCACTAGATACAACTGCATATAAGCTTTTAGAAAAAATGCAAAAATCTTATGAAGCCCTAGAGAGCCTCAAATCCTCTGATGCGTTTGAGTGGAGGTTTGAGTTTCCTGAAGTGCTAGATGAGGAAGGGAATTTTTTGGGATTTGATGCAGTTATAGGAAATCCGCCCTATATTAACACTCGAGATTTGAGTAAAAATAATCCTATTGCTAAGGAAAAGTACAGACAGATATATCAAGAAGTTAGTGGTTTATACGATATTTTTATTTTGTTTGTCTTAATGGGACTTCGTTTGCAAAAAACATCCAATTTTGCTTGGATTATCCCAAATAAATTTACTTCAACAGAATACGGAAATCCAATTTTTGAGAAATTGAAATCGGAAAACAAAATTAAAAGAATTATTGATGTATCAAATATAAAGACATTTGACAGCGCATCGGTTTATCCAATTTTATTGATTGGGCAGAATAATTCCATATACTCTGAATACTATATAGAAGATCAAGAGGATTTGAGAAATAATAATCTAAGAGAAAGAACATCTAGTATTGCCAAATCCCGTTTTATTACAATGGCACAATTTGGTTTAAAATTTCAATCAGGTACCACAGGTTTTGAAGCCCAAAAAATTTCTAGTTTTATCAAAAATGGTTACCAACCAGATTCGATTCCATTTGCCGTGAGTGGATCCATAGATAGATATGTTTGTGATACATCACAAGTTCCGTATATGAAAAAAACTTTTAATTATCCACACATTTCAATAAAAGCTCCTGTTGCAAAAACAAAAATTGATTTTTGGAATAATGAAAAAATAGTGATTGCAGGTATGACCAAAGTCATTGAAGCATATTATGCAAAAACTCCCCTAGCACTAGGTGTTGGAATATATGCTATATATGATTTTTGTGGCATCAATCCGTTACTTATTTTAGGAGTTTTAAATAGTAGTTTTGTGAGTTGGTATGCAAGAGAAAACTTTAAAGACAAACATATGTCGGGGGGTTATCTTGGCTTAAATAAGGGAAATTTAGAAAAACTTCCAATGTTTGAAAATGTGGAATCCAATCAATCCACGGCAGACAAAATCATTGTTTTGGTAAAAAAGATTTTGGAGCAAAAAGAGCAAAACCCTAGCTCTTCCACCCAAGAGCTAGAAAAAGAAATCGATTCCCTAGTCTATACCCTCTACAACCTCACAGATGAGGAAATTAAAATTATTGAAAATAAGGAAGTAAAATGAAATACACACCAAAAACAAGAGCCCAATTACAAGCATTGTGCAATGATGTAAATATTAAGTTGGATGAAATTGATGTCTCAAAATTTACAAATTTTTCTTTTTTATTTTCCAATAGTTGCAGAACAAACAAACAGTTTGAAGGCATTGAAAAATGGAATGTCTCCAATGGAAGGAATTTTGCAGGAATGTTTTGTAATGCGAAAAATTTCAATCGGGATATTTCAAAATGGGATGTGAGTAATGGAGAGAGATTTTATAGAATGTTTGAAAATGCAACAAAATTTAATCAACCCATTGGAGATTGGAAAGTGGGAAAGTGTTCGGAGTTTATTTCAATGTTTAATGGTGCAAAAAGTTTTAATCAAGATATTTCAAAATGGGATGTATCAAAAAGCACAAATTTTATCTGTATGTTTAGTGGGGCGAAATCTTTTAATCAACCTGTTGGAGATTGGAATGTTTCGAAGAGTTTAAGCCTACAAAGTATGTTTGAAAATGCTGAAGCTTTTAATCAGGATATATCAAAATGGAATTTCAGCAAAACTACAAGCTTTGATAGTATGTTTAAAGGTGCGAAAAGTTTTAATCAGGATATTTCAAAATGGGATGTTTCGAATGGAGAGTTTTTTAATCAAATGTTTTCTCAAGCTTTGTCTTTTAATCAAGACATTTCAAGCTGGAATACAAGTAAGGGAGTGAATTTTTTTGCAATGTTTAGTGGAGCAAAATCATTTAATCAGGAAATATCTGGCTGGTTACTTGAAAGGGCTTTAGATAATTTTATCTTTGACGATGAGTTCTTTCATTTGAAAAACACCACAAAAAAGAAAAAATTTCTCCTAGATTTCTTATTGTTTTGGAAAAAGAATTAAAAAGTAAGAATATGCTAGATAAATGATTCTCATTATGATAATTTTCGCCTTCTTTCTTTAGCAAAGAGGTATACTCTCCAAAAAGCCTATAATTACAGAATCAAACAAGGAGTAAAAATGAAACCTACAACCCCCAATGTTGCTTTTAAGTGCAAATTGCTCTATTTCTGATCGCAACAAACATCTTAGTGTTGAGGAGCTAAAAAACCTCTTTATGAGCGTAGGGAGCAGAGAGCTTAGCGAGGTAGAGAAATATGTTGTAGAAGTGATTCAGAGTGAAGCCCACCCTCAAGAAATAAAAAACTTTCAAACACGCTATCATATCCCACAAGAGAGGATAGACACTCTAATGAGCTATGACTCCTATGATGAGCTAGATAGCCTCAATTGGGGGGCTTGGGGAAGTCATAGCTGGGCGAATAAAAAATTTCTTACAAACTATTATCAGCTTTTGAGCCAATCAAAAAGTCTGTGAGTTTTTGGCTCTATTGATGAAGAAGTCCATCACAGCCATTCGCATAAACACCCCGTTTTGCACTTGATCTAGCACCTTGCTTCGCGGATCATTGAGTACAAAATCAGAAATATCTATATTTCTATGGACAGGCCCTGGATGCATGATCACCAATGACTTATCCCCAATCCTCTCTAGTGTCAGACAATAATCATCCGCATAATCCTGCAAACTTCCATAAGTCTGAAGTGCGTGTCTCTCAGTTTGAGTCCTTAGACTAATGAGTGCATCACATTGCTCTATGCCCTCTTGCAGTGAGTGAGTAGTCTGAAGAGAGGTTTGAGGCAAGAAATGAGGTGGAGCGATGAGCAAAAGCTCTGCACCAAATCTAGGAAGAAGAGCGATATCGCTATTGGCAACTCGAGAGTTTTTGATATCTCCAATGATTCCGATTTTTTTCCCTTTTAAGCTCCCAAAGTTTTCTAATAAAGTCATAAGATCTAGCAGGGCTTGAGTGGGGTGGGAGTGTGCCCCATCCCCACCATTGATAATAGGGCAAGAGACTTTAGGAATGAGAAAGTATCCAGCTCCAGCAGTGCTATGGCGGATCACGATTGCATCAGGATGCATTGCATTGAGATTGGCAGCGGTATCTTGTAGAGTTTCCCCCTTGCTCGTAGAGCTTTTGCTCACATCTAG
>DXDJ01000055.1 GCA_019115525.1 Candidatus Helicobacter avistercoris | reverse complement strand
TATGCAAAAAGCGATACCCAAACCCTGCATACAAAAAAGCCACATCTCTTTGAGATAAATTAAAAGCAACACCAAATCGTGAAGCAAAACCTAAATACCAATCTTGCGAATCCGTGCTATAAGCGATGGTTTGTTTTGTAGCGTTGTTATACAATCCCCCATCATAGACATTTACCCCTAAGTGCGTAGAGAAGAATCCATCAAGCTGGAATTTAAAAAGTTTGTATTTGAGAAAAAAACTTCCATCAAGATTTAGCATAGGACCAGATATATCCATCACATCAGGTTCTTTGTAGTGATAATAATCAATCCCTAGATTTACATCCCCTCCAAACTGGATTTTTGACTTGGGAGATGGAGAAAGAGGAGCTTGTGCATAAAAGAAAGAAAAGGTGAAGAAAAAGATGATGATTTTTTTCATTAGATGCTCCTAGAGTTTTTAGGAGCATTTTATAAAAATAAAGAGAATTTGACTTATTTTCTTATAAAGAATATTTTAATTTCCTTGCTTCATCCTCTTTTAAGTCGAGCATTTCTCTGTTCTTCTTGCTCTTTGTAGAGTATTGCACAGCCTTTTGCAAGTTCACGGATTTTGAGAATGTAGTTTTGGCGTTGTGCGACTGAAATGGCTTTCCTAGCATCCAAAACATTGAAAAAATGTGAAGAAAGCATCGTGTAATCATAGGCCGGTAGTGGGATTCCTGCCTCAAGGCATTTTCTAGCCTCTTCTTGTGCTTGCTCAAACATTGAAAATAATGTTGGCACATCTGCAACCTCAAAATTGTATTTTGAAAACTCATACTCGCCTTGCAAATGCACATCAGAGTAATACACTACATCACTTTCATTGGCATATTCAATATCAAAAACATTATCCACACCTTGAATATACATCGCCAATCGCTCCACTCCATAGGTGATCTCCACTGCGACAGGATCGCAGACAATGCCTCCAACTTGTTGAAAATAAGTAAATTGTGTAACCTCCATTCCATCTAGCCACACTTCCCAACCCAATCCCCATGCACCTAAAGTTGGGGATTCCCAATTATCTTCTACAAAGCGGATATCATGTTTGCTTCGATCAATCCCCAAAACTTCCAAAGATTTTAGATAAGTCTCTTGGATATTCTCAGGGCTTGGTTTGATGAGAACTTGGAATTGATAATAAGTCCCTAGTCGATTTGGATTTTCTCCATATCTCCCATCTGTTGGGCGACGACTTGGTGCGACATAAGCCACGCTCCATGGTTTAGAATCCAGACTTCTAAGTAAAGTTGCAGGATGAAATGTCCCAGCTCCTGCTGGAATATCATAAGGTTGAAGCACCAAACACCCCTGCTCTTTCCAAAAATTTTGAAGTTTTAAGAGCATATCACACAAGCTAAGTTTTTTCATTTTTACCCTTTTTATACTTTGATTTGTTCAAGTCTTTCTTTTTTACTGCCAATCTCAGTGATTTGCACTCCAAAGTTTCCATCAACGATGACCACCTCTCCATGGGCGATAACCTTATCATCTACAAGCACTTCAAGTGGTTCATTGGCAAGCTGATTTAGCTCAATCACGCTTCCAATATCCATAGCAATTACATCTTTTAGAAGCATTCTTTTTTGCCCGATTCTCACATGCACATTGAGCTTGACATCCAAAAGCATTGCGATATTGCCTAGCTCTTCTTGAGGAATACTTGGAGTAGTGGATTGAGGTTTCTTCTCCTCTTCTGCTTTTTTACTAAATTTATCTTGGAAGAAGTCTGTAAATTCTACTGAGGCAAGATTGATGATATGAGAATCAACGCCATTGATAGAAAAATTATAATACCAAGCACGCACAAATTGAGAGAGGTCTTGTTTTTGGGTTACCAGCTCTGCACTTACAACCTCAAAATTCATTGCAGGAAGAACACTATCAGCCTCAAGTCCAAGATTTACAGCACTTGTAATGTTATTTACGATCTCTTTGACTGCATCTACATCATCTGCTGTAATCTCTTCTCGAGGTGCTCCCTCTTCTCCTACCATCATCGATGAAAGGGTTGTAGCTAGAGGAGCTGGAACAATCGTAGCAGCACTTGCGATCCCTCTCATCCCCTCTGCACTGCAAGTTGCTCGCACCAAAATATAAGGAGGTTCGATATTTTCCCCATCTAAAGCAACAAGATCAAGATAGGAAACTTCAGGCTTAACTCCAAGCAAACCTTCAACTGCATTGCCTCCTTCTCTAACAAACAAATCCGTAAAAAGCTTGACAATCTCTACCATATTTCTCCTCCTTAATCTTCATCATTGCTTTGAACTGCACGGATTTTTCTTTGTTCTTCAAGCAATTCAAGCATATCTTTGACTTCATCTTTTTCTGTGCGGATTGCTTCTTTGATTTTGACGGTTTTTCGATATCTTTGCAATCCGATTTCTGCTACATATTTCTCTCTTCCATCAATACTCACAACAACCTCATCATTTGCTGGACAATCAAGACGGATAATATCCCCCTCTTTGAGATCCAAAATATTTCTCAAGCTCAAAGTTGCATTCCCAAGCCCAACACTCACAATCACCTCAGATCCACCAATGAGTGCTTGAAGCTCGCGATTTCTACTTTTTTTGGTATTGGTATCTGAGAGCATCAAATCCCTACTTCCAAGTCTTGAGAGGATGGCCTCAAGAGAGATAACTGGATAGCAAAGATTCATCATCCCCCTAGAGTTTCCAATCACAATTTCCATCACAACCATAATAACAATTTCATTTTGTGCAACAATTTGCACAACTGAAGCAGAAGTTTCTTTAGTATCAATGACTGGATAGATTTCTGTAACTGGTGCCCACGCTTCTTTGAGATTTTGAACAATTTGATAGAGAATTGAATCTAGCAAGCTAAGCTCAATTCCACTAAATTCTCTATCGCTATTATAAGGCTCTCCCTTTCCTCCCAAAAGCCTATCAATCATCGGAAATGCGATACTTGGATTGATCTCCAAAACTCCTGTTCCATCCAATGGTCGCATGGAGAAAACGTTGAAGCTTGTGGGGTTTGGCAAACTCATCAAAAATTCCCCATAAGTCATCTGATCTACGCTATACAAACTAATCTCAACAATCGATCTCATCGCCGCAGAAATCTGAGAAGAAAGACTTCTTGCAAGTTTGTCATGAATCCCTCTAAAGGCTCTTAATTGCTCCTTGCTAACACGATTGGGGCGTTTAAAATCATAGAGTGCGACATCATGATGTTTTGTGCGTGGCACAAAAGGTGAGTCACTATGCTCTTCACCCTCTTCATCAACAACGGCTAAGAGAGCATCAATTTCTTCTTGACTTAATATATCAGCCATTGATATCTCCTAGTGAGTTTCTAATCTTCTTTACAACTTCTTTGTTGATTTGAGAGATTCTTGATTCTGTAATTCCTAAGATCTCAGAGATTTCGCTAAGGTTGAGCTCTTCAAAATAATAAAGCTGAACTACCATTTGCTCTCTTTGAGAAAGGGTGCTTAAAATATTTCCAATAATTTCCATTAGCTCCTCTTTCTCCACTCGCATTGAGACATTATCCCCCTCAATTGCATTGTATTGCTCATCAATGGGAACTAATGCATAAATATCTGAAGCAATTTTGGCTTCTTTGATTTTTTCTACATCTTCACCCAAAACCTCTGCAAGATACTCATCATCTGGCTCACAATCATGCTCATTAAGGTATTTTGTAACTTCTGTATCAATAGCTTTAATAAGCTTTCTTGAAGAGCGAGAAAGCACATCTAGATTCCTCAAATAATCCAGCATTGCTCCATTAACTCTTATCTTTGCATATCCCCAAAAAGAATCATTGATACTGCTATCATAGCGTCTAGCAACTTTAATAAGCTCCTCAGTCCCAATAGAAATCAAATCTCCAAACTCAATCGAACTTGGCAATCTCTCCTTAAGTCGATAAGCCATAGCCTTCACAGCGGGCAAATACTGCAAGGCTAATTCATCTTGAGAGTATTTAAGAGCCTGATTATATCCATTGGGTTTTGCCATTCTTAAGCCTTCTGCCCTTCTTGGTTGAGTTCGATTTTTCTAATATAATCTAAAACCTTAATTAGCTCTTCTTCTTTTTTCCCAAATTGTTCTACATAGTATTCAAGGTTGTTTTCTAGCTGTTGCTTGTTAAATTCTTGCTCTCTAAAATCAATAAACCAGTTAAACACAGAAACTGCACATACGGAAATAAGATAACACACCGAAGTCGTAATAATGGCAAAAATCACAACAAACTCGACATTCTCAAAAGCAACAAATCCAAAAATAAGTCCGAGAAAAAAACCAGAAACAATAGAAAATCCAATGAAATTATCCGAACGCATCAAAAATCCTTAGAGATACTTTAGCAATCTTTGGAAGAAGCCTCCAAAGCCACTTTTCTCTTCTACTAGCATTTTTCGTTCCCTCTTAGACAGAATCTGTCGTGCAATATCTCGTAACTGCAATGAAGACTGATCACTTGGATCCACTCGACTAAAAAGTGTTCTTCCTCTTGTTGCAGAAGATACGCTAGGAGAGCTTTGGATATAGCCCAAAAATTCTAAAGAAAGAGAGCACATATTTTTGTAGGCAATCTGCTTCATTCTCAAATATACATTCTCTGCTTCTTTTGCGGATTTGACCATATTTAAGATCATAAAAATACTATTGCGTTTTTTTGCATTGACTTTTATAGCCGCGTAAGCATCGGTAATTGCACTAGGATCGGGCATTGTTACAACAATAAGCATATCGCTTGCATCTAAGAATTTTTGTGTCAATCCTCCAATCCCCGCACCGGTGTCAATCACCAAAAAATCAATATCTGAGAGGACACCACTTCCTTCATTGACTAGCCGTGCTACAGAATCTTCAGTAATGTAGTTAAAGATTTCATCTCCGCTATCTCCAGGGATAAGATACAAGCCATTTTCCACTGGGATAACAATATCTTTTAGCTCACACTCTCCCTTGAGGACATTTAGAATATTTTTGTGAGCTTTTACACCAAAAATCAAATCCAGATTCGCAAGACCAATATCTGCATCAAATGCTGCAACTTTATATCCCATTTTGCAAAGGGTGTAGGCAAGATTGGCAGAAATATTGGATTTTCCAACTCCTCCCTTACCACTTGTAACTGCGATAATCTCGGTTCGCTTTTTGTTTCGCCCCTGCTGTTCGACCAACTCTGCTAATTCGGTGGCTTGATGACTCATCGCATATCCTTCTTAGGTTTTTTAAACCCCTCAAGCAAACAATCTACCAAGAAGTCATTGTTGGCTACAAGCAAATCGTTTGGAACACTCTGTCCAATAGAGAAGTAACTAATGGGTTTTTTAATATCACAAGCTAAGGAAAAAATGTTCCCAAAGCTTCGACTCTCATCAAGTTTGCTAAAAATCACGCTATCAATCTCAACGGTGCTAAAGGATTTGTAAATATCCTTTAGATCTTCATATTTTGTGCTTGCAGAAAGCACAAGACTAACGCTGATCAAAAACTCATTGCTAAGGTATCTCTTAAGCATTTCTAATTTTTGATTGTCATATTGGGAATGTCCAGCAGTATCAATCAAAATAAAATCACAATACCCCAAACGATCAATAGCCCCTTGTAAATCTTTGGGATCATCCACTCTCTCGATTGGAAGCTTCATCATTCTTGCATAAGTCATCAATTGCTCCATAGCAGCAATCTTATAAGAATCTAGCGTAATCACTCCAACCTTATGACGCTTGTTGAGCATAAGTGAATATCTTGCGGCAATCTTTGCCAAAGTAGTGGTTTTCCCCACTCCTGTAGGTCCAACAAACATAATGATGTTTTTTCCAGAAAGATGCTCATCCCTACACTCAAACATCTTTCTAAGCACTTCTCTAAAATAGCGTTTGATTGTCTCAGAATTTGAACGCATAGAAAGTGGCATAAGCTCAAGACTAAGCTCCATCAAAGCATCTAAACGCTCTTTATCAATTCCACTATTTTTGGCAAGATTATAGATCTCTGCAAACTCTTGGGGGATTTTCATTTCTTTGCTAGGCTGATTTTTTTCTTCCCAAAACATACTTTGAATGAGCTTGATTCTATCGCTCATCTGCTCGACTTCTTTTTTGATAGCTTTGATATCTTCACTATTTTGTTCTTGAGGTTTTGAGGGAACTTGAGGCTGGATATTGTAAGGATTGGATGGCGAGGTGATGAGCTTGGAAATCTGACGCGCACGCTCTGAGAGATCTCCATCGCTCTCTAGGGTAATTTTGCTTTCATGCTTTTTCTTATCGTATTGTTTTTGTGCAATCTGCTCAAGCTTTTGCTTTACACTATTAGGGGGTGCGACTTCAACTTTGTCTTCAGCGGCGATCACAACCTCATAGAGTCCCTTTTCTGTAAGGCTTTTTTTGCGAATCTCTTTTGTGCTAATGATCATAGAATCATCGCCATGCACCCCTCTTGCTTTTCTCAAAGCTTCATCAGGAGTTTCGCCTTGATAAGTATAAAGTTTCATCTCTTCCCTTTGTGTTCTAAACTATATTTTGAAAGCTCAATGGCACAAGCACCGACTCTCTTTCTTGCCAAAATGGATGTGGTATTGTAAGATAGGGTCGCTTTATTTTTGCTTGATTAAACCATAAAATATCAATATCCAATGTTCGTGGTGCGTTTTTAAACTCTCTTTTTCTTGCTCTACCCCATCGTCTTTCCCAATAAAAAACCATTGAAAATACTTCAACAAGAGAAAGATTTGTAGAAAGCTCTATTGTAGCATTATAAAAATCATTTTGCTGTGCATAGCCAAAGGGAGGATTGCGATATATAGGAGAAGTAGAGAGAATTGCAAAATGAGAATTGGCTTGTATCTGCAAAAAAAGAGCACAAAAGCGTCTAATACAATCTCCTACATTTCCTCCAATTCCTAGCAAAACTTTGTTTTTATGTTTTTGATTTTTTTTGCTCATAAAAGGAAAAAATTTTGTGAAGTGAAGTTTTCTCATATTCTCTCTGCCCTTCCGTTTTTCACCACCACCAAATCTTCTAGTCGAATCCCAATTTCTTGGGGGAGATAGATTCCTGGCTCGATTGAAAACACCATCCCCTCAGAAATAATCTCTTCACTTCTTGGGCTAATGCGTGGCAACTCATGGATATCCAATCCTATCCCATGTCCAGTAGAATGCACAAAATATTTTCCATATCCCTCTTTTTGAATCACATTTCTTGCCAAAGCATCGACTTCTTTAGCACTCATACCTTCTCTAAGATTTTCTATGGCATATTCTTTGGCTTTATAAACAATATCATAGAGCTTTTGGTATTTGGGGTGGGGTTTTGGAGAAAAAAAATCAATCTCTCCATCAAAATATCCGCAACGAGTCATATCTGAGCAGTAATGCTCATACTTTAATCCCGCATCAAAAAGTATCCAATCCCCATTATTAAGCAAGCTCTGAGTCTCTGGGAGTGCGTGGGGTTTTGCACCATTGCCATTGAGTGCAAAGATTGGCTCAAAGCTTAGGGGGTATTCACCCTTATGAGTAAGAAAGGTTTTTGAGAAAAATTGCAATTCACGCTCACTTTTTCCTGCACTTTTTCCCAAAAATCTTGCAAACTCTTCAAATGCTTCACGATTGAGCTTCTGAGAAAATGCGATTTTTTGGATTTCTTGGGGGGTTTTACACTTTCTAAGCTCTTGATGAAAATTGCTTTGAGCGATGAGCTTGACATCTTTGAGTTCTGAACTAAGTCGCTGATATTCTGCCACGCTCAAAGAGAGTGGATCAAACACAAGCTCTTTGATTTTTTGAGATTTCACGACATCAATAAGCTCTAAAAATACATCATGGGTAATTTTGATTTGAGTTTGAGCGTTGCAGTATTGTAAGGCTTCTGTTTCATATCTGCCATCTGTGATGAAAAACTTCACATCCTCACAAACAAGGACAATGGCATTATCACAACAAAAAGAGCACTCATAGTATTGAGCACTCTCTTGGATAACAAAATAAAAGGAATTAAGCTTGTTTTTTCTGTGCATCAGCGATTGCTTTGATTTCCTTGATGATTTGAAAGAGTGAGATAAGAGCAAGATGATAGCCAAAAGCACCAAATCCTGAAATCACACCTGCACATACTGCACCGCTATAACTTTTGTTGCGATACTCCTCTCTTGCAAAAATATTGCTCAAATGCACTTCAACACAGGGCACACCACAAGATGCAATCGCATCAGCAATCGCTACAGAAGTATGAGCATAAGCTGCAGGATTGATAATCACTCCTTGATATTCTCCTCCGATACATTCTTGGAGTTTGTCAATAATCTCTCCTTCAAAATTGCTTTGAAAAAACTCAAGTTCTACATCGTTTTGCTTTGCCATCTCTTGCATATTTTGATGGATTTGCTCCAAAGTTACATTTCCATAAATGCGTGGATCACGATGTCCCAATACATTGAGATTTGGTCCTTGAATTACTAGAATTTTCATATTACACCTCTTTTATTTTTATGTTGATTATAACACAAAAAGCTATGGAGCTTTTGTGCCTGCATTGGCATTTTCATCTGCATTTGCCGATGGAGTTTTTTGGAGCATTATGGTGATCTCTCCTGCTTTTTGAGGGGACATTTTTGCCATAATTTTACTCATCAATTTTGCATCCATTTTTCCCAAAATCTCCACCGCATCCTTTGTAGGCAAGCTCTCCAAAATCAACGCAGCTTTAGAATCTTTCATTTTTGTATAAGTTTCTACGACTTTATCTTGTTTGATTCCTTTGATTTCTTCTAGGATTTTTTGATTTTGTGCGATTAGATCTTGGATCTTTTTTTCTCTCTCTTGAATGCGTTTGTTGCTCTCTTCTTCTTGAGCTTTAAGCTTGGATTGGAAGTTTTTCTCTTCTTGCTCAAATGCCTCTTGTTTTTTCTTCATTTCTTCCTCTTGGGTTTTAAGCTTTGCTTCTCGCTCTTTTAGCACGCCCTCTGTTGCCCCCTGTAAGATTTGAAGCATTTGTTGTTGTTCTTGAAGCTTTTGAAGTTGTCCTGCGATCTCATCTTTTCGCGATTGAAAAAGAGCGTTACAATCCACCATCTCTCCCCACGCATTTACTAGTATTATCACACTTGCTATGACTCTCTTCATTGTTTTCCTCCTTGTTGGGCATACAGCATTACAGCAATCTCATCAAGCTCTTGATTTTGCTTTTTTTTAATTTTCTCTAGCATTGAGGAAATCTCTTTTTGTTGCAGATATTTTATTTTTTCAAATTCTAACTCAATGAGCTTGTGTTCTTCTTGCTTATTTTTGAGTTGGGCTTTTAGAGATGAGAGATGGATATTTTTCTCATCCATTTTTGCCACCATAGCTCTCTTCCCTGCATACAATTCTCTAAAAGCCATAGCATTCCCTGCTGGGGGGATCTGCATCTGAGCAATCTCTTGCACACAGGAGCAAATCTCTTCTTGAGCTTGAGTAATCTGAAAATGAATAGAGGCAATTTCATTTTCGCAATTCTGCACCCTCTGTTTAAGCCCCAGCAAAAGAGCGTCAAATTTTGTTTTCAAAGTCGGATACTATCCTCACGATCTGGACTTGTTGAGAGGATGGAAATCTTGCACTCTATCATTTTTTCTAAAGCACGGATATACTCCTTGCAATTTTGCGGAAGCTTTTCAAACTCCCTGATTCCCTCTGTTTTCTCCCATCCCTTAAAACTTTGATAAATTGGCCTTGCACTCTCATAATCATAAGGAATATACTCAATCCTCTCTCCCCTATACTCATATCCTACGCAGACCTTGACCTCATCAAAGCCATCTAGCACGTCTAGCTTCATCAAAGCCACTTGGGTGCAACCATTGAGTTTGCAGGCATATTTCATCGCCACTGCATCAAACCACCCACAGCGTCTTGCTCTCCCCGTAGTTGTTCCAAACTCCCCTCCTCGCTTTTGAATCTCTTCACCTATTTCTCCAAACTCTTCACTTGGAAATGGACCATTGCCCACTCTTGTGCAATACGCTTTGGCAATCCCAATAATCTCATCAAGCTCTTTGACATTGATCCCACTTCCACTGCAAGCCCCCGAACTCATTGTTGTCGAACTTGTAACAAAAGGATAAGTCCCATGATCAAGATCTAGCATACTGCCTTGTGCCCCCTCGAGCAATATCTTCTTGCCCGCTCTTTGTGCTTCCCACAAAAATTGTGTGCTATCACACACAAAAGGCAATATCTTCTTGCTCATCTTCTCTAGCTCGCTCATCATAGATTCAAAGCTTGGAGCCTCGCCACCTAGAGAGTGAAGAACGATTTGAATTTCTTTGTAATAACTCCCTAGTTTCTGCTCTAATTCTTTGAGATTTTTCAACTCTCCCACTCTCACCCCTACTCTTGAAGCCTTGTCTGCATAAGTTGGACCTATACCCTTGCCAGTTGTTCCAATTGCATCTTGTTTTTTTAGCTTTTCTTTGAGCTGATCTAAGGCAATATGATAGGGGAGAATAATATGTGCTCTATCGCTGATAAAAAGCCTGCCATTGAGCTTATCTATCCCAAAACTCTCAATCTCTCTCCACAAAGAGCCCAGCTCGATGACTACGCCATTTCCAATGATATTTTGGCAATGAGGATAAAGCACTCCTGAGGGTAAAAGATGTAGGGCGATTTTCTTACCATCTACGACGATGGTATGCCCTGCATTATGCCCACCTTGATATCGCACAACAACATCATAAGCCTTGGCAAGCATATCTACAATCTTGCCCTTCCCTTCATCTCCCCATTGCAATCCCACAACCAAATCTGCCATTTTGATTCCTTTATTTTTTTCTCAACCCAAAAGGAGAGATTATACTTTAAATAAGAAAAAAACAGAGTGGTTTTGTTTTGTTTACTTGGGCTTAAGATTATCACTTAGGCTATAATCCCAAAATACTTAAAACGCAATCAAGGTTTCCAACAATGGCAAAAAAGCAAAAAATTCAAGAATCCCTAGAAGATGTGCTATGGAAAAGTGCAGATAAACTCAGAAAAAACATCGATGCAGCCGAGTATAAACACATTGTTTTGGGTTTGATTTTTTTGCGTTATATCTCTGATGGATTTGAAAGATATTACCAAACTCTCCTGCAAAGCTCTCTTGAGGAGGCTGAAGACAAAGATGAATATCTAGCAGAAAATCTCTTCTTTGTCCCACCCAAAGCACGCTGGAGCTATCTACTCTCCTGCTCCAAACTCCCCACCATAGGAAAAACAATCGATGAGGCAATGGTAGCCATAGAGCAGAACAACCCATCCCTCAAAGGTGTTCTCCCCAAAGTCTATGCCAAAGACAACTTGGATAGCAAATCCCTTGGAGCCTTGCTTGATCTCATCGCCAACATTGCACTTGAGAAAAGCAAAGAAGAGAGTGCAGATGTGCTTGGGCGTGTGTTTGAGTTTTTCTTAGGAGAGTTTGCACTTGCAGAGGGAAAACAAGGAGGGCAATTCTACACACCCAAAAGTGTCGTAGAGCTTCTAGTAAGTATGCTAGAGCCTTATAAGGGAAGAGTATTTGACCCTTGTTGTGGAAGTGGGGGAATGTTTGTGCAAAGCGAGAAGTTTATCAAAGAGCATCAAGGCAGAATCGACTCTATCTCAATCTACGGACAAGAGAGCAACCAAACCACTTGGCGACTTGCTAAGATGAATCTAGCCATAGCTAAAATTGATTCGGCTCAAGTGAAATGGAATGCTGAGGGTTCATTTCTCCAAGACGCTCACCCTGACCTCAAAGCTGACTTCATCATCGCAAATCCACCTTTTAACGATTCGGATTGGAGTGGAGAACTCCTCAAAGAAGACAAACGCTGGAAATATGGCATCCCCCCTGAGGGCAACGCCAACTATGCGTGGATACAGCACTTCATCTCTCACCTCTCCCCTGTCAATGGTGTAGCAGGGTTTGTCCTAGCCAAAGGAAGCCTCACAAGCAATACAGCAGGAGAGGGAGAAATCCGAAAAGCCCTTATAGAAGACAATCTCATCGAGTGTATTGTCAATCTCCCTGCAAAACTTTTCTTAAACACCCAAATCCCTGCGTGTCTTTGGTTTGTGCGTCGTGGTAGAAAAAAGTCTCAGACACTATTCATCGATGCACGCAATCTAGGAGAACCTATCAATCGCAAAAACAAAATCCTCCCACCCTCTCACATCGCCCAAATCGCTGACACCTATCACAAATGGTTAAGAGATGAGGGCTATGAGGACATCGCAGGGTTTTGCAAAAGTGCAAGTTTGGAGGAAATCCGCTCACTTGAGTATACCCTCACACCTGGGCGATATGTGGGGCTTAGCGAGAGCGAGGAAAACTTTGACTTCAAAAGCGAGTTTGCACGCCTAAAGGCTGAGCTAGAAGAGCAGATGAGAGAGGAAGTCATCCTCAATGAGCGAATCCGCAAGAGTTTGGAAAAGATAGAAAAGGAGATAAGATGAGTCCTTCACTTAGATTCCAACAACGCTTCGAGCATTTTCAAAGAGCCTATCTCAACTTTGAAGAGGTTGTCAATATGGGGCGAGATGATTTCTCAAACCTTGAAAAAGAAGGCATTATCCAACGCTTTGAAGTACTAATCGAGCTATGCTGGAAAGTCATCAAAGACTTTCTAGAAAGTGAGGGATTCACCCCCAAAAGCCCCAAAGAGTGCATACGCCAAGCCTACGCCTATGGACTGATAAGCAATCCTGAAGAATGGCTTCAAGCCCTAGAGAGGAGAAACATCACAAGCCACACCTACGATAGCAAACTCCTAGATGAGAATGTAGAGTATATCCTCTCTGGCTTCTCTCTCTTAGCCCAAAACCTCTATCTCTCCCTCAAAGCCAAACCATGAATCTACACTCCAAGCACCTTAAAACCCTGCAAACACTATTTGCCAAACACCCCACAATCGCTCAAGCCCTGCTCTTTGGCTCAAGGGCTCTAGGCACTCACAAGGAGAGCTCAGATATTGACATCGCCCTCAAAGGCGACATCACCCCCACCCTACTCGCACATCTCAAAGAGGAACTAGAAGACTCCACGCTCCCCTATTTCTGCGATATCCTCGATTATGAGAGAGCACCCCAAGAGCTAAAAGAGCATATCGATACCCACGCCCTCACACTCTATAAGAGAGAGGAAGAGTGGCAAGAAGTGAGATTGGGGGATATAATCGAGATTATTGGGGGAGGAACACCCAAAACCTCAATAGCAGAATATTGGAATGGGGATATACCTTGGCTTTCAATTGCTGATTTTAACAATGATTCAAAATTTGTCTACCAAACAGAAAAAACCATTACCCCATTAGGCTTAGAAAAAAGCAGTACAAAAATGCTTCAAAAGGGGGATATTATTTTTTCAGCTCGCGGAACGGTTGGAGTTGTTGCAATGCTGGGGAGAGATATGGCTTTTAATCAATCTTGCTACGGAATCAGAGCTAAAAAAGAGATTGACAAACACTATCTCTACTACTTGCTTAAGTCTTTAAAGCCACTTTTTTGCAATAATGCCTATGGTTCGGTATTTGACACTATCACAAAAGAAAGTTTTTCACAAATCACAATCCCCCTCCCACCCCTAGAACGACAAAAAGAAATCGCAGAGATTCTCAGTAGTTTTGATGACAAAATCGACTTCCTCCACCGACAAAATCACACCCTAGAATCCCTCGCCCAAACCCTCTTTCGTCATTATTTCATTGACAATGCAAAAGAGGAGTGGGAGGAAAAACTATTAAGCGATTTTGGAACAATCGTTTGTGGCAAAACCCCCTCAAAGAACAATAAAAGCTATTATGGGGGAAATTATCCATTTATCAAAATCCCTGATATGCACGGCAATATTTTTGTTTTTTCCACTGCTGACACCTTAACTCAAGAGGGAGCGGATTCTCAAAAAAACAAAATACTCCCTCCTCTCTCAATTTGTGTAAGCTGTATTGCCACAGTAGGATTGGTTTCAATGAATGCCACAGAGGCACAAACCAATCAGCAAATTAACTCAATCATTCCTCACAAACCCCACTATCGCTATTATCTCTTTTTGTATTTACAATCCTTGTATGATGAGCTTCACGCCCTAGCAAGTGGAGGGACAGCAACACTCAATCTTAACACAGGGGATTTTTCAAAAATCAAGATTCCAATGCCAAGTGATGAGGAATTGTTGGGTTTTCATAATAAAATAGAGTTGATTTTTGATAAAATTTTTAGAAATATGTTTTCTCAACAAAAAACACTTTTTTTATCCAAAAAACTACTTAGAGAACTAATAGCAAAAATATGAAAGAGAATCTACTTCAACAGATTAAAGATACTATTGTTTTTCAATATAAGCTCCCACATAGTGATTTACAAATAGACTCCTCTATCTTTTCAACCCAAGAGGATCATTGCTATAAGATTATTGACAATCAGGCATTGATTGATATTATCTGCAAGGGAATCATTAATTACTCATTTGAAGAATATGAAATAGAGCAAGTAGAATTCAATTATGAAGCCTTATTTGAAACTGCTCTTGAAGAAAGATTTAGATTTAACTCCAATGCCAGTGAATCAAGTCAGTTAAAATATGGCTTTTATGGAGAAGTATTGCTTCACGCTATTCTCCTTGCATATTTCAATACTGAGGTTTTTATTTCAAGAGGACATTTCTATGATCTACTATCAAAATCAGAAGTTCATGGATATGATTCCTATCATATTATTGTTAAAGATCAAAACAAACTTGAGTTGTGGTTTGGGGAAGTAAAGTTTAAAACCAAGAATGAGACAACAATACAAGATATTACAAAAAATTTTAAAAAAATATTTTGTGAGGAATATCTAAATAAAAATTTAACATCAATCCAAAAATACTATCAAAAAAGTAGACATCCAATACTTATTGAGCTTTCAGAAGCTTGGAAAAATAATCCAATAATTAAATTGAAGAATGAAATAAAAAAATACGACATCACTCTTGTTTATCCTATTCTTTGGATTTATGAAACTAAGAAAGACTATGACGAAGCAATTGAGTATATTGTCGAGATTATCAACCAGCAAGATAAAGATATATCTGCCGAGATTCCTTATGAATTATTTTTTATTTTAATCCCCTGCAACGCAATCAGGGATATAAAAATAGGAGTGCTTGAATGGATAAAGAGCAATATATTGAAAAAATCTTAGTTCTTGCACATCAGGAAAATAAACTTCCTGAATTAACCGAAAGTGTCTGTGCTTTTTTCGATTATATGAAAGATCAAATATTATCTCACGCAGATATGCACTTTTTACGCCATATTTCTAGCCTTGTAGGCATTCCCCATTACTATGATATGCTCAAAAACTTTCAATATGATGACATTGAGAGCTATGATTTAAATTTATCATCACTCTCTTCATTGATTTATGAAAAAACACTGTGCACCCCATATACAAAACTGCATAAACATCAAGTGGAAGTACTAAAAAATTTTGTCCCCAATAAACAAAATCGTTTTTTTCTTTCAGCAAGCACATCTTTTGGAAAAACTTTTTTGGTTTATGAAATCATAAGAAAAATGCAATATTCAAATATTGCACTTATCTTTCCAACCATTGCCCTATTGTCGGAAAACTACGAAAGAATTATGGTTAATAAAAATTATTCTGACATAAGAGAGAAATATCAAATCTTTACTCTTAGTGAATGCCAATATAACTCTGAAAATGGCAATCTTTTTATCTTTACCCCAGAAAGATTCTTGTCTTTTTTGGATAAAAATGACCTGCTCTTTGATTTTGTATTTATTGATGAAATTTACAAAATTGACAATGAGTTTATTGAAAATGAGGAAAACAAAGAGCATGAAAGGGATACATCCTATCGTATTGCTCTGTATAATGCTCTTCAAAACAATACAGACATGCTTTTGGCTGGACCTTTTTTGGAATTTAATCAAAACACAAACTCATCCTTTGCTAATTTTATTACGTTCAATAGATTTAAAGCATTTAATTACAATCAATACCGCATTGTGAATAAAAGCCATAGGTTTCAAGCTATAAAAAAACAAAAAGACAGAGAGACACAACTTTATACAGAAATTCAAAGAATTCTTGATATGAGTGAAAATGCTATTGTCTATTGTTCTGGCCCAGATTCTCTTACAAGGCAAGTAAAAAATATTCTTGAAAACAATGTGATAGTTTCTATTCGTATATCAAAAAAACTAGAGACACTTATTGCCCATATAGAGCAAAAATTTCATAGTGATTGGATCTTGGTTAAAGCTCTAAAACAAGGCATAGGAATACATCATTCTAGAATTCCGAAATATCTACAACAAGAAATCATCTCTCTTTTCAATGCTGGGGATATCAACATTCTTTTTTCAACAACAACAATCACCGAGGGAGTAAATACTTCTGCAAAAAATCTTATTGTTTTTAAAGGAAAAAAAGCAAACAAAGCTTTAAAAAATTTTGATGCAAAAAATATTGAAGGACGTGCAGGAAGATTTATGCACCACTTTAGTGGAAATGTCATTATTCTTGACCCTGATTTTAAAAAAGCACTAGAAAAAGACAATGAATTGATACAGCATAAAAATTATGACAAAGAATCAAAAAAAGAGGAGATTGATCTTTTTATTACAGATAAAATATTTTTAAAAGAGGAGGAGATACAAAAAAGAGAAGAGTTAATAAAAGAAGCTCAAAGATTGGGAATTGATAATAATATTCTTAAATCGTATCAATCCATTAGTTATTCTCAAAAAATCAATTTATATGTCAAAATTTCAAACCTTACACAAGATGAATTAGGGTATATAACAACTTTAATTCAAAAAACCAATATGAGACAAATTAAAATTGACTGGGTTTGTTGTGATTGGTTGATTAAATTTTTATCCCCAATGTTCACCAACAATGACTTTAAGCGGTATGCATTATCCATTACAAGAAATCAAAGTCTAACAATAACATCTCATCTTCACTATTTTTTAAAGGATGGTTATATTGGATTGATAAAATACTATATCAAAAAAGATCAGAGTGTCGACATAAGCATTGATAACGTGTCAAAATGCGTATTCCAGTTTTTTAAGTATCAACTTGTTAAATATCTTGGTATTTTCAATCTAATTTACAAACAGGTTCAGGCAGACAAACTTAATAAAAAGCCAGATGAGATCGGTGGTTTAGATCGTCTTCTATCCAAACTAGAATATAACGCAGTAACTAATCACGGAAAAATGGTAAGTGATTATGGCGCACCAAATGCCATTATTGAATATTACGAAACCTATTCAACATCACCACAACAAGCCAAAGAAATTGAACGAAGATTTGACACTTATGAAAAAGATTTTTTAGAAAAAATCAAAACTATAATTCCATTACAAATCAATACAAACGAGGAAAAATGATGAGTTCTCCCCTTGCAGAATCTGATGTCGAATCTTATGCTTTAGAGATACTTCAAGAGCTAGGTTATACCTACCTGCCCTCCTCTGCTCTCACTCGCAAGAGTGATGAGCCATTTTTGCTCTCTAGATTTGAGGATTCCTTGCACCGACTCAATCCCACTCATTCTCCTAGCTGTATTTCTCAAGCCCTCACTCAGATTTGCACGCTTCATCTAGGCGATTTGCTTGCAGATAATCAAGCTTTCCACTCTTTGCTATGCGATGGGGTGAAAATCACTCATCAAATTGATGGAGAAAGTCGTGGGGACATCCTCTCGCTCATCGACTTTGACAACCCACTCAACAACGACTTTGTCGTAACTTCTCAATTCACCTTTACCCAATCCCACCATACCAAACGCCCTGATATCGTGATTTTCATCAATGGTTTGCCACTCATTATCGTCGAGCTAAAAGATCCTACCGATGAGAATGCCACTTTGCACTCTGCCTACAAGCAGATTACCACCTACACCTCACTCATCCCCTCACTTTTTGCCTCAAATGCCTTTTGTATCATCTCTGATGGTTGCTCTGCCAAAGTCGGCACGATTAGTGTGGATTATTCAAGATATATGACTTGGAAAGCCCCACACCTCACCACCCCAAGCACAGAGCTTCATACTTTGCTAACCTCTATGCTCTCTCCTAGCACCCTGCTGGATATTTTGAGATTTTTTATCGTATTTGAACGCTCCTGCGATCCTAGAAGTGGTGCATACTCGCTCATCAAAAAACTTGCTTCCTATCATCAATACTACGCCGTGAATAAAGCCATAGAGCAAGTGCGAAAAGCAAGTGCTGAGGGAGGGGATCACAGAGGAGGAGTAGTTTGGCACACGCAAGGCAGTGGCAAAAGCCTCTCTATGGTGTTTTTCTCTGCAAAAGCGATTTTTGAGTTTGACAATCCCACACTTCTCATCATCACAGACCGCAACGACTTAGATGATCAACTTTTCTCCACCTTTGCCTCTTCTAACTCACTACTGCGACAAACCCCACGCCAAGCCCAAAGCCGTGATGAGCTCTCCTCACTTTTGAGAGTCGCAGGAGGGGGTGTGATTTTTAGCACGATTCAAAAGTTCCAACCCCAAGAGGGGAATGTCTATGAAACCCTCTCTTTACGCTCCAATATCATTGTGATTGCTGATGAGGCACATCGCACGCAGTATGGATTCCAAGCAAAGATTACAGAGAGAGTGAATGCGTGTGGGGAAGTGGAGCAATACCTAGTCTATGGTTTTGCCAAATACCTTAGAGATGCCCTGCCAAATGCGACTTATTTAGGATTTACAGGCACGCCCATTGAGAGGGGCGATAGAAGCACGCCTGAAGTTTTTGGGGATTATATCGACATCTACAATATCGCTCAAGCCATAGAAGACGGCGCTACCGTGCCAATCCACTATGAAAGCCGACTTGTCAAAATCAATCTAAGCGATGAGGGAAGAAAGCTAGTAGAAGAGCTTGATGAGGAGCTAGAGAGCCTAGAAGATTCTGCAAAACTCAAAGCTAAAAATACACGACTTGAAGCGATTTTGGGCACACAAGACAGAATAGATAAAATCGCTCAAGATATCCTCTCTCACTTCCACGCACGCCAAAGCGTGATGAAAGGTAAGGGAATGATTGTCTGCCTTAGTCGCAAAATCGCAGTAGAGCTTTATGATGCGATTGTGAGGATTTATCCGCATTGGCATAGTGATGAGCTCACTCAAGGCAAAATCAAGGTCGTAATGACAGCGGATAGCTCCGATGGAGAAGCCCTAGCACGACACCACACCACTAAATCCCAAAGACAGCTTCTAGCCCAAAGGGTAAAAGATATCAATGACGAGCTAGAGCTTGTCATCGTCAGAGATATGTGGCTTACAGGGTTTGATGCACCCATTATGCACACACTCTACATCGATAAGCCTATGAAAGGGCATAATCTGATGCAAGCCATTGCGCGTGTCAATCGAGTTTATAAAGACAAACAAAATGGTTTGATTGTGGACTATATCGGAATCACAAGCGACCTTAAAGAAGCCATAGATTTTTATAGTAGCAGTGGTGGAGGGAAAATCGCACAAGATAAGAGTGAGGCGATTAAGATAATGAAAGAAGAGTTTGAAGTGGTTGAATCCCTGATGAGTAGCTTCCCTTATCGTGAGTATTTCACCCTTGATGTAGGCAAGAAACTGCTTTTTTTGCTTGACGCTCAAGAGTATATTCTTGGCTTAGAAAATGGCAAAAAGCGATTTTGTGATAGCGTGGCTAGACTTTCTCAAGCTTTTGCGATGGTTGTCCCAAGTGAGGAGGCGATGAAAATCAAAGATGAAGTCGCCCTATTTCAAGCACTCAAAGCAAGACTTCAGAAGTTTGAACGCACAGAGGGCAAGAGTCTTGAAGAGCTAGAAACCCTCATCGCCCAAATCGTCAATGAGGCTATTGTCAGCGAGGAAGTAGTCGATATCTTTGATGCTAGTGGGATAAAAAAGCCTGATATTTCTATCCTCTCAGATGAGTTTTTGCTAGAAGTCAAAAATATGAAGCACAAAAACACTGCACTTGAGCTTCTAAAAAAGCTCTTAAATGATGAGATCAAATCTCGCTCTACTCTAAACCCAATCCAAAGTCAAAGCCTAATGAAAATGCTAGAGGATTCTATCCGCAAGTATCAAAACAAGCTTCTCACTTCCGCTGAAATCATCGATGAGCTCATCGCTCTAAGCAAAGAAATCAAAGCTTGTGACAGTGAAGCACTGGATATGAAACTTGATGAATACGAATACGCCTTTTATACCGCAGTGGCTGATAATGAGAGTGCAAGAGAGCTAATGGAAAAAGACACGCTCAGAGAGTTAGCCGTGGTTTTGGCTCAAAGTGTGAGGGAAAATGCAAGTATTGATTGGACTATCAAAGAAAGTGTGAGAGCAAAGCTTAGAATCAATGTCAAAAAGATTTTGAGAAAATATGGCTATCCACCCAATATGGCAGAACTTGCCACAGACAATGTCATCAAACAAGCCGAAATCATCGCCAAAGAGATTCAAAACTCCTAAACAAGTGCAGAGCCAATTCTTAGCATATTTGCCCCACAAGAAATAGCCAACTCATAGTCTCCACTCATCCCCATAGAAAGGGTTTTGGCATTGGGGAGTGAATCAAAGATATTTTTGGTAATCTCAAAACTTTTAGCTATGACTTTTTCATCCTCGCTATGAGCTCCGATACTCATCACTCCCTCTAGCAGGAGATTTGGACAGCTCTCAGTAATAGCAAGATACACTTCCTTTGCCTCATTAGGATCTACCCCACTTTTGCTCTCTTCTCTTGCAGAATTGATTTGGAGCAAGGCTCTTTGGGTTTTACCCTCACGCTCAAGGCGTTGTTGAAATGCAAGAGCAAGTTTGAGGCTATCAATGGAGTGGATAAGAGCAGGAGCAAGAGAGATGATAGCATTGATTTTGTTCTCTTGGATTGTTCCGATGAGATGCCACTCTAGTGGATAGTTTTCAAGCTCTGCACTTTTGGCTTTGAGATCTTGGACTTTATTCTCTCCAAACGCCCTTTGTCCGCCATTATAAAGATCAATGATTTGAGCAATATCCCAATACTTAGATACTGCTACAAGTTTGATTACCTGATGGCGAGAATAAGCAATCCTAGCTTTCTCAATCTTTGCAATCACTTTTTGTAGATGATTCATTCCTCCTCCTTAGGGCAAGATTCGATTGATGTCATTATAAAGTCCCAACATCATCAATCCTAGCAGTATCGCCCACCCTCCAAGTGTGAGATAGTAGAGAACATTGGGTGTTGGAGGTTTTCTAAAGATCATTTCATAGAGATTAAAAATGATATGCCCTCCATCAAGTGCAGGGATTGGCAAGAGGTTGAGGATGCCAAGATTGATAGAGAGCAAAGCCACAAGAAGAGCGAAGCTCACCCATCCACTCTGACTTGCCTTATGCATGACTTGAACGATTGAAACAACCCCTCCTACCTCGCTTGTTGGCACAACACCTACAATCAACTTTTTGATCCCCTCAAAGATAAAAAGACTATTCTCATAAGTATTTTTCACCCCGCTCTTAAGTGCGTCCCAAACACCAAAATACACACTCCCAAACTCTCCTTTTGCCCCCACGCCAATCACATAATGCGTCTTACTCTCTCCAAAGAGGTTTTTTCCCTCTATCTCTTTGGGTTTGAGTGAGAGCTGAAATGTCTCCTCTCCTCTTTGAATCTTCAAAGACAAAACGGAAGAAGAGGAAATGATCTCTGCCATCTCTCCCCAAGTCTGAACGCTTTCTCCATTGATACTAAGCACTCTATCTCCACTTTTTAGTCCTGCTTTACTTGCTGGATAGTCTGCCTTGATTTCTCCAAGCACAGGGAGAAGAACTTGCTTATCCCCATAAGAGAGTGAAGCATAGATCAAAAATGCCAAAAGGATATTAAACAATGGCCCTGCCAAAAGGATACAAATCCTCTTCCATGGAGCTTTTGAAGTGTAGCTATCCTCATCAGCACTTTGCTCAAGTGGATCACTGTCACTCTGCCCTTTCATCTTGACATATCCTCCTAGAGGAATAAGCGAGAGAGCATATTCTGTATCTCCATAGGTTTTTTTCAAAAGCTTTTTTCCAAACCCTATACTAAAAACTTCAACCTTCACTCCAAAAGCTCTAGCTACTAGGAAATGACCTAATTCATGAAAAAATATCAAAAAAGAGAGTGCAAGAAGTGGGAGAAAAAAACTCATCTAAAAGCTCTTGAAATACTGTCTGACATAATCAAAACCAGAGATGATTGTCAAAGCCACAGCAAACCATAAGAAAAAATCATTAAGCAAAGGGGGCAATACATTGGTTATCAAACATCCTATTGCCCAATATTGAGCCACGGATTTGATTTTGCCTAGCATATTTGCAGCAATATTGACATTGGAGTTTGCCACTACAACTCTAAGTCCAGTGATAAAAAACTCACGAGAAAAGATAAGAAATACTGCCCAGGGATTGGCAATCTTTGCCACAATCAGGGCGATGAATGCTCCAAGAACCAACATCTTGTCTGCCAAAGGATCAAAAACCTCTCCAAAACGACTTTGGAGTGCGTATTTTCGAGCTAAAAATCCATCAAAAAAGTCAGTTACACAAGCGAAAAAAAACATTCCACAAGCAAAAATCCTCACATAGAGATTTTGCATATCTGCATACAAAATCACTGCCATAATCAAAATCGAGAGGAAAATCCTCAAGAAAGTGAGAATATTTGGGATATTTTTCATCTAATACTCATTACTTAAATGTAGTTCCCCCATCAATGACAATCGTCTGACCTGTAAGCCATCCACTCTGGCTCTCATCACACAAGAAATAACAAGCTCCTGCCAAGTCTTCAGGTTTCCCCATTCTTTTGAGCGGAGATTCTTCTTCTACCTTTGCCTTGACCTCATCATAATCAGGGAAAGCTTTGAGTGCATCAGTGTCAATTGGCCCACCACTTACTGCATTAACACGGATTCCAAACTCTCCAAGCTCGGTTGCAGCATATTTCACCATCGTTTCTACTGCATTTTTGCTATTTCCATGTCCTGCATAATTTGGCATATACACCAAATTCCCTGTTGAACTTAAAGAAACAATCGCTCCACCACCCACTTCTTTCATTCTCTTAGCAGCCTCTTGAGCTCCAACCACAAAAGCCAAAACCGTAGCAGTATAGATATTATTCAACCCCTTAGGTTTAAGTCGCATAAATGGGGCAAAACCTCCAACAACACTTCTTCCATAAATGATTGCATTGCTAACAAAGAAATCCACTCGATCAAAGTCTTTGTCAATCTCTTCAAACAAAGTTGTATATTGCTCTGGCTCTAAAACATTTAGAGGGTAGTATTTCGCTTTGATTGCGTATTTGCTCTCTACATCCTGAGCAATTTTCTGTGCTTCTTCTTCGTTTTTGTTATAAGTGAAAGCTACATTCACACCCTCTTGTGCAAAGCGATACAAAATCGCTTTTCCAATCCCTCTTGTTGCTCCACTAATGACTAAAGTTTTGCCTTTCATACTCATTTTAACACCTCGTATTTTTGTAAAGTTTTCTCCAATAGTGCAATGTTCTCTTTTTTCATCTCTACAAGTGGGAGACGAAACTCAAGGCACTCTAACAAACCTGAAAGATACATTGCGGTTTTGATCGGAGATGGATTTGTTTCGCAAAATAATACCTTATTGATTTCATAAAGTTGCGTATTTATTTCTCTACTTTTCTTAAAATCTCCACTTAATGCACTATGAGTAAGCTCTGCGATCTTATCTGGCAAAAGATTCCCAGTAACTGAAGTAACCGCAACTCCACCACTTGCTAGGATGGGAAAATTAAGTGCATCATCTCCGCTAGCAATGATAGCTTTGGGATTGTGGGCTTGTAGTGCAACTACACGCTCTAGACTTCCTGCAGCCTCCTTAATCCCATAAATATTGGGAACCTCATCAAATAATCTGAGTGCTGTTGAAATATCAATGCTTACCCCTGTGCGACCAGGGACATTATAAAGCATAAGCGGAATCTCAATAGAACTCGCCACTGCCTTATAATGCTCAAAAAGTCCCTCTTGTGTGGGCTTGTTGTAGTATGGAGTTACACAAAGTACAGCATCAGCCCCTACTTTTTGGGCAAATTGTGCTAACTCGATGGCTTCTTTTGTGGAGTTACTTCCTGCACCTGCAAGCACCTTTACACCACTTCCATGGCAAGTTTTGACTGCTATTTCAATACACTCCATATGCTCTTTGTGAGTGAGGGTGGCAGATTCCCCAGTTGTGCCTACGGGCAGACATGCATCCATTCCATAGGCAATCTGTCTTTTGATTAGCTTCTCATACGTTGCCAAATCAACTTTATCATTTTTAAAAGGCGTGATTAACGCACTCATCGCACCACTAACCATTCTTACCTCCTTAAGATCGCAGAAGTTGAACTCTCAGAAACAAAATATTTTTTTGCAACATTAATCAAGTCATCTACGCTGAGTGATTGTAGATTTTTCTCATATTCCAAAAGCGGTTTAATATCTCCCCTTGCTAGATAATCCCCAAAAAGAGAGGCTACACTTGAGGCATCTTCAAGGCTATAAATAAAGCTTGATTTGATGTTGATTCTTGCTTTATCCAGCATTGCTTGAGTAATTTTTCCATTTTTTAATCCCTCGATAACCTTAAGCAATGCATCTCTCATTTCCTCTGCTTTAATCCCCTTGTTCCCTCCAAGGATAATAAGAAACACTCCCTCATCTCTCAAATCCATAGGATATGCATAGACTTCTGAGCTTAAGCGTTGCTTATCGACCAATTCTTCTTGAAGCAATGAGCTTTTCCCTCCGCTTAGCAATTCTGCAAGTACATTAAGTGCAACTTGATCCTTGCTTCTAAAATCAGGGATTTTATAGCCAAGTGCAAAATATTCAATTTGCGTATCTTTTTTTATTTCAATATGTCTTGCACCATCTTGCTTTGGTTCTATTGTATAAACTTCTGGGATTGCTTCTTTTTTGTTGGGAACCTGATCAAAGTATTTTTGTGCTGAGGCAAAAACCATCTCAGGCTCTACATCCCCAGTAACCAAAATCACGGCATTTTTGGGTTGATAATAGATTGAGTGAAATTCTCTAATATCTTCAATCTTCCAGTTTTTTATATCATCAAGGAATCCAATGGGCGTCCAATGATAAGGGTGATAAATATAAGCGGTATTAAAAAATCTAAAATACAAATACCCAATAGGAGAATTATCTGTTCTCCATCTTCTCTCTTCGGCTACGACATTTCGCTCAGGTTGAAATTCTGCATCATCAAGTTTAAGGTTTTGAAGCATTTCTGCATATAAAGAAAGTGTTTTATCAAGATTTTGCACACTTGATTTGACAAAATAACGAGTGTAATCAAAGCTTGTAGAAGCATTGGTAACTCCACCAAATTTTTTTACAATCTCATCAAACTCTCCTGCCTTAAGATTTTTGGTGGATTTAAAGTTTAGATGTTCAAGCATATGGGCAATTCCACTTTTCCCCATCACTTCATTTCTGCTTCCTACTTTATAGAGAATATCTGTTTCAATCACTCCGCTTCCATTTTTGATAGGAACAACGACGACTTCTAAGTCATTAGAAAGCTTTTTTGAAAAATATTGAGGAAGAAGTGAGGGGGTTTTCATCGAATCTGCCTTTGGTTCTTGATTTGTTTGATCTTGCTGGGAATTGGGAGAGAGAAAAACATCTCCACCATAAGCCCCAAAACACATTATGCTAAAAAATAGGATTTTTTTTATCATCTAATATCTGCTCCGATTGCTTCTGAAATGTGATTATAGCCATCTTGTTTTAAGAGCAAGGCGAGTTCTTGATTGATTTTCTTGATCACTGAGGGCCCCTCAAAAATCAGGGCTGAATAAATCTCAACGAGTGAAGCACCCATTTTGATCCGACCATACGCTTCTTCTCCATCAAAAATCCCACCCACAGAAATAAGCGTAGCTTTTCCAAAAAATGCCTTAGCAATCTCATAGAATACTTCTCGACTCTTATTTCTCAAGGCTCTTCCACTAATGCCACCTATACTTTTGGGGGACTGCACAAGAGAATAATCCATTGTTGTGTTTGTCGCAACAATCCCATTTGCACCACCATCAATGGCACTTTGGCAAACCTTGAGTGTGTTTTGGATTTGATTGTCTGGGCAAACCTTTAGGAACAATGGCTTATCTGTGTGCTTTCTTGCCATTGCAAAAAGTTCTTTGACAAACTCTTCGTTTTGCAAGTCTCTGAGATTGGGAGTGTTTGGAGAGGAAACATTAAACACATAAAAATCTCCCAAATTCTCAAATGTTTTCAAATTTTCTTCGTAGTTTTTAAGTGCATCTTCTGCTGTTTTGTTTTTACCCAAATTGATAGCAATGGGGATTTTAAACGGATATATTTCTTTGATTCTCTGGGCAATCTTTGTTGCACCATCGTTATTAAACCCCATTGCATTCTGAATGCTTTCCTCAGCAACAAATCTAAAAATCCTAGGCTTAGGATTCCCCTCTTGAGGGAGAAGTGTCGTGCTACCAGCCTCTACAAAGCTAAAACCCATCAAGGCCAATCCCTCAAGCATTGTGGCATTTTTATCAAATCCTGCAGCAAGTCCTACTGGATTATAAAATCTCATTCCCAAAACTTCCTGAGCAAGACATTCATCAAAATAACAAAATTGATTTGCCAACATATCATTGACAAGAGGTAGAGGAGCAAGGTTTTTCAAACAAAACTCAACAATATGATGATCTATTTCTGGATCAATTTTAAAAATCACATTCCGCAAGTATCGATACATTTTCTTTCCTTAAGCCACTCAAACTTTAGATTTGATAATTTTAATCAAAAAGCGTCCAAAATTTAAGCTTTTCACATTCATTTTGAGAATTTTCTCCATCGCCTAAAATTTTTTTGTATTTCCCATCACTTTGAAGTTCATAAGCTCCTTGCGTATCATTGATTTGCAAAGAAAGGATTGCTAAAAGTCTTTGGGCAATCTTCTCATCTCCAATAGGCACAAGAAGCTCTACTCTCCTCTCTAAATTGCGTGTCATCATATCTGCACTTGCAAAATAGATCCCCCCATGCCTAAAATAATAAATCCTTGCATGCTCTAAATACTTACCCACAAGAGAAATCACTCTAATATTCTCGCTTAGATTCTTGACTTTTGGGCGTAAGGCACAAATCCCTCGAACAATTAGCTCTATCTTTACCCCCGCCCTAGAAGCCTCATAAAGAGAATCAATCACCTCACTATCTACAAGAGCATTCATTTTCATAATGATTTGCCCCTCACTCCCCTTTTCTCTCTCTTTTGCAATCAGATTTAAAATATGGGGCTTAATCTGAGCTGGTGCCATAAAAAGCGTATTGAGATGAGTTGTGCTAGAAAGGCCAGTAGAGAGGGAGTGAAAAAATTTGATAACATCTGAGACGATCTCTTCTCTTGCAGAAAATAAGCTAATATCTGTATAGGTTCTAGCACTTTGAGTGTTGTAATTGCCACTACTTATATGCACAAATCCCTTGACGCTTTCTTGAGATTTTTTAAGTACAAGTGCTGTTTTTGCATGCACTTTGAGTCCAACAGCACCATAAACCACATGAGCTCCTGCCTCTTCAAGAGCTTTAACCCAACTTAAGTTGTTTTCTTCATCAAATCTTGCTTTAAGCTCAACAAGCACACTCACTTGCTTGCTCTCCGTAGCCTCAATCAAAGATTTAATGATGGGAGAATCTTTGCCAACACGATAAAGTGTCATTCGGATTGAAAGCACATCGGGATCTTTGCTTGCTTGAGAGATAAACTCTACAACAGGATCAAAACTCTCATAAGGATGAAAAAGAATAATGTCTTTCTTTTCTATTTGATCAAACAAGTTTTGCTCTCCTAGCTCAAGAGTATTTTTGGGCTGGAAGGGGGGAAGGAGCAAGTGAGAATAGTTACGATGAGAAATGATTTGCCATAAAGATCCCAGATTTAGGGGTAAATCATACTCATAAATATCGCTTGCCTTGATATGAATGTGAGTTTGTAAAAATTGCAAAAAGCTTCTATCTTCCTTTCGTCCAACTTGCAATCTTACAATCTCACCTCTCTTTCTTGCTTTTAATCCCTCATTGAGCAAAGTCAGAAAATCATCTGCCTCTTCTTCCTCAATTTCAAAATCCGCATTTCTTGTGATTCTAAAAGGACACCAATCTAAGATCTTGTATCCCTCAAAAACACATTCAGCAAACTCTCCCACCAAACTCTCGCATAGCAAAAACACGCCCTCTCTAATCTCAACAAAACGAGGAAAAAATCGAGGGATGCGTATAAGTGCAAAACGAATATCTTGCTTGGGGGTTTGCATTTTCAAAGCGATTCCAAAACTTAGATTATTTAGATGCGGAAATGGATGGATAAAATCCACAATAACAGGCACAATCACAGGATAAAGATTGTTGAAAAAATATTCTCTTGCCCTAAGCTTATCTTGTTCTTGGAGTTGAGAGTATTGGAGGATTTGCACACCATTTTTTGCAAGTTGAGAGTGAAGATGTGCATAGCTTTGTTCCAATTCTCTCTTTTGCTCTCTTAAAGCCTTCTCTATTTCTTGAAGTTGATCTTTAGGAGACATTCCATCATTTCCCACACTCACAATCCCCCTCTGATAGAGCTTCTTAAGCCCTGCAACCCTAATCATATAAAACTCATCAAGATTGATTGCATAAATTGCAATAAATTTCAACCTCTCCAAAAGTGGCAGTGAGGGGTCTTGGCTTTGTAGTAATACACGATGATTGAACTCAATCCAAGAAAGCTCTCTATTAAAATACTTTCGCTCCATTTTTTTCTAACCCTAATAAAAACAAAAAATCTCAAAACTAAAATAATTCAAAATATTTACGATATGATACCCCACAGAGTCAAATCTGACTATTTATCTTAAATATAAGGAGAAATCATGAAGAAGAAAATTATGGCATTGCTTCTTGCTTGTAGTTCGGCTTTTGCTTTTGATTTGGGGCTTTTCACTTTCGATACTGAAATTGGTGGTAATTTCAATTACACACAAATGAAAGCAGATGCAAATGGTGAAACACTAAAAAATGATAAGCATTTAACCTATGGTGCTTATGGGCGCGTTTGGCTTGGTATTGCAGGCTTTATGATTGCTCCTCAAGTCAAATGGGATTATCTCAAAACTGATTTAAAAGTAGCTGGAGACAAAAATTTTGACTTTACACTCCAAAATATGCAGTATGGTGCCGTTCTAGGATATCGAATCCCTTGGATCAACCTTACTCCTTATGTAGGGGTTAGCTACTCTGATTTTATCAAAGGCGATATTGCAGGATACAAACTTGATAACACTTATGCAGTGAATTTTGGTGTGAATTGGAAGCTACCTTTCTTGCCTCTAACACTTGGTTTTGATGGAAGCTACCAAAAGCCAAAGTTTAAGACTAATGATAAAATCAAAGATATGGAGATCATCACTCTTGGAGCAACTCTAGGTCTTATCTTCTAATCCCCCTTATGGCTCTCCGGAGCCATCATACTCTTTTGAAACTTTTGATAAAATTGCAAAAATCCTCCAAAAAGGTAAAAAATGCAAAAATTCATCAATCTAGCAAAACAACACAATCTTCTTAAGATCATCGATACGCCTTTGGATGTCGAACTTGAAATCCCTCATATCTCCTATGTTGAAGTCAAAAAAGACAATGCCAAAGCTCTGCTTTTTACTCAACCCAAAAGAGGAGAAAAGATATTTGACACTCCTGTTCTTAGCAATATTTTTGGCTCTTTTGAGCTTCTTAATCTCATCGTTGGCAAAGACATTGAGTGTATTGCAAATCAAATCCAAAATCTCCTCAAGCTCTCTCCCCCCAAAACTTTGCTAGAAAAAATCACAAAAGCAAAAGAGGTTTTTGCCCTGCGTCACGCATTCCCCAAAATCCTCCATTGCAAGGGGGAGTGTCAAGAAGTGATCAATCTCAATCCCTCGCTCTCAGAACTTCCAGCTCTTAAAACTTGGGAAAAAGATGGGGGGGCATTTATCACAATGGGGCAAGTCTATACTCAGAATCTTGAGGGAAAAATCAAAAATCTAGGAATGTATCGCCTCCAAATCTTTGATGAGAAACGCCTAGCTTTGCATTGGCAAATCCATAAAGATTCCAATCACTTCTTTCATGAATACAAAAAGGCTGGAGTGAAGATGCCTGTTAGCATTGCCCTGGGAGGTGATCCACTCTATACTTGGTGCGGACAAGCCCCTATGCCTTATGGAGCATTTGAGCTAATGCTTTATGGACTCATTCGCGGCAAAAAGGTAGAGCTTGTCAAATCCATTACAAACCCCATCATGATCCCAAAAGATGTAGATTTTGTGATTGAGGGATGGGTAGATCCTAGCAAAATGGAGCTTGAAGGACCATTTGGTGATCACACAGGCTACTACACTCCTATTGAGCCCTACCCAGTGCTTGAAGTGAGTGCAATCACACACAAAAAATCCCCCATCTTTCCTGCTACCGTGGTAGGAAAACCTCCACTTGAAGATAAATATATGGGATATATGACTGAGAGGGTATTTTTGCCAATGCTAAAAACTACGGCTCATGGTTTGATAGATTATCATATGCCCGAAAATGGCGTTTTTCACAATCTCATCTTAGCTCAAATCGCCCCAAACTATCCTGCACACTCCCAACAGATTATGCATGCCTTTTGGGGTATGGGGCAAATGAGCTTTGTCAAACACGCGATTTTTGTCAATACAAACTCCCCAAAGCTTACAGACTATGAAGCCCTCACTACTCACATTCTCAATCGCTTCTCTCCTAGTAAGCTTCTCATCACTGAGGGAATCTGCGATGCCCTTGATCACTCCTCACCCAAATATGCTCAAGGAGGGAAGCTTGGGCTGGATGCAAGTGGAGATGAAGTCAAAAGAGAGGATTTTGAACTTTTAGAAGATAAACATTTGCTTCAAAAGATTCAAGCCATTGCTCCCAATGTCAAATGCTTACGCCAATACTTCGCTCACACCCACAACCCTATCACGATTTTGGGGGTGGAGAAAAATAATACCTCTATTCTCCCATCACTGCAAACTCTCCAAGCCCTTAGCAAACATCTAAGCATTATTATTGCGGTGGATGAGGGCAAAAATGATCTAAAAAACCCCTATATGCTTGTATGGAGGATCACAAACAACATTGATGCCAAAAGAGACATTCTCATTTTGGGGGATTTGGTGTGTGTAGATGCTACGGACAAGGGAATTTGTGATGGCTATAAGAGAGGGTGGCCAGAGGAAACTGACTGCACTCCTAGCGTGATCGCCTCTCTAAGAGAGAGAGGGTTATTAGATGTGAGTGATGAGTTTTTGCATCGCTTTCACATCACAAGCTCAAGCACGACTCAATAGGCACTCCAAAAAGTAGGTAGGATTTGATAAGTGTGCAAAAGTGAGACAATATAGATCAATCCTGCCATTCCTATCCATACAAATGCTCTTTTCATCTCAATATGATAGAAATGCACTAAGATTGTGAGTTTCTCAGGGTAGCTAAAATTCTTGATGCGACTATCAGGAAAAAAGCGTGGCACATCTTTTAAAAACTGGCGATAGCTCTCTCCATAGCGACCTTCAAGATATTTTTCTTCATCCCTAATTGTTACACGATACGCCAAAAGATAGGCGATGATTCCTACAAGTAAAAAACTCCATTGAGCTTTGATTAGAAGCAGTCCAATAAATCCAATGAAAGAAAAGAGATACAAAGGATTGCGACATACTCCATACGCCCCTTCTTTGATAAAGCTATTGCCATCACTTCCATTATTTTTCATTCCACCAATATAAAGCGTGGCATAAAGTCGCCCCATAATTCCAATAAGAATCAGAGAAAATCCCCCTACAAGCATTAGATTTTGGACAACTTGTGGCATTTTGCTCTGAGAGAAAATCACCCAAATGGCAAAAAATGAGCCAATAATGTATTGCACAATCATTCTTTTAGTCATCAATTTTCCTTATCTTGATTTTTTCAAAAAATTCTAGCAGGTTTATCTTGGATAAAAAATATGTTTTAAGCATTTTTTGGTAAGTTATAATTTTGTTTTAACTCACACCCAAAGGAAAAATTATGAGAGGCTATAAGATTTTTACAGGGACTGCCTACCCTGAGTTTGCACAAGAAGTTGCAAGATTTTTGGATACTCCTGTGGCAAATGCAATTGTTGGGAAGTTTAGCGATGGAGAAATCAATGTCCAAATCAGCGAATCTGTGCGAGGGAAGGATATCTTCATTATCCAGCCCACTTGTGCTCCAACAAATGATAATCTAATGGAACTGCTTGTGATGACAGATGCTTTTAGAAGAAGCTCTGCTCGCACAATCAATGCGATCATCCCCTACTTTGGCTATGCAAGACAAGATAGAAAAGCCGCCCCACGAGTGCCAATCACAGCAAAACTTGTAGCCAATCTTATGGAAACTGCAGGAATTGATCGAATCGTAACGATGGATTTACATGCTGGGCAGATTCAGGGATTTTTTGATGTGCCTGTGGATAATCTCTATGGCTCAATCATTTTCCGTGACTATATCAAACAAAAAAATCTTCCAAACCCAATCATCGCTTCTCCTGACATCGGTGGAGTTTCTCGTGCAAGATATTTTGCAGATCAGCTCGGATTTGATCTAGTCATCGTAGATAAAAAAAGAGAGAAAGCCAATGTGAGTGAAGTGATGAATATTATCGGTGATGTTGAGGGTAAAGATGTGATTTTGGTAGATGATATGATCGATACAGCAGGGACAATGTGCAAGGCTGCTGAAGTGCTAAAAAAACACGGAGCAAAAAGTGTAATGGCACTTGGCACTCACCCAGTTCTCTCAGGCCCTGCAATTGAGAGAATCGAAAATAGTGTATTGGATGAAATCGTGATGACAAACACAATCCCCCTCACTCAAAAATGCTCAAAGATCAAGATCCTAAGTGTTGCCCCACTTTTTGCAGAAGTCATCCGCAGGATCAACAATGATGAGAGTGTCAATTCGCTCTTTATCTAATCTTCCCCTTTTTGGGGAAAACCTATGAAATACAAAGTCAAATACCTTCAAGATAACCAACTCAAACACTCAACACTCAAAGCCCAATCATCTCAAGATGCCAAAAATATCCTACTTTCCAAAGGATGCACACCTCTTGAGATCAAAGAGATTCCATCTCTTCTAGCGTTTTTGCCAATCCCAAAATCTCAAATCATTGCCTCCCTTTATCAGCTCTCAATGATGATCTCCTCTTGCATTCCCCTCTCTCACGCCCTAGCGTTACTGGAGATGAATTGCCCCAATCCTAGACTAAAAACCATCTTCTCCTCTATTGCCAACAATCTAGAAAATGGTTCCAGTCTTTCTGAGGCTTTTTCTGCCTATACTCAAGTATTTGGAGAGCTTTCTGTGGCAATGATTCACTCTGGGAGCAAGAGTGGAAAACTTGCCGAGACTCTTAGATTGCTTGTTGATGAGCTAGAAACTCAAGAAAAACACAAAAAAGCCATCAAAAAAGCCCTGCTCTATCCCAGCATAGTTCTCTTCTCGACATTGGCATGTTTTGTTTTTATTCTTAAATTTGTCTTGCCCAATTTTGTAGAACTTTTTATCCATAGCTCATTGCCCCTTAGCACTCGCATTCTTTTCTTCCTCTCAGATTTTCTCACCCACCATTCCCTAGCTCTTGGTATTGGCATTCTTGGTGTGATATGTGGCACTCTTGTATGGATAAAAAGCAAGAGAGGCAGAGGAGAGGATCTAGTCCTACTCATCCCCTATGTAGGAAAAATCCTCAAGTATTCTTATCTGCAACGCTATTGTCTCTCGCTAAAAATGCTCCTAGATTCTGCCATCCCCCTACTGCAAGCTCATTATATTGCCCAAAGCTCGTTTTGTTCTGCAAAATTTCACCATGCCTTAAGCCTTGCTTATGAAGCTCTACAAAATGGAAAATCCCTCTCTACATCTCTTAAAGAAAGCAAACTCTTTGAATCTATCGATCTTGCACTTCTTGAGATTGCCCAAAAGAGTGGAAAGGTGGAAGAGATTTTGGGCGTCATCTCAAATCAGTATGGAGAGAAAATGCAAGAACGGATTGAGGGGTTAATCGCAGTGATTGAGCCTCTGCTCACTCTTTTGCTGGGTGGATTTATTTTGCTTCTGGCACTGGGAATCTTTGTGCCTATTTGGGAAATGGGGGTTTAAAATATAAAAAATCTTTTTTATGTTTTATTATTAAATGAAGATCTATTTAATCAAAATGTGAAGACATTCTAAAACACAGGAGCTTTTAGCCACTCTTGCATTATCGGCTTTAAATCTTTGATATTTTATCTGCTTGAGATCATATTTTCCATATTTAGAAAACATTTCCTTTATTTGCTCTTGGGTTAACAACCCTTCGTTGTTATAACTTAAAAAAATATATTTAAATCTTGCATTTGCAATCAAATCCTCCAATGCCTCATAAACTCTATTTTTTTTGCAAAAATTAGAACGCTCATAATCTCGCAACCCCGTCTTGCCTTGAGGGGTAAAATCATCATAAAGAGCTATTGTATTAAGCAAATGATAATTTGCCCCATACTCTCTTGAGTTGTATGGAGGATCAAGATAAAGAATATCTCCCTCGATTTCTCTTATAAGCGAATTTGCATCCTGATTATAAACCCTATGTTTGTTTTGATGAGGCAAAAACTCTGCAGGTTTGTATTCAAGATTTTTTTGGGCTGTTTTTTTGTAATGTTTCAGAAAAGCACCATATACTGATGCAGTATTTGCTACAGAATCTGCTGACTCTAAAAGAGAAGCAAGAAAGAAGAAAAACTCTTGCTCTGTAATCTCTTTAAATTCGAACCACTTTTGTATCTCAACCCTTATAGCATCAATTTTTTTTCCATTTTCATCAGAAAAATACATTCTCCCCTCTCCTCCCCCCAAACAATAACGTCGAAAAATCTTTCCTTCAATCCCCTCAAGCGCATTAAGATATTCTACTCTTTTGCCCATATCTCGCCAATCGAAGCTATTGGCAATATAATTCTGATTGAGGACATAGCTATAGTACTCTCTATCATTAGAGATAATTTCTTTTGTGTTATGTTCCTTAAGCATTTTCCCAACAGCTCCACTACCCCCAAATGCATCACAAACCACACAGTTCTCTAAGCTTTCTTTTATAACCTTGCAAAAATGGGTATATAAAAATCCAGAGAGCTTATTTTTTGAACCAATATAATTCACTCTTTACCCTTGTTTTGCAACTCATTCACCAAAATCTCCCCGACTTCTACATTTAAAAATTGAGCCAATTCTCTAACATTGCTTTTTATCGGATCATATTTATCAGACAAAATATTGGAAAGCTGATTTTTCGAAATTCCCATCATCTTTGCTAATTCACTTTGTGTGGATATCCTCTTCTCTGCCATGATTTTCTTTATCCTAAATCTATCAATTTTCATTGAAGTATATCCAAATTTTTTATTAACTTATTCATATATTTTTATTAACTATCAAATTAAGATGTCGTCTCCATTCATAAGGATCATACCAAAAGCATCCCACACATCCCTCTTCATCACTTTTACTTTTTCCCCTCCACTGCTCGTCTCCTTTGTACCAAAAAAATATTCCAGGAAAACTTCCCCTTTTCCCCTCTCTAACGCATCGTTTACATTGGCTTGATTTTAGTAGATTGTTGCTTCTTGAAAGGAGAATAAACTTACTCTTCACCTCATCTTCTGACATGGTCGTTCTATTCTCTTCTTCATCTTTTTCCCATCTAATTTGTGGGAATTTGTGATCAATCTCCAATTCTCTTGGAGGAAAATCCCTTAAAAACAAAGCTTCTTCATTTTTGTATATCTCTTTGATCCTTCTAGCCAAGCTAACAGGAATACTCTTCCTTATTGTAGTATCCTCTAAAATTTCAAGAGATTTTAATTTACGTTGCACGGTATTCATCTCACAATGGACGCATATTTGTATCTTGTAAAAATTACCTTTTTCATCTTGATCTAGTTGAATTCCATTCTGTCGCCATACTTGCCAAGTTTTTGCCTGAGCAGATTTAAGCTCACACTTTGTGCAATGCCATTGCAAATCACTCATGGTCTCAAAATCAAGCCAAGAAGTTGTTCCTTCTTTAAATGGATTCTTTTTCATCATCATATCCTTTCCTAAATTTTTCTTCCAAAAGTATCTTGTCAATTTCTTGTATAAAATCCAAGCTTAGATTTTCAAATAGAGAAAAATATTTTTCAACATCAGTCAAAGAATCAAAACTATAGGAATTTTCACCATGTGCAATATGGTTACGTATTTTTAAAAGTTCATCTAAACGAGAAAATGTATTTGCATCAAAAAAATCATCAGAAAAACAAAAAAGCTTACCAATCTTTTCTAAAACCTCTGATCCAATATTTGAGGTAACTATTGTTTTTATATGCTCTTTTTCCAAAACCTCAAAAACATAGTCTCGAAAAGATAAATCACTAAACATTTGGGTGTATTTTTTTATTTTTTCAATATCTGCACAATCTTTTATTTGGTATACATATTTTCTAGCAGCTAAAAATAAATAGTGCGTATTGCATTCGCTAATCCTAATTTTTATTTTTTTTAGTTCAGCAACAAGAGCATTTAGACAAAAACAAACAAACCCCTCCCAATGTGCATATACCATCGGAATCAGAGATTTTAGCGCAACACCAATCTCATTGCAATCTGCTTTCTTTGCAATTTCAAAGAGGATCGACAGCTCTTCATGTCTCCATTCATATTCACGCAAACAGCGTTCATAAATTGAGTTTCTATTCATTAAACATTTTCTCAATTAGTTCAATTTTCTTATACAGTCTCTCTGTTGCATATGTGTTTGCTCCAGATGCATCTATAAATCGCTGATCTTCCAAAATATTACTTATTTTTTGGTAGGAGCTTTCTAGGTTTTTTCGAATATATTCGGAATTCTTGGACAAAAGATACATCACTGCATCATAGAAATTATTATTAAAAACACCGGTCTGATTTTTACGAAACAGTGATTGCTTGTTTTCTGCAGTATAAATTTTCAAAATCTTTACAGCCTCAAAGAATAATTGTTGAGCTTCCAAAATACTATTATCAACCATTTGTTTGGATGCAAATTTTGTTAAATAAGCTTGAATGCTCCCCCCCTTAGGAAGCTTTAAATCATCAAAATGAGTAAAAACGGCAAAATACCGTAAAATCAATTCACTAAGATACATCTGTTTTTCTTGAGTTTCTGAAGGATTGATAATAGCAATAAAATCCTTGTTTCTCGCCATTTCATTAACTAAATTATTAAAATCACCTCTATAAATACAATTCCTGATTTCTTGCTGAGTTAATGGTTCACCACCAGTATTTAAGCGATTAAATAAATGATATTTCATTTCCTGATTTGTATCCCATTGCAAAATTTCCACACGACAAACAAAACGCTTAATTGTCATTTGGAGCTTATAAGGCAAATCATTAAAAGAATAGCCTTCGATCTTTGTAAGTATTTCTCCTCTCTCTAGTTTAAAATTATTTTTTACTTCTTCTCCAAATTTTCCCTTCTTGAGCTTTCCTAAAAAACTAAGGATTGTAGATACCCTTTGTACACCATCAATAAGTTCCCACTTACCATTGTAGTCTGCTACAAAAATTGGAGGAATTGGGATGCCAAGCAAAAGAGATTCTATAAAACGAGTTTGTTTATCAGTGCCCCACCGAAATGTTCTTTGATATTCTGGATCAATTACCAAGGCATTTTCTTCATAATTACTAACAATCTCGCCAAATGACATATCTAAGCGATCCGTTTTTAACAAACTTCTCTTCTCTCCAATTTGTTCCAACAATTCTTCGTCATATAAGCTTTGTCCAAACAAATTCATTGTTTCTCCTTCTTAAAAATAAAAATATATTCATGCTTAAAAAGAAAATAATCGCTACTCAAAGCACGATATCTCCATATTGTCTGCATTCCTAACTTTCCTCGATTTCCCTCAATATTTTTTACAACAATCCCCTTAAGGGTTACATTAAAATGCTTTTGGATTGCATCCATTATATAAAAACCCAATGGCTTAACTTCACCATTTTGATAGACATCCCCAACTACAACAGCAAAAAAACGATTGTCTTGTAAAAATCTTAAAACATTCTGACAACTTTTAATAAAAAGTGGAACAAAATCTTGAATATTACGATATGCACTCAGATCGTTGGGATGATTGGTAAACTTGACAATATCTAGATAGGGAGGATGAAAAAATACAAACTGAGCACTCTTGGCATGGAGTTCATATAAAGATTGGGTAATGCACCTTTCACTTTCTTGTCTATTGGTATTATCGCATAATCTTACACGATAATCTCTATACTTGCTCCTCTCCATATTGTGAGCAACAAAGTCTAAAATCTTCTCGTTAATATCTAATCCTATACATTTTCTCTGCAATCTTTCACATTCATAAAGTGTTGTACCACTTCCTAAAAATGCATCGATTACCAATTCTCCCTTTTTTGTATATCGATTTATCAATTCATTTGGTATCTGTGGAATAAAGTTTCCATGATAAATATTGCAATGTCTTCCACTTCTATCACGATTTGGGATCAACCAAAGAGAATCTACATTTGCCTCAATTTTTTTCCATTCTTTCAAATCCCAATCGTTAAATTTTGGCATTTACACTCCTCTATACTATCCCTTCTCTAAAGAAACTAAACGCAGGGAGTTTGGCAGGGAGTTTGACACGATTGACATTTCCGCTGTGGATTTCGCTTAGCTCTTTGCCATTTTCAAGCTCAAGCTTTTTAAAGCTAATAAGATACTTTCCATTATGCTCTACAATCACGCCAAGCTCATTATTCACGCAAGGCACACTCGCTCCCTTAGGTGCGACAATTTCTTTATATTCCCCCACTTTGATAGTGTGGCGACACACAAACCACTCTCCGCACTCACTCACCTCAGCATTGACTTGATAGCTTCCCTCACTAATAGCAGTTTTGTGGTTTTGGGTATTGAGCTTCTCGTGAGGACGGTGAATGATATAGCCATCAGTAAATCCTCGATTTTTGAGAGTATTGAGCTCTTCTTGATACTTTGGTGCTCGATAATTGCCTGAGTAGTAGTCATCTATGGCCTCACGATAAGTGCGTGCTGTGATTCCTGCATAGTAATTACTCTTTGTTCTCCCCTCAATTTTAAGTGCATCAATCGCTCCACTTTTTAAAATCTCATCAAGATGGGAAGCAAGATTGAGATCTTTGGCATTGAAAATATGTGTGCCAACTCCCTCTTCTTCGTGCAACCTCATCATCACGCCATTATCAGGGTTTCGCACATAGTATTCATAATCAAACCTACAATCATTCGCACAGCTTCCACGATTAGGAACTCGCCCATTTTGCAGAGCTGAAATCAGGCATCGCCCTGAGAATGCAAAGCACATACTCCCATGCACGAAAATTTCAAGCTCAAGGTCAGGCAAATGCTTTTTGATCTCAACAGCATCGCTTAGGCTTAGCTCTCTAGCTGCCACGATTCGCTTCACTCCTAACTCATAGAAGACTTCTGCATCTAGCACATTAAGCACATTGGCTTGAGTAGAGAGGTGGATAGGAATGTGAGGAGCAAGTTTTCTAGCAAGTCTTACAACCCCTGGGGTTGCGATGATGAAAGCATCAGGAGAGAGCTCTGCCATTTTTAAGATATGGTTTTCTAAGAGCTTGAGCTGAGAGTTGAAAGGGAAGCCATTGATTGTGGCATAGACTTTTTTTCCTCTTTCATGAGCATACTCAATCCCCTCTTTGAAGCTCTCTAGACTAAATTCCTTTCCTGCTCGATTTCTTAGAGAAAAATGCGATACCCCCCCATAGACTGCATCAGCTCCATAGTTGATAGCGATTTTGAGCTTTGTGAGATTCCCAGCTGGGGAGAGAAGTTGAACTTTTTTCATTTTGACCTTTCAAAGTGATGTTTTAGGCTTTGCAAACTTGCAGAATCAATCTCTTGATTGCCTGCATTTTGATTGCTTGCTGTGGTTTGGATAAAATCCTCTATCTTCTCCCCCAAAAGCATATCCAAACACCCTATCACGCTCTTAAGCAACACTCCAGCTTTGGCAATCCTCTCTTGCTCCTCGCTTGTATTCGCACTCACCTCTAGGATTTCAAGCCCCCTTGTGCTAAGCTGTGAGAGTGCAAGAGAGTGAGTTAAAGCTTCTTCTATCTGATCTTTTGAGGTTTTGAAAATCTCAAATTCAGGATTTTGCTCACTTACAATACTCATCACTTGAGCTTGTTCTTTTAGGCATTGTTGCACAAAGGTATTTCTACCTTGGATTTGTGTGAGAAGTGAGCAGAGTTTTTCAATCCGCTCAAGCATCTCTACGCTATAAGTTTTTGCCTCTTTGATTAGTTCTAAGGCTTCTTCTATTTGGGGGAGTTGAGAGCTCATTGCACTGCTCCACTGACAAGCACTCCCTCAATCATCTCATCCAAATCCCCATCCAAAATCGCCTCAACATTACTAAAAGCTTGATTACTTCTAGAATCTTTGACTTGCTGATAGGGGGCTAAAACATAGCTTCTGATTTGATGTCCCCAACCAATCTCGCTTTTTTCTTGAGAATTTGCAGAGGCATTTTGTTTTTCTTTTTCTAGCTCATAGAGCTTACTTTTTAGCATTTTTAGGGCTGTGGCTTTGTTTTTGTGCTGAGATCTGTCGTTTTGACACTGCACTACAATCCCTGTGGGAAGATGGGTGATACGGATAGCAGATTCGGTTTTATTGACATGCTGTCCTCCAGCACCACTAGCACGATATGTATCAATTCGAATGTCTTTATCTTCAATAACAATATCAATATCATCATCAAGCTCAGGGCTAACTTGAACACTTGAGAAGCTTGTGTGTCGCTTGGCATTGGCATCAAAAGGGGAGATTCGCACTAAGCGATGCACTCCATTCTCGCTTTTCATATATCCATAGGCATTTTCACCCTTGATGATAAATGCCACGCCCTTAATCCCCGCTTCTTCCCCATCTTGATAGTCAAGCAACTCTACCTTAAACCCCCTTCTCTCTGCCCATCTAAGATACATTCGATAAAGGATACTTCCCCAATCCTGACTTTCTGTCCCCCCAGCTCCAGGCTGAATCGTGATAATCGCATTTGCTCCATCATGCTCTCCACTTAGCATTACCTCAATTTCTACCTTTTTGATCACCCCCTCAAGCTTGGAGCTCTCAGAAAAGAGCTGTTCTTTTAGCCCTTCATCTTCTTGAGCGATTTCAAACAACTCTTTGGCATCATCCAACATTCCTCTTGCATTCTCATAAGTTTCAAGAAGTCGTGTAAGTCTTGATTTTTCTTTCCCCACCTCTCCTGCTTTTTTTGCATCATTCCAAAAGCTTGGGTCTTGCTGAATTGCCTCAATTTCTTCAAGCTGAAATTTGATTTCATCAGGTTTGATGATTTTGGCAATGTTGTTGCATTTGTTATCAAGTTCTTTTAGAAGTTCAGAGTATTCATAATTATCCATAAGTCACTTATCCTAATCTCTATTTTAGAGTTTTTGGAATTCTAGCAAAATAAACTTGACTATATACGCTTTCAAATTGATAAGCATTTTTAAATTTATAATTTATATTTTTTTATTTTTGTGTATAATTTCAAAAATTCTATTATAAAAGGAGTTTAAAATGAGAGAAACTGAGTTACTTTACTACGTTGATGCTTTTCAAAGTATCAAAAGATTAGAACGAGAAAGTTCTGATGTTAGAGAATATTTAATGAATATGAGGTTTTTAAAAACCATAGACCCTACAACAATACAAGCCTTAAAAGGAATGCTTGATGAAAAAAGTATTGCAGAGATTGAAGAGATTTCACAATCTGCAAAAAAAAATACTAAAGAAGCCAAAGTAGAAGAAAAAAATAGTCAAAAAAAAATCAAGCTAAGTGCAGAAATTATTGAAGAGTTTGAATCTGTAATCAAAAATGGAGAAACTTCTATTATCTGCAATGCAAATCTGTGGGATTACCTTTTAGAGGAGGTTTGGCTAGAGCTAAAATACTCTGTCGCACGTATCAGTAACTTAGAGGGAGAGACTCTTTGTGTCATTAGTGGAAGACCCAATTTTGTTGAGCTTATAGCAAATATTACAGGACTTGAGATTCCCAAAAAAACAAAAAAAGGTGAAAAAAGAAGTGAGGAGAGTTTTTTTGAAGGAAAACCCCAAAGAATTATTGACCTCTATCTTGCCTTTAAAGAGAGATGTATGGATAAAGTCAATATAAGTACTAAGGGGACAAAAGCCTATATTGCTTTTGTTGGGGGAAAAAATATTGCAAGTATTGTGATTCAACGCTCTCAAATCAGAATCTATTTAATGTATCACGCTCATTTATTTGATGATCCAAACTGCGTCATTAATGATCTTTCAAATGTCCCTAGTTTTTGTAATGCCCCCTCAGAAATGGTGCTTAAGACCCCAGAGGAGATTGAGTATTTTTCCGACATTATCGCACAAGGCTATGAGCTTTCAAGATAATTTTAAAGAGAGCAAGGGGATACCCTTCTCACTCTCGTTATTTTTAGAAAAATTCCCCTCTGATTTGCTCCACCCAAGCTTTGATTCGCTCCATTGTAAGCTCGCTTTGGTTTTCCTCATCAATAGCCAAACCCAAAAACTCATCACCATCTAATGCTTGACTTTCCTCAAAGACATAGCCCTCTTTGCTTACTCTTCCTACTACTTTTGCACTTTTTACCTTTTGATAAAGATGATAAATACTCTCAACAAAAGTATCTCCATAGCTATCGCCATCTCCCACTCCTACAAGTGCCACGACTTTGGAGCTAAAATCACTTTCATTTAGATTTTTAAACATTTTCTCCCAATCATCTTGCAAATCCCCACTTCCATAAGTCGCACTTGCAAAGATGAGATTGTCAAAGCTTAAAATTTTCTCTTTATCCACACTTGCCACATCAAACACCTCTGCATCACTTCCAAGCTCTTGAGCGATGACTTTGCAAACCTCTTGAGTGTTTCCACTTTCACTTCCATAAAAGATTCCTACTTTTTTCATTTGTTTTCCTTTTTTTGAATTTTGTGGGAAGGGATATACCCAAGATATGGTTTATTTTTTGTTTG
>DXDJ01000054.1 GCA_019115525.1 Candidatus Helicobacter avistercoris | reverse complement strand
ATTTTTCAAGAATTTTCCAGCGCTACTTCTCAATTTTTATTTTTTCTTTTGAGGGGCTTTTTAGGGTTATTTTTTGGTAAATGTGTAAATAGTAAAGGGTTAGCAGGCTGTTAGATAGAGCCAGCCAATTTTTTGCCCTATCATTTTTGACCCAACATGTTACACTATATTTGCTTATTATACAGCGTTGCGCCCTTTTTATCACTACTTACACGCAAAAGTGCATCCCGTGTAGGGATTTGCAGAATAATCACACACGGGGAGATTGGATTTGGAGAGAATGCTTTTGACATGTATTTCTTTGATGTTTAGCATTTTTCCCCTCAAAACAATGTAGGATGGACTGAAGTGTGTTTGAGAAATGATTTTTGTGTAGCTTGAGTGATGACATCCCCCTCTTCTATTTCGCCCAAGAGTAGAGGAGAAGCTGGATTGTGAGATTTGTAGTTTTGCATGGATTTTTGAGGATTTTTATTGGCATAACAATACTTACATCCAAGAGAGCAACTATCATATCCCTATATCACGACTTTCTATACAGCCACATCCCTCTCTTAAACCCTTGTGTTTAAGTTCCTTAAACTCCAAACCATTAGCTTCTGCTAAGACTTGCAAACTCACGCAAGCAGAATGAGAAATTCCATATTGACTCCACTCCCCACTTTTTCCGCAAGTCTAGATGCAAATCCCCAACTCTTTTGCAATCCCTCCAAGATTCTTGGCTAAAACCTCCTTGTCTTCTTCACTCAAAGCTATCAACTCAGGCATTAAATACTCCAATCGCTTATACATCTCCACAAAGCTAAAAATACAGCGATCATATAGGGGGCTAGGCTTGAAGCAATTTTTCTAAAAGTCTTAATGTGATATGAAATATCATATTTTGATGTGAGCAATATAGGATCATATCTCCACGCAATGCGTTTCTTTCCTACAAGTTTGGATCGCTCAATTAGAGTTTGTATGCTTTTTTGAACACTTGGGACTCTTGGCTCGATATCTTCCTTATAGCTTGTAATGGTATAGTAAAAATAAGCAGAAAAACGCTCTGTGATTTGGTGCAAATGAGACAAAATAGGTTTGTAATTTTTTGAGCAAAACACTACACAATCCACGACTTTTGGATCAAGTTCATAGCGTGTAATCTTCTTTGGGAAAAGGGGATTCCTAGCCAAAACATAACTTTCATTGAATCGATTGAGTAGCCACTTTGAATACAGGGCTACACTATCGGTTCTTGCACCAGTATTGATGATCATTGTTTAAACTCGGAAAACCATTTTTTAGCTTTTTCAAATGCCTTTTTGAGTGTGCTTTTGTGAGGCTGACTATGATCTCCAAAACTTTCTTGAAGCTTGCTGATAAGCTCTTTTTGTTCGTTTGAGAGTTTTTTGGGATAAGTAATGCTGATTTCTACAATCAAATCACCATAGTAATTTCTTTGTATATTCTTAACCCCGTGTCCTTCAAACACAAACTGCGTTCTATCTTTTGAACCTACAGGGATCTTTAGATCAAGCTCTCCACGCAAAGAAGGGATTTTTATCTCGCCACCTAGCAAGATGGTTGTGAAAAATACCGGAACTTCTACATAGATATTCTCTCCATCACGGATAAAATGCTCATCATTTTTGATACTAATTTGAATATACAAATCCCCTCTTTCGCCATTTTTGCCCTGATTACCTTTGCCAGATACTCTGATTCTTGCTCCCTCAAATACCCCCTCAGGAATATCAATCTTGATTTTTTCTTTTTGAGTTTTGTATCCTTTAGCATCACATTTAGGGCACTTTTCTGTAATAACCTCCCCACTTCCTTGACATCTTGGACAAGTCTGTGCAAAAGTCATAAAACCTTGCCGGATCCCAATCTGACCTTGCCCTTGACAATCTGGACACATTTCTTTCTTTTTAGTTCCGCTTCCTCCGCATTCCTCGCACGCCACTTTGTATGGGACTTCTATTTCTCTCTTGCATCCAAAAACAGCTTCCTTAAAATCAAGCGTAAGGGCAATAGCCATATCAAGCTGAAACTTCAAATCATCTCTCTGTGTTTTTCTGCGTCCACCTCCTCCAAAGAAACCTTCAAAAATATCGCCAAAGATATCACCAAAACCGCCCATTCCACCACTTCCCGCACCCATACCTTGAAGTCCTGCTTTTCCAAATCGATCATAAGTTGCCCTCTTACTCTCATCGCTTAGCACTTCATAGGCTTCATTGATTTTTTTAAACTGCTCTTCAGCCTCTGGATTATCTGGATTGCGATCAGGATGGCAAGCCATTGCTTTTTTTCTAAAAGCCTTTTTGATTTCTTCACTTGAAGCATTGCGTGTAACTTCTAATATTTCATAGTAATCAAATTCTTCCAAAATGTTGTCCTTAAAAATGAAAGTCAAATGTAGAAAAAGTTGTAATTCTATCAAAACTCTCGATGGAGAAAAAACAAAAAGCCTTCTGAAAGAAAAACTTCAAATGCTACAATCCCATTTATGAAAATCAAAAACCTACAATCCTTTTATTTACTTGTTGAAACACTTGAGAAGCTCCCATCCATTGGAAAGAAATCTGCAGAAAAAATGGCATATACCCTCTGTGTAGAAAATAAATATCTAGGGATGCAGATTGCAAAAAATATTCAAAAAGCTGTGGAAAATGTTCAGCGATGTTCATCTTGTGGGGGATTGAGCGAGGAAGATGAGTGTCAGATCTGTCAAGATAGCGAACGAAGCAATGGAGAACTATGCATTGTTGCCCATCCAAGAGATATTGCAATCATTGAAAATATGGGGGGATTTGCAGGGAAATATTTTGTCTTAGAATCACTAGAAAATATAGACTTTGAAGTGCTGATTGCCTTGATTCTCAAAGAAAATATTCAAGAAGTGATTTTTAGTTTTTCACCCTCTTTGGCAAATGATGCTTTGATGCTTTTTGTTGAAGATCGCCTCAGTGCTTTGGGATTATCTTTTAGCAAGATTGCTCAAGGCATCCCCACAGGTATTGGACTAGAGCATATCGACCAGCTTTCTCTCTCTCGTGCATTTGAGGGGAGAATCAAACTCTAAAGCTACAAAAACATGATAAAATACGGAGTTACCTCACACGCAAAGGTAATCCAAAATCACTTTAATTCTTAGGAGGAATTATGAAAAAGATCGTTGCACTTTGTGCTTTGGGATTGGCTTCCATGCTTTTTGCAGAAGCTCCAGCAGTTTATAAAAAATGTGCCACTTGCCATGGTGCTGATGGCAAGAAAGTAGGCATAGCACCTAAGGCTATCGCTGGTTTGAGCAAGAAAGAGGCTCTTGATTTCTTGGTTGGTTACAAAAACAAGACAATCAAAACTCCAAAAGCAAACACAATGTTTATCCAAGTCAAAAATCTCTCAGATGCGGATATGAATGCTTTGGCAGATTATATTGCAACACTCAAATAACACTTCGTGGGGACTCCCCCACACTTCAAGGTAAATCATGGCAGAACTACTGATCAACTCCCAAGCATTCAAACACAATCTCAATCTTATTTCTACTCATCTCAAATCCCAAAAAAATCTTGCTCTTGTCCTCAAAGACAATGCCTACGGACACGGGCTAAAAGAAATGGCAGGTTTGGCGAGGGAAAATGGGATTGAGAGTGTGTTTGTCAAAAATGAGTTTGAAGCCTTACAAATTTGCCACTATTTTAAGCATATCACCGCCTTTTATGGCGAAGTTTCCCAAGATGCGCCAAGCAATATTTATCAGTGCGTGCAAACACTTGATACACTTGGGAGCATCACTCCTACAAGAGGGTTTGAGCTAGAAGTGAATTGCGGAATGAATCGCAATGGAATTTCAGTCGATTGCTTAAAAGATGCTTTTACTATCATTGCCAAACGCAAGCTCAATCTCATCGGCGTTTTTACCCACAATGGCTTTGGTGATGAGGGTGGAGAGGATCTAAAGAGGCAAGAGAGTAACTCAGAGAGAATCAGACAAGAAGTCGTCTCTCTTTGCACTTCGCACAATCTCCCACTCCCAAGATTCCACGCTTCCAATTCTTCAGGAACTTTTAGACAAGAGAGTTGCAATGACATTGTGCGAATCGGCCTTGCAGGATATGGCTATCTATGTGCTGAGATTGACAATCCCCCACCTCTCAAACCTATCGCTAGTCTTTGGGCGGATAGAATCTGCTCTCACACGCTAAAAAAAGGAGAGAAAATCGGCTATGGTGGGGTATGGCAAATGCAAGAAGATAGGGTTGTGAGCAGCTATGATCTAGGCTATGGGGATGGGCTTTTTAGAATCCATGAACATACGCATGGAAAGCTCCTTTGTGATGAGGGAGAACAAATCCTACCTAGAATGTCAATGGACTGCTTCTCTACTTTAAGTGAAAAAGAAAGAATCTGTCTTTTTAGAGATGTGCGAGGATGGGCTAGATTTTTTGATACTATCCCCTATGAGATTCTCACAAAACTCTCACCATTTATCAAAAAAAGAGTGCTCTAAATGGAAGAGTATGGAATCTTTGGGCTTTTTTTAGCCACTTTTGCATCAAGCACGATTTTACCTATCCCCTCAGAAGCTGTGGTTGCCACGTTTATCGCTCTGAAATACAATCCTTACCTTATCCTTATTGTCGCAAGTGTAGGTAATGTGCTAGGAAGTGTGACAACTTATGCACTAGGCTATTTTGGGCTCACAAAAGTGTTAGAAAGGTTTTCAAAGATCGATAATATCAAGGTAAGATATTTTAGACAAAAGAGCCATCAGCACGGCGATTTGCTCTCCTTTTTCTCTTTTGTGCCTTTCTTTGGAGATATTTTTACCCTCTCTTTAGGACTTGCCAAATACAATATCTATCGCTGTATCTTTTTCATCGCTCTAGGTAAAACACTGCGTTATGCAGTGATTATTTTCTTTGCTGATTATGTGATGAAATATATTCACTGGCTCTAATACCTTCCCTAAGCTTCTCTAGCACTTTTACCATTGCCAAAGTATCAAGCTTACAATATTCTAGCAAGGCTTGTCTATACGCCTCTCTTTGCTTCTCTTCCATTAGATGCAAAGAAGCATAGCTCTCCATTGCCTCTCCTCCATCGTGCACTAGCCCCAAATCTTTGTATGCCCTCTCCATTTCAGGCACAAGGGCAGGAAGGACTTTTTTTATCGAGTAGCTTCCTTTCATTTTGGGGTGATAATAGTCTTTGTTGGCAAAAGGAATCATCAAATCCACAATGTTTGAGGCAAGAGTGTGAAGCTCCTTGCTTAGATCCTCAAAATCCCTAGCAAGCTTTCTTATCACCCCTCGCTCAAAACTTGCATTATATGCCATTAGCATTACATCTTGTGGGATATACTCTAGCAAATGCTCTGCTAACCCTCTTCTAGGGTCTTCCCCCTCTTTTGCCAAAAACTCTTTGTGCTCTAGTCTGCCATCGCCATAGTCGATGTGCAAAGAGAACTGAAATGGAATCTGCTCGTAAGGGGAGATTCCCTTCCATTTGGGGATGCTTTGCTGAAAGGTTTCAAAGTCAAGATGATAGATTGGGTATTGAAGCGTTGAGAGAAAAGTAGCGATTTTGTCTTTTTTGATTGTGATTTTTAGATCTCTCTCGCATAAGATTTGCAATCTTTGCCCCTCACTAAATCCTCTCAAATCCTCAATCTCCTCAAGTTTGATTATCCCCGAGTGATAGAGCTCAAAGCGTTTCTCCCACTTTAGCCTTGCAATATCAAACACACTATAGCTTGGAATCTTTCTTTGCACTTCCCAGCAATACTCACATGCATCGCACTCATAGGGGCTAAGGCATTGCATCCCTATCTCCATCTTTGGCTCATCTCCTTTTAGCATTTCCCTAAACTCATTTAATCTTTGAGGAATATCTTTTTGTTTGTCTTTGATAATCTCACTAATATCTACGATACTAAAAAACTCCGATAGATCTAGCTCATCCCCTCGCACATAATCGCTATTGATATGCACGACATTAGCACTCTCTACCTCATAGCCAAGCCCATTAAGCACATAGTATTGAATGCTAACATCGTGTTTATACACTTCTTTAACCGAAGTAGAGCTTTTGACCTCATAGATATGCACTTTCCCCTCTTTGATGACTAAAATATCCACCATTACAAGCGTGTCATCATAGTTAAATGTCGCCTCATAGATGACCCTCTCCCCTTGCTCTATCCATTCTTTGGTTTGTCTGATTTTTTCATCAAAACTACTACCTTCAAACTTGATTTCTTTACCATTGGGGAAAAGAGAGTGGGCTAGAGAACCAATATCATCGCCATTGCTAAAGATAGCTACTCTTTGAGGATCAGGAGCACTTAGAACCTCTGGCTTTTTCTTTTTAAGCCATAGGGATTTTTGGCATTGCAATCCGCGTGTATAGAGTGATTTTGAAAACATTCTTGCTCCTTAAAAATTTGAAGCAAAGCCCACTACTTTGCTTTGGTTTTGATTTTTTAGCTTACTCTCATTTAAAAGTCTTTGATAAAAATCTTGGGCGTTTTGCATTGGGAAAAATCTCGCTTGACGCCTGATTGATGCAAAATCCCCTGCTGAAATATTTAAAAGAGATTCTACCCTCTCTTTGAGGCTTTTATCCACCTTTATCCCCAAAATCTTGCATTCCCTCTGAAATAATCCCCAAAGTTGTGAGGCTTTGAGATATTTAAACTCCACTTTGAGATCAAATCTCCTCAAACACGCTCTATCTAAGCTATCTACAAGGTTGGTTGTGGCGATGAAAATCCCCTCAAACTCTTCCATTTGCACTAGCATTTCATTCACTTGCGTAACTTCCCAGCTCCTAAACGCCCCTGCTCTCTCTTGCAAGAAGCTATCCACTTCATCAAAGATAAGAACCGCCCCACTCTCTTTGGCTTCCTTAAAGGCTTTTGCGATATTTGCCTCTGTGCCTCCTACAAAACTATCAAGCAAATCACTCCCCTTTTTTAGGATGCAAGGCTTGTTGAGTGATTGAGCGAGAAATCGAGCATAAGCACTTTTCCCACTTCCTGCCACGCCATAGAGGCAGATTCGTGCATTGGGGTTATTCCTCACTCCCTCAATAATTTTTGACATATCCATATCAGCATTGATGAAACTCAAATCATAGCTTTTTGGCAAGGTGCTTTTCTCCTCTTGCTTTTTCTTCTCCTTGTATCCCATAGCTTTAAGAGAGTTTGAGAGGCATTGGGAGAAAAGCTCTTGATTTTTAGAAAGCCTTGCGACTCGACTTGCCCTCTGAATGAGTGCAGGAGAGGCATATTCATTGCTTGAGAGCTCCTCTAGCACCTCTTCACTCACAAAATCATCACAATACTTTTTTAGCACCGCTTTTCGCTTCTGCTTTGAGGGAATAGGCAAGTGAAGCACATAATCAAATCTCCTAATAATCGCTTCATCTACCTTGCCAATCTTGTTGGTAATCCAAAAGGTTGGAATTTTATTGCTCTCAAGTGAGCGATTGATCCACGCCTTGCCTTTTTGCAAATGCATCTCATCGCCATAGAGGATGTCCTCAGCCTCATCATACATCAAAAGCTTTCTGCCCCTAAGCAGGCTTTGAGCGATTCTATACGCTCCCATTCTCTCAGTCCCTGTGATATAGCTCCCATCATCATCGCTATAACTCACTTCATAAAGAGGAGCTTTGAGTGATTTGCTAATCGCTTTGACAAGCTCGGTTTTCCCTGTCCCTGCCCCACCATAAAGCAAGATATTGACTCCCTCAAGCTTTTGAGAGAGTGCGACTTTGAGATAAGAGGTAATATTTTTGACATCATTTTTTAGATGATTGTAATCTTTGAGTGCTAACTCCGTGCTTGAGCAAACCTTGATGATGTCCTCAAAAAGCTCTTCGATATTTGAAATATTTCCAAACATCTTGGAAGCAAAGCGATTATCACGCACACTATAACCATTTGAGCGAAAATCAGGCTCGATGATTGTGGTTTTGGTAAGGATAGAGCTATCACTTAGCACTTTCTCAACACTTGCTTTTGGAATCTCAAGCAATCCTGAGAGATTAGCAATAAAAGCAGAATGCGTCTCACTCTTTGGTAACAAATCCATACAATCCTCTAGCACATCATATTGTTTCATACATAGCAAAAACTCTAGCACCGATCTCTCCTCAGAGCTAAGAGAGAAGAAGTCTTGCAGTAAATGCAGATTGGTTTCAAGGTTTTTATCTCCTTTGATGTTTTGCAAATTTCTTAGATGTGCGTATTTCTTACGCATTTGCAACAAAAGTCTTCTAGGATTGACATCTTTTCCTGAAATATCCTCATACCCCTCAAGCTCTAAGAAATACAAAACCCCTTTTTCTCGGATATATCCATCACTATCGCAAAATTTTCTCATCCCTCCCAAATCCAAAATGATTTTAAGCATCCAAAGTTTGATTTTATCTTTCATCTCTTGCATTGCTAGATTGTTTGCTAACTCGCTCATTTTTGCTCCTTGTGTTTGATATGATGAAAGTGTAGAGAAACTTACAGGACATTTTGTGTCTGATATTGAGGTTTATGAGTTTTTGGGTAAAATTCTTTCAAAAACAAAGTGGAAAAAGCGATGCAAACCCCTCCTTATACAATCACTTCAAAGATTTTTTCTCTCTCCACACTCATTATCCAAGAGCTTACAAAACTTCAGCTCCAAGCCCAAAACAAAATCTCTCTCAAACTTCGCAGACAAAATCGCATCAAAACCCTTGCAGGGACTTTGGCGATTGAGGGCAATCATATTGGTGAGGAGAAAATCACAGCGATTTTGGAGGGAAAAAGGGTTCTTGGATCAAAAAGGGAATTAGCAGAAGTGCAAGGAGCAATCAAGGCTTATGAGGAGATTTCCAACTTCAGATTTGATGAGCTAGAGGATTTGCTAAAAGCACACTTGCTAATGATGGGGGATGTGCTAAAAAATGCAGGAAAATTTAGAGAAGTCAATGTCGCTGTTGGCTCTCACATCGCCCCTCAGGCTCATTTGGTAGAAAAACTGATGAAAAATCTTTTTGAGTGGCTTGAGAGTTCTAGCGAGCACCCTTTGCTTAAGTCTTGTATTTTTCATTATGAATTTGAGTTTATTCATCCTTTTGAAGATGGGAATGGGCGTTTGGGGAGATTATGGCAAAGCGTGATTCTCTCACATTTTCACCCCCTCTTTCTCCAGCTTCCTATCGAAAATCTTATCTACAAAAATCAAAAGGCTTATTACAAAGCAATTGAGGATTCTACTGCTATGGGGGAGAGCTCTCCTTTTGTTGAATTTATGCTTGAAATCATTTTAAAATCAATGCAAGATATCCAAAAAAGTAGCCAAAAAAGTAGCCAAAAAAGTAGCCAAAAAATCCTCTCTTTGATTGTCTCAAATCCTCATATCACCATCTCCTCAATTTCTGAGAATCTAGGAATGAGTGAAGCAGGAGTTAAAAAGGTTATAAAAACTCTCAAAGAAGAAAATAAACTTAAAAGAATCGGAAGTCAAAAGGGAGGGAAGTGGGAGATTTGCTAATCCCTCTTTATCCCTTGCAACTCAAAAAATCTCTTGCTGTGCTGATATTTGCACCCCTCAAACATCCCCTCCACGCTCTCTACCCCACTCATATCCCAGCACTCTATTCCTGCATACTCCCAATCCTCTCTCAAACATCCCTTAAAAAGATAGCTCATATCTTTCACACCCCTCACATCAATGCTATAAAGTGGGATTGCTCTATCATTGACAATGAGCTTTAACGCTTCTTTGCTTTTGGGAGCATAAATCTTGGGATATGAGGAAAAATCAAGCGGAAAAGCATAAGGTGTATCCCCTATAAGATATTGAACTCCATATCCTTTGTAGAGAAAATGCGTAATTGGATAAGAATATCGTGAGTGCAAAAACATATCGCGATTGACTACCCTTTCATTCTCAACCCAAGAATACAGAGGTTGATTAAAAGAAGAGTATGCAAACATTTCTGTCATATCCTCTACTCTTTTTATATTCCAAGAATCAAGGGGATGGTTAAAAAGTGAAGATTTAAACATCTTCTTCATAATTTTGACATTTGAGACATTCCAGCCCTCTAAGGGGTGATTGAAAACGGTGTTTTTAAACATCCCCTCCATATCTTTGACATTTGACACATCCCACGAATTAAGGGGCTGGTTGAACTCACTACTCTCAAACATCCTACTCATATTTACCACAGAGCTCACATCCCACGAGTTTAGAGGGTGGTTAAAAGAAGAATCTGCAAACATTCTATTCATATACTCTACAGATCCTACATCCCAAGAATCAAGGGGCTGGTTAAACTTACTGCCTTCAAACATCCCTACCATGATCTCCACTCTACTCACATCCCATGAATCTATGGGCTGGTTAAACTTACTGCCTTTAAACATCCATGCCATGCTTGTCACAGAGCTCACATTCCACGAGGAAAGAAGCTGATTAAAAGGGGAGTTGGTAAACATCCTGTCCATATTTTTAACATTTGAAACATCCCAAGAGGAGAGAGGGTGGTTAAACTCACTGCCCTCAAACATCCCTACCATTATCCCCACTCTACTCACATCCCACGAATCTATGGGCTGATTGAAAGGACAGTCTTCAAACATCATACATTTGTTGTATACCTTGCGAGTATCCCAAGAAGAAAGGGGTTGGTTAAAAGGGGTGTTGGCAAACATCCTACACATATTCTCCACATTACTCACATCCCAAGAGTCTATGGGATGATTGAAGGAAGAATAATAAAACATACAACTCATATCCCTTACTTTACTTACATCCCAGCTCTCTATCCCTGAAAAATCCTTACGCTTTGAGCTGTGAAACAAATGACTCATATCTGTAATAAGTGAGGTATCAATATCACCTAGATAAATGCTCTCATCCCTACACAACTCTTCAAGCTCCCCTTTTGTGCGTGGCTGATAGAGTCTTTTGCACTCTTTTCTCTCACTTTTTTGTGACATATTACTCACAGATTGCTCCCAAGCCACTGCGACAAATATCCACTTCATTTTCTCCTCAGCACTTCTCCCCCAAGAAGCAATGTCTTTAAAGGCAGGAGAGCGGAAAAACATATGATCCATTTTTTTAGCACTTGTTAGATTCCAAGAGGAGAGTGAGTGAGAAAAGGAGCAGTAGGCAAACATATACTTCATATTCTCCACATTGCTTACATCCCAAGAGCAAAGGGGATGATTGAAAGGTGAGTTTCTAAACATCATTGCCATATCTTTCACATTTGCCACATTCCAAGAGTTTAGGGGCTGATTGAAGCGACTATCACAAAACATATATGCCATACTCTCCACATTGCTTACATCCCAAGAATCTAAAGACTGATTAAAGGGGGTGTTGGCAAACATCCCGCACATATTCTCTACATTTGATACATTCCAAGAATCTAGAGGCTGATTAAAGGGGGAGGAAGCAAAAAGATTGCCCATATTTTTGACATTGCCCACATCCCAAGAGTTTAGAGGATGATTGAAGCTAGAGTTGGCAAACATATAGCCCATATCATTGACAGATCTAATATCCCAAGAATCAATGGGGTGATTAAAAAAAATATTGCCATAAAACATCCCATTCATACTCACTACACTACTTACATCCCAGCTCTCTATCCCCCTAAAATCTCTTCTGCCATAAAATTCGCCATAAGAAGAGCTAGCCCCCCTAAAGAGCTCACTCATATCTGTAATAAGTGAGGTATCAATATCCCCTAGATACACACTTTCATCCTTGCATAAAGCTTGTAGTTCTTGCTTGTTTTTTGGTTGATATTTCACTGCTTACTCCTAAGGTTTTTTGTAATTATGAAGCATTTTTTTAGACAAATAATGTCTTATTTTAAATCCTCCACACTCACTTTCTCATCACCAAAAAACCTCTCCAAAATCTTCTCCTGCTCTGCAACCTCAAGTTTGCAGAGATACTCGACAAACTCTTTAGGTGGAAAAAGTTCTTTTAAAAACCTCAATCGCACTTTAGGTGAAGCAAACACTTCGCCAAACAAATCTCTATGCAAAATATATTTCAAAGAGCTTGTAGGCTCAAAAGTCTTTCTCCTCTCATTGCCAAAACCTATGGGGATATACCAATTTTGCTCCTGCAAATTTATGGCAAGATCACTTATCAATCTCTCCCACTCTCTCAAAATCTCCTCAAGATACTCTTTGCTTACCCCACCCTCTTTTTTGCCCTCATATTTTCTTAGCAATTCACACACCCCTGCCCTCCAGCAAATATGGATTCCATACCACTCCTCACACTGGCTCTGGCACTCCTCGCTCAGTCTTTGGGCGTATTTCATACTCAAGAGAGAAAAAAGCAAAAAGAGCAAAGAGGAGGTCATAATGAGAAAATTCCCACTAAGTTCAAATTCTCTACCTTTGCAAAGATCGATTCCATAACCTATGAGATAACCCAAATACCCAACAATCCATATCAAAATCGCCCAGCCAAAGAGCTTACTAAAAAACGCTTTCATCCTCTCCCCCTTATGGAATCAAAGTCGATGAGCCCATACCATTGGCTCGTGTATAGATAAGTCGAAATCTACTCATACTTGCATCAGTAGGAATGGCATCAGTGACACATCCTCCTGCCTCTACTCTGTAATTTGTCGCCCATACAAATTTCTCTTTTTTCACATCATAGACACCCACGCCACAGAAGTTTCTATCATCAGGGTTGGTAATGGCAATAACGCATTCATTTGAGACATATCTCACGCTCCTCCAAGTCGTCCTTGGCAAAACAAATCCTGTGGGAATCCCCCCTGAATATGATCCACTAGGGAGCAAAAATGTGAAGCGTGTGGGATCATTGAAAGAAATCATCACTTGTGCTCCATCATCTCTTAGCATTGATCTTTGCTTTTGGACGAAATCTAGGGCACCTGAGATAAGCTCTTGGCTTTTGCTCTCTTGCCCTGTGGGTTTTTCTTCTTTTAGAGCAGAGGTGGGGCTTTGATTTTCACTCTCTTGCGTTGAGTGTTTATTCCTAGATCTAATTTCTAAATAGCGGACACGCAAACATTTTATTTTCTCCTCCTCTAGGAGTTTTTTAAACCTTTGAAGCTCTCCTATATACCCATCTTTGCTAGGGAGAAAATCTCGTGCAAACGCAAAGCTTTTGGCATACTGCCTTTTTCTTTTGATATAAGAGATGAGGGCATACCCTCCTCCAAGCAGAGCCAATCCCCCTGAAACCCACATCACTCCTGAGATAAACCAAAACCACATCTTTCATCCTCAATAAGGCAAGTCAATCTCTTGTGGATTTTTCAACATCCACTCAAGCTCTGCTTTGTCAATCTTGAGTTTTACATCTTTGCCCCAAGGATTTGAGGAGTACTCATAGCCTTCTTGATCTTTTTTGATAAGAAAATATCTTCTTACAAGATAGCTGATCACATCCCTATCATCAGATCTTAACCTTGCAAGAGAATATCCCGCAAGATTGGAGAGAGTATTGAAATCTTTGTCTGTGAGTTCTGCAACTGAGGGCATTTTTTCAGAAACGGGATTGTGGGCTGTAAAATAAGTGAATTTCTTAATATCTAGTTTTTGCTTGGGGGTATAAGTCACCTCATAGAGACAATAGACTTTTTGGGGGTCATTTGTATTTTTTATCCCCTTATTTATAAGCTTGATATTAAAGACAGAGGAGAGTTCCTCATATCTCTCTATATAATACTGTGCGCCTTTGTCATACTTCCTATTTGTCCCCTGATTTATCTCATTCTCACGCTCTATCTCTGCTCTCTTTGCATAAAACATATGAAGAGATGCACTATCTGGGAAAAAAGTCACACCTTTTTCTACTCGTTTTTTACTATCCTCATCACTTGGGATTTCTGCAATAGCATCAAGAAAATATCCTAAGTTTGCTTTTGAGCTCAATACCCTTGAGCAAACACTTTGATACTTGGACACATCAATCTGCTTGGGTCGCTCAAATTTCTGTGCATTTAGGGATAAAAGCATCGCTAGGGATACTAAGACTAGTTTGTGAATATTTATTTTTACTCCTTGATTTTTTCTGTAATTATTCAATTTAAGGGGGATACTTTTTGTCCCCTAGAAGAATTTATGATTTTATTTTTTGAAAGGATTTTTCTCTCCCCAGCTCTCTAGGGAGTGGGAATAAGCACAATCCTTAAACATATTTTCCATATCCTCCACATTACTCACATCCCAAGAATCTATGGGGTGATTGAATGAAGTTGCCTCAAACATATGGCTCATATCTTTGACATTGCTTACATTCCATTCATCCAAGGGTTGATTGAAAAGAGAGGTATGAAACATAAATCGCATATTTTTTACACTAGAAACATCCCAAGAATTTAGGTATTGATTGAAAATAGAATATCTAAACATCCCCTCCATATTTCTGACATTGCTCACATTCCACAAGTTTATGGGGTGATCAAAACAAGAAGACTCAAACATATAACTCATATCCACCACATTGCTCACATTCCATCGCTCTATCCCCAAAAACTTCATTCGATTTGAATGAGCAAACAATCCACTCATATCTGTGATGAGACTAGTGTCTATCTTGCCTAGATAAACACTCTCATCCTCACACAAGGCTTTTAGCTCTTCTTTGGTAGTAGGCTGATATTTCTCTTCACTTATAAAATTAAAATCAAAATAAAAGTTGCGATAGAGATATGCTGAAATCTCTTGCAGTGTCGAGTCTTTGGTGTATTGATGAAACCAATTCATAATGGTTTTTAACGCCATATAATACTCATACATCCAAAAATCTTCCCTCACTGCACGCATTACACACTCCAAATCCCTTCTCCCAGTTGTGCTCATGATTAGACCTAGCAACCAACTAGGACGGTAGTCTTCATATGGGATTGCCAAACGGATATTCTTTTTGTTTCTTCTTACAAAGTCGTGCCAAACCCCCTCATTCATCTCTTTTGAGGCGAGATAAATCGCTATCAAAAAGAATATGATCAAGCGATACCTTCCATCGATGACACTATACCGACACCCCTCTCTGCATATACTCATTTCACCTAGACAAAAGGATTCTTTTCCCTCTTCTTTTGCTCTTTTTATGCTTTCCAAAAGAGCTGTGATTTGATCTTTGTCGCACTCATACCTATTCTCACCCATAGGGATTCTTAGCAAAAACCCCTCGCTTATGATTTGTGGGATTGTGTATCTTTTTCTGCGATTTATATTCATACTTCCTCCTTGTTTTTATGCAGAAAGTATAAGGATTTAGTGGGACATTAGATGTCTTGTTTAAAAGGATTTTTATCTCCCCAGCTCTCTAGTGAGTGAGAATAGGGACAACTTACAAACATACCATCCATCATCTCCACACTACTCACATCCCAAGAGTCTAAGGGGTGATTGAATGGGGAGTCATAAAACATCCCATCCATATTCTCTACATTTGAAACATCCCAAGAATTGATAGGGTGGTTGAAAACAGATTCAAAAAACATTGCTTGCATATCCTCCACACTACTCACATCCCAAGAATGCAGAGGTTGGTTAAAGGAACTTCTACTAAACATATTATTCATATCTTTGACATTGCTGACATTCCATTGATCTATGGGTTGATTGAAAAGAGCGCAATGAAACATAAAACACATATCTTCACATCCACTCACATTCCACGAGTCTATGGGGTGATTGAATAATGAAGACGCAAACATTCCACACATATCTTCTACCTTGCTAACATCCCAAGAGTTTAAGGGTTGATTAAAAGAGGAATAAGCAAACATATAACTCATATCAGTAACCTTGCTGACATTCCAAGAATCTATGGGGTGATTGAATGGTGAGCCTGCAAACATATGGCTCATATTCTCCACATTACTCACATCCCAACTCTCTACCCCTGAAAAATCCTTGCGAGATGAACCATATGAACTATCAAATAATTCGCTCATATCCGCAATAAGAGATGTATCAATGTCTCCAAGATAGATATTTTTATCATCACAAAGAGCCTTTAGCTCTTCTCTATTGGTAGGCTTGTATTTCATCCTTGCTCCTCCATAAAAAATATATGCAGAAAGTATAAGGATTTAGTGGGACATTAGATGTCTTGTTTAAAAGGATTTTTATCTCCCCAACTCTCTAGGGGGTGAGAATATGGACACTCCTCAAACATATCTTTCGTACCCTCCGCCTTACTCACATCCCACGAGTCTAGAGGTTGGTTGAAAGAGGAGTAAGCAAACATAGAATACATCTTGACTACATTACTCACATCCCACGAGTTTATGGGCTGATTAAAATTAGAATCCTCAAACATAGAACTCATATCCTCCACTTTTCTCACATCCCACGAGTCTAGAGGTTGATTGAAGGAAGAGAATCTAAACATACCTCTCATATCCTCTACATTGCTAACATTCCAAGAGTTTATAGGCTGATTGAAAGCACTTTCCTCAAACATTCCCCACATTTTGACAACACTACCAACATTCCATTTATCTAGTGGATGATTAAAATTAGTTTCTGAAAACATCAGTTCCATATCTTCCACATTCCCTACATCCCAAGAATCTAAGGGCTGATTGAAAGCCGATCTACGAAACATCCCGTGCATATTTTTTACTTTACTCACATTCCAAGAGTTAATGGGGTGGTTAAAAGCTGATTCCCAAAACATCCTTTGCATATTTTCTACGTTACCCACATCCCAAGAATACAGAGGTTGATCAAAGGAGCCATAACAGAACATATTATTCATATCTTTGACACTACTAACATTCCAAGAGTTTAAGGGATGATTGAAGAACGAATCAAAGAACATATAGCTCATATCTTTGCACTTGCTAACATCCCAAGAATCAAGGGGTTGATTGAAAAATGTATCTCTAAACATTCCATTCATATTTTCTACATTGCTAACATCCCAAGAGTTGAGAGGTTGATTGAAATGGGAGGCATAAAACATTTCACTCATATTCCTGACTTTACTGACATCCCAAGAATCTATGGGATGATTGAATAGCGAGCTTTCAAACATGTGGCTCATATTCTCCACATTACTCACATCCCAACTCTCTATCCCTGAGAAATCTGTGCGAGATGAACCATCAAATAACATACTCATATCCGTGATAAGACTAGTGTCAATATCTCCTAGATATACGCTTTCATCATCGCATAGAGCTTTTAGCTCTTCTCCATTGTTTGGCTTATACTTCATCCTTACTCCTAATCTTTCTAATAAATAAAAATATCAAGCTTTACCAAGGGGTCTTGATAACAGATATTTTTGCACTTCTTGACTTTTTTCCAACCCTTAAGCGAATGATTGAATTGAGAGAAAGCAAGGGCAAGGGAAGCTTTTTTGAGATTGGGTGCAGGGCGTGGAGAAAGCGGATGAGAGAAAGAAGAGCCAAAAAACATCCTGCTTGCATTTTCTAAGGATTGTATATCCCAAGTCTCTAAGCTTTGATCAAAGGAGCTATGAGCAAACATCGCTTCCATATTTTTCACTCTAGCCACATTCCACCTATCTAGCTTTCTATTAAATGGGGTTTGACAAAACATATAGCTCATATCCACCACATTGCTGACATCCCACGAATTTAGGGATTGATTGAATGGGGTAGAGGCAAACATTCCTCTCATATTTTTGACTTTACTCACATTCCAAGAGGCGATAGGGTGGTTAAAATGACAATACATAAACATCTCTTCCATATTCTCTACATTGCTCACATCCCAGTGATCTAGTGGACAATCCAAAAAAGTGAAAGAAAACATTCTTCTCATATTTCTGACTTTACTCACATTCCAAGAAGAAAGAGAGTGGCTGTAATCGGTGTTTTTAAACATTCCCTCCATATTCTCCACATTTGAAACATCCCAAGAATCTAGGGGGTGATTAAAATACATACAATCATAAAACATATAGCTCATATCCACCACATTTGAAGTGTCCCACTTCTCTATCCCTGAGAAATCCCTTCTATCTCGTTTTGAACTATAAAATAGATAGCTCATATCTGTGATGAGACTAGTATCAATATCTCCTAGATGAATTTCTTTATTTTTGCAAAGCCAAATCAGCTCTTCCTTGCTTTTGGGTCGCAAAGAAGTCTTTATGGAAAAAGGGCTAGGCCCTTGCTCCTCTCTCTCCTTAAATAAGTCATTGTTGTAGCAAAACAAGCGATCCATTTTTATCCCTTTGGCGTGCAAATAAGGCATCCAATTTTGTAATGAGTGAGAAAAGGGAGAGTGGGAGAACATCATATCTGCACGCTCAATAGAGCTAAGATTCCAAGAATCTAGAGGGTGATTAAAGGGTGTTTGCAAAAACATCCTATTCATCCATTGCACATTGCTCACATCCCATGAGTTTAGAGGCTGGTTGAATGGGGACATCTGAAACATCCTACTCATATACCACACAGAGCTAACATCCCAAGAATCTATGGGGTGATTGAAGTCGGATTTGAGAAACATATTTGACATATCTAGCACATTGCTGACATCCCACTTCTCTATCCCTGAATACTCCCCTCTCTTTGAACCACAAAACAAATTATTCATATCTGTGATAAGGGAGGTATCAATATCTCCTAGATAGATATTTTTATCTTTACAAAGAGCTTTTAGCTCTTCCCTATTGGCAGGTTTGTATTTCATCCTTACTCCTCCATAAAAAATATATGGGGAAAGTATAAGGATTTAGTAGGACATTAGGTGTCTTGTTTATAACAATTTGCGGTCGATTCTTTCGACCACAAAAATTCAAACTCATCTTGTCTAAGTTCACAAACCCCTACACCCCTCTATGATCTTTCTTAATTTGCCTTAGAATCTTGCAATATCTTAGTCACTTCCCTAACAATCCTTCCTCTCATATTCCCTTCAAGTTTTTGGATTTCTGAGTGAAAGTCGATTATTTTATCCTCCTTGATTGCATTATCAAGCCATTGGAGAGGGAAGGAGAAAATGAGGATTTTTCCTTGTTTTTGGTTAAGGATTTCAACCATATCAACTCTGATCCCCTCATCTTTATTGTTTGGAGTTATAAAAATCCCCAAATCACAATCATAACGATACATATAACTCATCATCTGATAGAGATCCTCTCGTGATACTTTCTCCATACTATCCACATTTTTATATTTAGCATCTATGATTGCTTTAATCTCTCCATTTCGCATTAGCTTAAAATCAGGACGCATCTCCCTTGTATTATCACCCTTAGAAAAAACTCTATCCCCTCCTTCAAGATTGCAGTTCTCCACTTCAAAGCCCTCTAGTTTGGAGAGAATCTTGTTGTAAAGATATGCTTCCCATATCTCACTCATATCTAGGAAAAACCCCTGTCCCATTGAGCGAGTTTGCAAAGGAGTGTTTGACTGTCCCTTTTGAGATATGATGATTTTAGAGAGTTCGATGACTTTTTGATAAGCACGATTAAGGGGTGTATAAGTGATATTCTCAATCTCTCTTAGACTGATTTCATCCCTCACACCAAAGTCATTAAGCATCGAGAAATGCCCTTGAATGCTTGGAGAAAAAAGAGGTGAATTTTCTTTTCTAAGGATTTTATAGACTTTACACAAAGTGCGATTGATAGGCGTATCATAGGTGAGCTTGGGATATTGGCAATACATCTTGTGAGGGGATGTGAGATTGTGTAAGATTTGCTTCCCTACATCTAGCCTCCCCTTAAAATATGTGAGATTTTTCCTCTCTCTCACATAGGATTTGGGGATATGGGCTTTGCCAATCGCCCCCTCTAATGCCCCCATCCACAAGAGAGCCAAAAACCATTGATTGTAAAACTTGTCTTGAGAGATTGAAGTGATAGATTCTGTGAGATACACCCCCAATGCATTGGCATAGAGGTAGTTGGCAATCTTTTCTCCAAAGCGTGGAATGATAGTGAGGGAAACCTGTTCTCTTCCAAGAGTTGTGTTATAAAAGCCGACATAGTGTGAGGTAAAAAATCTGCAAGTTTCTTTCGTTTTCCCCTCATAATGGTAAGAGACAATCTTGTGGGCTTCTACCTCAGCCAAATTATCATTTTTATTTTTTAAAAAAGAATAGAAATATCCTCTGCGATAGTTCTCATAAAAATGAGTAATCATAGCTTTTGTTTTTTCAATTCCTGGCTTCTTATTTATATTATCCCAATATACCCCCTCCAAGCACGATTCTCTAAGAACTAGATTATTCACTTCAATTCCCTAATCCAAAAAGCCTTCAGGTTATCCAATTTATTTGATATTTCCTGATTACCCATTGAAAAACCAATATACTCTTCAATCAAAGGTTGGAGATGATAATCCCAAAGTTTAGTCAAGTGAATAGGAGTGATCTCATTGCTCTCATTACTCTCAAAAAACTTCTCTATCTTTGCAAAATAGGCTTGTCCTATCTTGTAATGTTTTTCAAGTTTCAAAGTATTATTTTCTTCTTTGCTTAACCTCTCCTTATCCTCCTCATCAAAATCGCCACTTATCAAAGCGTTTAGATCCTGACATCTCTCAATATATTTCTCTAGACAATCTTTCTCTACTTTACCCTCAAGCATCTTTTCAATCACTTCACAATCTACTCCAACTTCATAGAACCCAAATCTCCTTCTCAATGCCAAGTCAAAAGTAGAAAGACTTTTATCCACATTATTCATCGTTCCGATGATATAGACATTGTTAGGGATGACAAAAGGTTCATCAAAATTTGGGATCGTGATCTCCTCATCTCGATACTCTAGTGCATAAAGCAACTCTCCCAAAACTTCAGAAAGATTGGCTCGGTTAATCTCATCAATAATGAAAACAAATTTTTTACTTTTATTCTCTTCTTTTCCAGCACATTCGCAAAACTTCTTAAACTTTCCACTCTCTACTTTATAAGTTAAATTGTCATTTTGTCCTGTTTTTGGGATGATTCCACCAATAAAATCTTGATATGTGGTGTTTGGATGAAATTGCATAATTTCCCAAACAATAGGATCTTTTATATCTGCATACTCCCCATCTTGAGGGTTCGTAGCTTGTTTGTTATCCTTTACCAGAAACTTATTAAAGTGACATTTTTCCAAAATATCTTCTTTGGCATTCATTTGTTGTGGTTTTTCTTGTTCTTGTTGTTCCATATCGCTTTTTTGTTTCTTTTCTTCTTGTCGTATGGCAATCTCTCCCCACTCTCTTATCAACTCTTTTGCACTATGGGTTTTCCCTGTCCCTGGCACACCATAAAGAATAATCTGTTTATGGGTTTTTAAAAGCTCATCAATGTTTGTCATATTGGTTTCACTCAAAGTCAAAAGAGAGATAAGCAAAGAAACCTGATGTATATGTTCCTTCTTCTCTTTTGGAAGCGTTTTTTCCCAATTATCTACAAGTTGTTGCATTATCTTGTCGCTAAGTGTTTTCCATTGTTCTACAAACTTACCAATTTCCAAATTTACAAGATTTTTGGGTGTTGTTTCATCCAAAATATTTTTCATAAAATCACTTTTCAAGAACTCTCTAAATGCCATAAGACTTAGAGGGTGAATGACGTCACCTTGATTTGCCCACATCCAAAGAAATTTGAGAGGAAAGCGATAAGCAAGAATCTCTCGCTGTTTCTCTGCTTCTTGTCCCTCAAGAGGCTTTTCTTTTTTTTCACCACTTAGTTTTCCAATAGTCTTCTTCTCATCAGCATAGGGATAACACAAGGCAATATTCTTATACCATTCAGAATCAATCTTTGTATTCTGATCTGCTTTACATTTTTTTACAAAATCCACAAACTCACAAAACAAAGTATTGTCTGCAAAATGTGAGTTAATCCAAGCATATTGCCCATTGGATTGTAATGTGCTATCAAAATCATCTTTGCTTGTTTGAGCATTAGATAGGATTCGATACTCATCTTTCATTTTTCTACGAGAATCAAAACCTCCAATGATTGATAAAATATCTTTGACAAGCTCTCCTCTTTCTTCGGAGTTCAAGTGTTTATTACTTTTTGCTATTTTCTTATCAAAACGCTCATCTTCAAAATATTTTTTTTGAAGCAATACTCCACCATAACGCTTGTCATTTGTTAATCCAAGATTGCAAGGAGAAAAAATATTCCTCCTAATATCGCTTCCAAGACTTTTAATTTTTTCATCTTCCCATTTGACAACCTTAGGAAATTCATCAATTTCAACTTTAATTCCTTCCATTTCATCAAAAACACTTTTTGTATAAGAAAATCTTTTAGAAATCCTGCCCTTATTCAAATTATCAAGTCTTTTTAGACAGTCTTTCATTACTTCCGCATCAATATACATCCTCGCTCCTTATTTTTAAATTCTAGCATTTTGCAATTCTACCCACCCCCACCTTAAACTCCTCTTTACTTCACTTCAAACCTACCAATCTCCTCTATCACTCTACATTCCCATTCACTTAGCTTACTCTCATCATCCCTAAAGACAGCAATGAAGTAAAGATTGCTTGGGATAAAAAATTGTGTCTTCTCCCCTCTCACATTCACTGCGTCTCCTCGATTTACTAGCATATAAAACATTTTGCTTAGCACTCTTTTAACGCTTTTGATGTCTATGCTCTCAAAGATTGCAACAAATTTTTTATCTTCATATTTCTTAGCACAATCTATAAGCTTAACAAATCCAGCTCTCCAATACTCCTTGATCCCACCTTCTCCATCAAGCTGAATCACATCCCACACGACAGGGAAATCCTTTGCCCTCTGAGTGGCATTCATAAAAGGCAATCCAATACACTCACAAATCCTATAAAACTTCTCAGCCCTCATCTCCTCTACTTCCCCCTTCACTTCCAAGCCTTTTTGCTCCAAGGCTTCATATCCCCATTGCTTGATAACTTTTTTGATCTCCTCACTACTTTTTGCCACATTCCCACATAGCACGGCTTGTTTATGTTTCTCTAAAAACTCTTTTAGCATTGTTACTCCTTGATGTTTGTGTATATTTTTGCTTTACCCCCTCATCCCCACCCTCTTCTCTCTTGGGTTGTTGAGTAGATTTGATTTAAAAGCCTCTAGCTGATCTTGCATACTTGCTCTTGGCTTATCTCCTAGCTCATACCTCACCCCAAAATTGACTTGATATTCCACATTGATTTTCCCACCGAAGTTTTTCTCAAAGTCAAAATAAAGTGAGAGAGAATCTTTGAGCTTAAAATTTGAGCCCACATTCAGCGCAAATCGCATATCTTGAGAGTGGAAAGCTTGAGAGTAAGAGAGATTGAGCTTATCACTCATTAGCACATCACCACCTTTGAAATAATCATAGACAAAGTAAGTCCCCACATACACACTCGCCCTCTTTTTCTCCATCAAACTTGAAAAATCATACCCCCAATTCACCCCTAGCCTATTTCTCACCACCACTAAGCTCTTTTGAGTGATTTTGATTTTCTCTAGCTCCATATTCCCATCGCCAAAATACGCCACACTCCCCTCGTATTGGGGTTGGATAAATCCTCCATTGATATTGAAGCTATACCCCACCTCATCAGAAAACGCAATCGCAATGTTTTGCATTGAGGTTTTTTCTTGAGTAGGAGAGTAAGTGCTATCTGTAAGGTAATATGAAGCTTTGACAATGCTATCGTTATACCACCCATTATCTTGAATAAAGACATCATACACCCCTGCCTCTACTGCATTGCTCTGCACTTTTTCAAACTCCCCAAACTTCCCATTTCCATAGTTATAAGCTATATAGCTTCCCACATAGTTTCGCTCCCCAACCCCCATATAAGTGATTTTGTCATATCCCCCTTGCAATGTGACATAGCCCACGCTTCCTCCATTTCTCACTTCCCCACCAAAGATTCTCCCCCACACGCCACTCTCTCCATCTCCTCCCCATCTTAACTCCCCCAATCGCTTATTGAGTGAGTTGAGATTGGCTAGGTAGATTGAGCTTGGAGAGAGGATCGCCTCAGAGCCCTTGTGTGAAAACTCCTTACTCACGCTTCTCTCTCCTCCAAAGTCTGTGACATAGTAGCTGTCATTATTGTAGTCATAGCGTGTGATTTTGGTCTGCGTTGAGAAAATACCATCAGCACTCTCTCCTTGTGCGTATCCACTCTCTCCGTTTTTAAGGTTGTTGAAAGTAACTTTATCTTGCTTTTGCTCCCCTACTCCTTGCGTGGAATCTTTGACATAGGCTAGGATTGTGATCTCTCCTTGATTTGTATTTGAGCTAGGATTGTAGATCTTAAGCGTGTTTTGAAGTGGAGAATCTACGCGTCCTTGATGAGAGTTGATGACAATCATATCGCTTCTTTGCACCACGCCTTGCTTGATTTGCACTCCCTTAGCTTCAGAGTTTGCTTGGATTTTATACTCTACTCTCCCTACTCCTAGCCCTTTTTCTCCACTATCACCGATTGTGAGAATCTTGAAATACTCTCTTTTGCTTTTATCAAGACTGATTGTGATTTTGTCCTGCTCCCTCTCTCCTGAGATTGAAGTGATTTTCCCAAGCGTGTGTAAATCCCCTTTTAGACTCTTCCCTGCCACGCTCAAAGATAGGGCACTATTATCTTTTGCTAGGATTTCTAGCCTTCCGCTCCCTCCGATTCCCCCTGTTTGGCTTGTGTTTGAGCTGAAGCTTAGAAGTCCATCAAGAGTGATTTTGGCATTGGCATCTGTGTAGAGGGCATAGTCTTGATTGCTACTCTCAAAGTATGTTTCCCTCCCCAAAGAAATCGCACTATGATCAAAAAATCCAAGACTAGCTCTCACACCTTGATTGTTTGCTCCAAGATTGAGTGAGTTCGCGCCAAAATCCACCACTACATCACTAGAATTGATGACAAATCGATCATTGCCTAATGAGCCATTACTCAAAACTACATCAATCACCCCACTTCCCTCAAACACCACTTTCCCACTTCCCCCAAAGCTCATCGCTTTTAATCCCCCATTGTTGATGAAGCTTACCCCACTCTCATCTGGTGCCACACCATTGAGAGAAAAATCCATATAAGTATGAGCTCCAAGATTGAAATACAGAGTTTCGTCATTGAGGATGAGATCAATCATTGCATCAGCACTCTCTTTGTTGTAGAGTAAGTAGGATCTCTCAAAGGCAAGTTTTGAACTAGGGTTGTAGATAAGATAGGTTTTTTTGCTTAGATGATAGAAATCTTTAAATCTCAGCTCCAAATTGCGGACACCTAGCTTTTTGCTCCCCTCTTTTAGGTAGATTCCATACAGCTCCCCATCTTTTGGAGTTAGCAAGACTTTTTTGCTCTCACTTCCTACCTCAAAGACTTCTTGATCCTGAGTGAAAAGCATCGCCTCAGAATACACCCCACCATCAAGAAGTATCTCACTCTCCCCTGAGTAAAACATCCCTGCTCTTTTATCTGAAGCGTGAAAAGAGGCAAAATCCTCTCCAAGATAAAGCTGTGTATTTTTAAACTCTAGGCCAAAACCATAACCAAAAGGAGTGTGGGGAGCTAAGATATCAGAGTGCTGATAGACAAACGCTCCACCTTCAAGATGAAGAGTGGAAGTGTTGGGGCTAAAAGGAGTTTTGAGCTTAATGCCCTCTATGTCTTTAAGGATAAGCATCGCATTTTCCCCCATAGCAAAGTTTGGATTTGCACTATCTCCCAAGATGATACTTCCTGTATTTTTTCCCTCTCCATCTAAGATGACTTTGGCACTCTCGGCGATTTGAAAATCACTGCTTGAGGCTAGATACATCGCCCCTCCTCTGCTATCTTTTCCTTTGAAAGTATTGAGTGTGCGGGTATTGAAATAATACTTTCCCCCCAAATCATCTAAAAGCGTGTAAATCTCATTGCTATCTAGCATTTCAAGGTCAGTATTTGCCAATCTCCCATTGATTGTGAGGATTGAGCCAGTGTTGCAAAGTGTGAGATAATGCTCTGCATTCACAACCTTTGGAGTGAGGATAAGGTTTCCTGAGAGATTGACCTCTCCATTTGTGATAAAGAGTGCGTAAGAGCGTGGAGCGTTTAGAGTGGTTTGAGAGAGGCTGTCTGTAAGCGTGGCATTGAGAGTTTTACCTTGAGCGTTCAGATAGATTCCATAAGCGTTTTCTTCTGCATTGAGCTCAGAGAGGTTATACATCACCACTCCTTTATCTACCCCATCTTTGCTGACTTCTTGATACCCTATGAAATTCACATCCCCTGCCCCAACACTTAGCCTAAACACATCTCTACCACTTAACGCACTCCCACTTGCAAAAAAAGGCTTAGGAGCCATAAAATCTAGGCTTATTTTCCCCTCTAGCCTTATGCCTATGGCATCACCACTAGAGTGAGTAAAGTTTTTGACTACAAATTCTTTGGCATTTAGAGAGATTGCGTGAGGATTGCTAGGAGAGGAGAAGTGCATCAGATAGATATCTCCTGCATTAGGCACGGCACGGAAGCGTGAGTAAAAAGTCTTCTCGTAGCTCTCATAAGTAGGAATATCTGTTGTCATCACAAGCCCACTTGCAAAATCATATTTTAGTCTTAGGCTCTCATCTGCATCCTCACCAAACCTTGCATACAAGATTGCACGATGTCCGCTATTATCAAACTCCGCATAGTCCCCATAATACAGCCTCACTCCGTGATTTTGCACCTTTCCACCAAGAGCTAAAATCACATAGCTTCCATAAGGCTCACTTCCATAATCACGGCTCACCCCTCGCATTTTCTCAATATTCACAATCCCATTCCCCCCAAAACTCACAGTGCTATCTTGTGCGTTTTGCTCTATCCCTATCCCAATACTCAAAGACCCTGTGCTTCCAAGGGTGCCAAATGAGAGGGTAGAATCTTGAAAAGAAAAATCCACGCTATTGTGCTTATCGTGAGTGTTTTCATCGTTGCTAAGGTAGATTCCAAAAGATTGCTTATTTCCTACAATGCTATCAAATCTAAGAGTTGAGCCAATCATATCAATTCCCAATCCCCCATCACACCCTGCTCCTAAGCCCAAAGCGTATTTGCCACTGATTTCTTTGAAGCTCATTGCTGAGTTTGTGAGTGAGAAAGTTTGGATAGAGCCTTTTTCTGCGACAATCCCTGTGGCATCGCCTCCTTTTAAAGAATCAAATTCAATGTTAGAGTGATCTTTGAGTGTAAATTCGCTTCTATATCCATTTGTAGCCTTAATTCCTGCAACAGAATATGAGCTTGAGCTAATCTCTCCATAGCTCAATGTCCCAGCATTTAGCTCAATCTTTGCTCTCTCTCCAACACTAGGTGATTTTCCACCCCCCAAAAACCCTGTAAAAATACTTCCCCCACTATCTTTCTCAAACCTCATCACACCCCCATTTCCTATATAAATTTTCTCTAACCCATAGAGATGGATAAAAGACTCAGGAGGTGTGATATAGCCAAAATGCTTATCTGCAATAAAAAGATTTCTAAACACCACTTCTCCCCCAGAGCTATGGATAAGATAAGAATTAATCGTATCAAACCCCACAAGCCTTATTCCCTCACCCTGCGCTCCTATCACACGATGATTGCCTCCTGTGATTTTTAGCCCTATGGCATTTTCTTGTTTTTGAAGATTTTCTATCCTTAGCTCATTGATGATTTTGGTTTCTGTGTTTATCCCTGCATTTTTAAAAAGGATTCCTACATTGTTTGTGATGTCTTTGTAGGTGTGATCTGGGCCGATTTTGCCTTTGGGAAGATCATCGATTACAAAAGTGGCTTCACTTTTAAGTGTGCTAGGGATGATTTCTACATACTCATCTGCACCCCAAAGTACTAAGCTTAAAGCAAGCGAACAAAAGAAAGGTTTATTCATTTTCTACTCCAAAAAAATTTTTTGACTATCTTAGAGAGTAAGGGGGACAAAAAGTGTCCCTAAAGGGATTTTTACCTCAATTTTTCAAAAATCAAAAAGGACAAACTATGTCTTATAACAAACCATAAAATTTCAAAAAATTTAAGGAGGATTTATGAACTATCCTAAAAACAAAAAATACTCAAGGATTGAACAAATCTATCACCTACTTGAAAACCACCCTCAAGGGCTAAGTATCAAAGAGATTGCAAATGAGTTTGGTGTGAGTGCAAAGACCATTCAGAGGGATCTTTATGGTGAGCTAGTGTCTATGGGGGCGTATAGAGATGGAAGATTTTGGAAGCTCAATCCCAAAAAGAAAAAAAGTCTTTTAGAGCTAGAAGAAGAGAATGCATTAAGCATTTTGCAAGGGTTTAGCAAGAATATGGGAGAGTGCTTTGAGGCAAAAAGCTCTAGGATCTTTTCCACCCTCTCCCCAAACTTCTCATCTCATATCCACACCCACCTAAGCGCTCAAAACCTCAGCCATTCAATGCTTGAGAAAATGCAAAGTTTGCAAAAAATCATCACTTCAAACAAAGAAGTCAACTTCCTTTATCGTGGCAAAAACTATCATCTCAAACCTCTTAAAGTCGCGTATTTTGATGGGTTTTGGTATCTTCTTGGGCTTGATTTGAGACAAGAGGAGAAGTTCAAAAAGTTCATTCTCTCAGAAGTGAGCTATCTTTTTGAAGTGGGAGAGAGCGTGAGTGTGGGGATTGACATCGATGAGAGAATACAAAAGGCACATAGCATTTGGTTTGAGCTAGGAAAAAGCTATCAAGCACGGCTCAAAATCTCCCCCCTCTTCAAAGAATACTTTCATCGCAAACCCCTAAAAACCCAAAAGATTCTAGGGGAGCTTGAGGATGGCTGTATGGAAGTGGAGATCGAATACACACACGATATGGAGCTATGCGAGATTTTTATGAAATATTTCCCTCACATTAGCATCCTCACCCCTAGCAATCTGCAAAGCTCAATCTTACAAGAACTCTCGCAGGAGTATCAAACCCTGCTTCCCTAAGGGGAGGAACTTTGAAAAAACCCCCTT
>DXDJ01000053.1 GCA_019115525.1 Candidatus Helicobacter avistercoris | reverse complement strand
CCCCCTCTCTCTCTTAGAATCTATACCCTACCCCTACACTTCCACTGATGTAGGTTTCATTGATTGTTTTATCTTCAGCATCCTTTGCTCCAACAATGCTTTGCTTAGCTCCTAGACTTAGAGCAATATTCCAATCTTTACTGATAGCTATCTCTCCACCTAGAAGAACTTGTGTATAAGTTTTAAGGTCTTGAGTGATTGGAAGAGATTGGGAATTGATACTTAGAGAATCTAGAGAGTTGTAAAGATCTTGCTCAATGCTTAAGAGAGTATAGAGGAATCCTTTGTTTGAGAAGTTTGCTCTAAACTCTAATCCTGCTTGCAAACTTGTATTAAAGTTATTAAAGGAAGAGAAGTCTTTGATAATATCTCCTTCTTCTTTAAAGCCAGGAGTATAAGAGAAAGATAGAGCAAGTCCTACTAGAGGCTTGAGTTTGAAGTCTCCCTCTAAGAGTGCATAGCCATAAGTTGTCTTTAGCTCTGTGAGAGAAGAGAGATAGTCTGCAGAGCTTTTTGAATCTAAAGCTTTTGTTGCACTCTCTTGTGAGATGATCGATAGAAGCGAACTTAGCTCTACATCAATCTCATTTCCTCCCTCTTGGATTCTTGAATATACTCCTAGCTTGATATTGTGGGCATTGAGCGTAAGAAGAGAGGGGGCGAGTGTAGCATACTCATAAGAGAGGTATGTTCCCACTAGTGCATTCTCTAGGTTTTTGTCATATCCTAGATTTAAGCCATAGCTTGCTCCTAGATTGCCACCTAAGAGATTGGCTCCTCCAAAGGCATTAGCCCATAGAGAGTTTGAGAGATTGGGGCTAAAGCTAGAAACACTCTCTTTAGGATCCAAGTCATTATCTAAAAAAGCTTGAGTTTGTAAAGAATTGGCTTGACTTACTTTGGGTGCAAAGGAGAAAGAAGCAAATCTTGAAGCAAGGGCTAAACTAGTGTGAAGATCATTTCTAAGAAATGAAGAGATAGAAGCACTCATACTAAGATTGCTCTTGACTTCATTAAGAAGCTCTATGGGGGTATTGTTGTATCCTTGCATCATTGTATTGACAAAATTTACGGCTAAAAGATTGTTATTAGAGTTTTTGATACTTTCAGCCAAAGAGTTGTTGGCTCCATCTTTGATGATAGAGAGTTTAGAATCAATATTATCAAAGCCGGTGGTGGTAGGAGTGGTGGATGAAGATTTGGGGGTGGAGGCTAGGAGGGTGTAGGGGAAGGGAGCTTCTATATACCCCCCCCCCCATCTACTTGTTTTTGCAAATATGCCCTCAATCCATCAAGAGAGGCTTGATAATCTTGGAGTTGTTTTTGCATTGCGGCTTTGCCCTCTTCTGAACAATTTCCATACCCATTTACAACTTCTTTACACATTTGTATATTTTTATTTACCTGATCAATCCCCTCTTTTGCACGCTGATAAAACATAATTGCAACTTGATTTTTAGCATCATTTATAAGATCAAATACATTTTTCTGATTTGCAATCTCAGAAAGCCGAGGGTTGGCATACAAGGTATTATCTTTAACTTCAAGAATATATTCATACAAATCAACTTGAGCTTGCGTTGCAGAATTATAATCAATATGATCCTTGTCTATTTCCACAAAGTCTTGCAAATAGTAACTTACACTTGTTTGCATTACATTTGTTCCCTCGAGATTTAATCCATCTCTTCCTTTTACCATTCTTACATTTTCTATCAATCCATTTGTTTTTACAAAAGTTTGAAGGGTTGCATTACGAATCTCAACTTTGCCATTAACATCAAAGGTAGGATTTTCTCCTCCTCCCATAGCTGCAACTCTTAGAGTTCCACCATTGATTGTGAGATTGCCCTCGAGTGTAAAATGAGTTAGAGAATCTTTTTGTGTTTCTTCATCTCGAATATTCCCAATGGTTAATCCTCCATCCTTTTGGATAATCACATCTCCTTGGATTTTAGAATCCATTCTCAATACATTGATACTTGCACTTTCATTAAAAGTGCTACTATCATTTCCAATATAAATTGTTTTGGCTTTAATATCAAAGATTGCATTTTCTTCACCAAGACATGCTGAACTATCTATTGAAGAAGTTTCAAGTGTTATAGTGCTTGTAGGAGTGTCAATCACTATGTGATTGGGAGAGTAGTAACTATTTACTCCATACTCAAGTCTAGAAAAACCACGATCCCAGCTTGCACTATGACTTGATTCTAATCCTGATGTTGTATTAGAAACAATGCTATTTTTCAGAACAATATTTGAATTCTCACTGATATGGGTTTTACTAGCTTGTGTAGCAATCTCTTGATTTTCTGTAATTGTTAAATATGAAGCAATCTGTCCATTGGTTTGTGTTTCATATTTTGTTATTGCGTAAGCATCACCTTGATTTCCTGTGATTTCACCTCGATTATTGGAGGTTGGAGAGAAGATAATATTACTTCCTTGAAGTAATTGACTAAGAGTTAAGCTTAGAAGTAAGATTTTTCCTTTAGGGGGGGGGGGATAAACATTTTACATCCTTTGATTTAAAAATTAAAAGGTGGGATTATAAAAAATTATCACTTAAACTTTTCTTAATCAAAAAACAATTTTTGAATAAAACTTTGACATAATTAGTTTCTTATAACAAAAATTATATTTTATAAAATATTTAAATTTTATTAAGAAATACTAAAGAGCAAACATTTTCTCAAGCGATTCTATGAGCAATTCCACACCAACAGCACCAAAAATCAAAATAGCCAAAACATCAATCACTTTAGAATATTTCAAAAAGAGTGAAAAAACTTTTTTGATACTAAAAAATTGTGCGACTAGAGGAAACCAAATGCTAGGGATTGCAAGCATTGCAAAAAGCCATATTACATTGGCTTCTGAGGGCATATTTTGGGGGAGTTTGCTCAAAACTGCACTGATAAAAATTGGGGCTTTGGGATTGGAGAGATTGGTCATTACTCCACTCCAAAAAGCTTTAGCCCTACTCTCTTGGGGTGCAAAATCTTCATCATCTTCTAGTTTTTTTTCTTCTTTTTGAAACAAAGAGCAAAAAATCTTATATGCCATATAGAGAAGATACGCCCCACCAAAGAGCTGAACCCACTGAAAAAATGAAGTCTTTGAGAGGATTCCAATAAGGAAAAACCCCACTATAAGCCACACCAATGTCCCCACAACAATCCCATATCCAGCACTTAGGGCATAAAATTTGTTCTTTTTTATCGTGCTCCTAATCACCAAAAACATATCTGGTCCTGGCATCATCACAGCCAAAACCCAGATACTCAACACATCAAAAAAAGGTTTTTTGTTTGCAATAAAAAAATCTATCATCTCCTACTCCCAAAAGCAAAGTAAGAGTATAACGATTTTTCAAGTCAAGTGAGGGGAGACTTGACTTGAGAATTTGTAGAGTTTAGTATAAGACTACATAAGTTTTTTGAGGTCCATGCACTCCAAAAACAACCTGCAATTCAATATCTGCAGTTCTTGAAGGACCAGCGATGAAGAGGATGTTGCTAGGAAGAGCTTGAGGATATTGCTCTTTGATGTCACCAAGCACTTCTGACATATTTCCCATAATTCTCTCTTTTTTGAGCAAAACAATGCAACACTTTGTAATCAAAGAGAGCAATCGAGGTTGATGATGGCTAGAAACTACGCAGATAATTCCAAGATTGCTCACACCATAGTCAGATTCCAAAACTGCACAATCTGTGCTAAAAAGCTCATCTTTGAGCTCTTCCATCTTTTTATCATAAGCAATCACTTTGCCCTCAAGCTTAAGAGAAGAGAGGTTTGCAGGAGTGAGGATACTCTCAAGCCCCTCATTTTTCAAGATTTCATTGATCCTAGATGAGATCTCTACCTCAGAGCACTCAATCAGTTCGGCTCGATTTGCAATCTGCATTCTCTTATATTCTGCGATTTTATCCTTCTCAACAGGGAGAATAATATCACGATAAGTTCCTTTATCATTGGGGATAGGGTTGCGTTTGAGTGCATTGACAACATTGTGCAATATTTTTTCTTTACTCATAAATCACTCCTTCCATATTTTTCACTTCTGAGTGGAAGCTTGCATCAAGCTGAGGATAAGCACGGCAAGAAGTCCATTGTTTAAGCCCTGGGATAATTGAGGCAAAAGGTTTGCCAAGGGATCCAAATACATTGATTGTCCACATCAAAGCTCTCCAAGCCCAAGGAGTTGTCGCAAGCCAAGCAAAGATTCCAAAAGCACTCTTCTCTCCTCCCTTTGCTCCTACTCTCTCAATTCCTAAGATTTTTTCTTTCTTCTCTTTGACTTTTTCGTATCTTAAATCTCTAATCATCTCTGAGAGTGGGATCTTCACTGGACAGACTTCAGAACATCTTCCACAAAGTGAGCAGAGATTGAGAATATAGCCGTATTTATCCATTCCAAAGAGCTGAGGAGAGATAACTTCTCCGATAGGTCCAGGGTATGTCGCTCCATAGGCATGTCCTCCGATCTTGTCATACACTGGGCAGTGATTCATACAAGTTCCACAACGAATACAGCTTAGGGCTTTGGCATAGTGTTTGTGTGAGAGAATATCGCTTCGATGATTATCAAGCAAGATTACATGCACTTCTTTTGGCCCATCAAGATCGCCCTCTTTTCTAGGAGAAGTGATGATATTGTTGTAGCAAGTGATACTCTGTCCAGTAGCTGAGGGGATCAAAAGCGTATCCAAGATCACAGCATCATCAAATTTTTCAACAATCTTTTCAATCCCACAAACTGCTACATGAATATCTGGCACAGTGGTGCTCATTCGCCCATTTCCCTCATTTTCAAGTAGCCATATCGCTCCTTCATCAGCGATTGCAAAATTCACTCCTGAGATTCCCATCTTAAAGGTTTTAAACTCTTTTCTTAGATGTGTTCTTGCCACGGCGTTAAGATCTTCTGGCTCACTAAAACGCTCGACCTTAAGGTGTTTTTCAAAAATCTCACCAATTTGATAGCGGTTTTTGTGAATCGCAGGTACAACAATATGTACAGGTGGCTCATCAATAAGCTGAATGATGATCTCACCTAGATCTGTTTCGATAGCTTTGATTCCTCGATGTTTAAGATAAGAGTTGAGATGGATTTCCTCACTTGCCATAGACTTACCCTTGAGGATTGTGCCAACATTGTTTTCTTTTGCAATATTGTAGATAATCTCATTGGCTTCATTGGGATTGCTTGCCCAATGCACTTTGATCCCATTCTCTGTGGCCTTTTGCTCAAATCGCTCCAAAAGCTCAGGAAGTCTTGAGAGAGTATTTTGCTTCACCTTTCTCCCCTCTTCTCTTAGAGATTCCCAATCAGGATAACGCTCTTTGAGAAGTTTTTTACGATTGCCCTGAAGCAAACTCATTCCAAATTCAAGATTTTTTCTAAGTTGCTCATCATTGAGTTTTTCATTGATTAGTTGCGTTGTATTCATCTCTTCCTCCTACACCAAACCAATGCGTTGAGCCAAAAACTCATAGAGGTGCATAGGTTTGATTGGGGCATTGATTTTTTGTAATGCTCCACTGATATTGAGCAAGCATCCACCATCTCCACTGATGATATACTCAACATCTCTATCCAAAATATCTTTGACTTTTCTCTCCACCATCGCTTTGCTAACCTCTGGCTCTTTTACGCTAAAAGTTCCACCAAATCCACAGCACTCTTCTTCTTTTTCTAGCTCGATCAATGTTACATTTTTCAACATTCTAAGAAGCTTTTTAGAAGATTCTACACAGCGAGCGATTCTTAGAGCGTGGCAATTTGAATGCCAAGTTACTCTAGTGGCATTACCCTGATCACTTAGTTCTACTCCCAGATTTTCTACTAAAAAATCACTCAAGTCAAACACTCTATCACTAAACTCTTTAACTCTGCTTTCTTGATTTGTTCCCTCAAAGAGATGATGATAATCATGCATCATCATTCCAGCACAAGAACCTGAGGGAACGATGATAGGATATGGCTCACTAAAAAGATCAAGATTTTTGAGTGCGACCTTGCGAGTCTCATCATAATAGCCTGAGTTGTAGCTTGGCTGACCACAGCAGGTTTGATCTTTTTTGTAGATCACTTCACATCCAAAATGTTGCAAAAGCTTGATTGAACTTATCAATGCCTTGGAGTAAGCCACTCCTCCAAGACAAGTTCCAAAGAAATAGACTTTCATCTCTCTCTCCTACAATAAAAATACTGCAACACTTACAGCGATGATGCAGTAGAGCAAACAAGGCAAGATGTTGTAAGTGAGCAAACGATGCTCTCCTTTACCAATCAATCCCACAGTCGCACATACAGCAACAATGTTGTTGATACAAATCATATTTCCAGCTGCTCCTCCAATATTTTGGAGTGCCATAATTACTTGAGTTTTTAGTCCTACAAGCTGAGCCGCTTCAAATTGTAGTGGAGCAAAAAGGAGGTTTGAAACTGTATTTGATCCGGAGAAGAATGCACCTAGCACTCCTACAAGTGGAGCTACAATCACATAAGCCTGCCCTGAAATATCAGCAAAGAACTTGGCCATCATTTTTAGCATTGAATCAAGTTGCTCTGGATTGTTTCCAGTATTGAGCATAAGCTGAACCATTGCTACACCTGTGCAAAGTGGGATAACAGCCTTTCCAACTTGCTTAAATGTCGCACCCCAAGCTTCTTTGACTTCTTCTGCATTCATTTTGTGCAAGAAGATTGTCAAGATTGCAACCAAAATAAAAGGAATAATCCCTGGCAAATACGCATAAGAAAAACTATAAGCAGTATTGGCTACATCAAAAATTGCAGGGAAAGAAATCTTGAGTGCTACAAGCTTTTGCTTGAGTCCAAACTCTGGGATTCGAGTAGCAACAAGGATAAGTGAAATAAGAAGATAAGGCACCCAAGCTAGGAAGATTCCTATTCTTTTATGCTCTTTTGGCTCTTCTTTTTTCTGACTTCCTACCCAAAAATCAGGCCAATTTTTGCTCTCATCAAAATCCCAAGCTTGCTTAGGCACAAGGAATCCAACTTTTGCAGCAAAGACCAAAATCCCAAGACAAACAAGACCACCAATAAGTGAAGGGATCTCAAATCCACCGTATTTTGCAATCAAAAGATAAGGGATAATAAACATCACTGAAGAGAAGAGCGAGAAAGGAATGATAGGCAGAGCTTCTTTGAAGCTCTTGTTTTTGCCAAAAAACTTCACAAGCATAAAGACAACAAGTGTAGGCACAATCATTGCCGCAAAAGAGTGGATAAAAGCTGTCATAAATGTAACTTCTGACATATATCCATCAATCCCACTTCCTACAAGCTGAGCAATAGAAGTTTTGATCCCATTTGTAGGAGTTCCAACAGCTCCAAAGCTCACCGGACTTGAATTCATAATCAATGCTCCCATTGCTGCTGCAAGTGCTGGGAAACCAAGACCGATAAGAAGTGGAGCTGCAAGAGCTGCTGGTGTTCCAAATCCTGCTGCACCCTCGATAAATGCACCAAACGCCCAACCAATGATAATAATCTGCACTCTTCTATCTGTTGAAATAGAGTTAAATGCTCGATTGATAGAATCCATTCCTCCGCTGTATTTGAGCGTATTGAGGATCAAAATCGCACCAAAAACAATCACCAAAATATCAAAGGCTTTTAGGAAACCAAAAAGAACATACGCACTCACGGCAGTAAAGTCCATTTTCCAAAAACCTAGAGCAATCGCTACGCTCAAAGCCAACGCCAAACCTAATGAAAGGGCTGAGGACTTCCGCAGTCCAATCATCATCACAAGAATTAGCACAATAGGCAAAAATGCCAATAGGGTGTAAATCATACATCCTCCTTTAAAAAGTTCAAAGATTCTTTCCATTTTAAGTTTTTTCAACCCAAACATAGAAAAACATTTCTATTTTATAGTTCTTTTTTTCAAAATCGTATCTTTTGGTAACACTTTTTTTGAATATTTTATTACCATATCACTTGCTCATGCTTGGCTTAGAATTTTTTGCTCACAAAAAATCAATTTCCTCTTGATTTTTTTTTGCTTTTTC
>DXDJ01000052.1 GCA_019115525.1 Candidatus Helicobacter avistercoris | reverse complement strand
GGGGAAATCTACAATTTTCTCAGGAGATTTGCAATTCTCAGAAAACTCAAAAGAAAACTCTCAAAAATTTTGTCTTGAAAATAGTCAAAAAGATTGTCTAACCCCTCTCAATCTTTACCCAAATCTGATTGCTTCTAGGAAATTCGATCTTTTGCAGAGTTTTTAGAATCTTCTTTAGTTCTGCTTCGCTCTGTGCCTCAAAGATTTGATGCTCAAAGCCATTTTCTTCCACTCTATACCCTCCACCCTCTTTTTTGCTCACAGCAATCTCTCTATCCTTTTTGGCAGTCTTAAAACTGATTTTTTCTCCAACACGAAGGGATTGGAGATGGTGAAGACAAGTTTGGATAAACTCACTGTTTTTGATCATTTTTGCTTCTAAGATGGATGTATAGGTGCAAAATATCTATACTTGCAGGAGTGATTCCACTAATTTGTGAGGCTTGAAAAAGATTTTTTGGACGGAATTTGCTAAGTTTTTCTACCACCTCAAGGCTTAGCCCACTTATGCCCTCATAGACAAAATCTTCTGGGATCTTTACATTCAAAATCTCATCCATTTTGCTCACCATCTCTTTTTGCTTAGCGATGTAGTGATAGTATTTGGACTGGATTCTAATCTGCTCCAAAGCCCTCTGGCTCATATCCTCAAATATAGGGGCAAAAGCTTTAAGCTTTGAGTTGCTAAAACTATCACGCCCAATAACCAAAGTCGCACTGCACTTATCTCCTATCCCCTCTTCTCCAAGTCCTTCTAGGAAACTTAGGGTTTGCTTTGAGGGTGTGAGAGGGTTTTGCTCTATCCACTCCATTGCTCTAGTTATATCTTGCTGATCTTTTTGTAGTTTTGCATACTCCTCTTCACTCATCAACCCTAGCTCATAAGAGTATTTTCCAAGACGCAATAGTGCATTATCCTCCCTTAAAAGTAGGCGATACTCAGCCCTAGAGGTGAAAACCCTATAAGGCTCTTTTGTTCCCTTAGTTACAAGATCATCAATAAGCACTCCAATATACCCCTCATCTCTTCTTAGCACAAGCTCTTCTCTTCCCCCAAACTTCTGTGCAAATCCCTCAAGTGAAAGAGTGGCGTTAATCCCTGCCATAATCCCTTGAGCAGCTGCCTCTTCATAGCCTGTTGTTCCATTGATCTGTCCAGCTAGATAGAGGTTTTTGCACTTTTTAGTCTCTAGCGTGTGATAAAGCTCTGTTGGCTGGACATAGTCGTATTCTATGGCATAACCATAACGCGTGATTTTGGCATTCTCTAAGCCCTCGATACTATGGATCATCTGCTCTTGCACATCAAAGGGGAGAGAAGAAGTCAAACCATTGATATAGTATTCACTCTCATCAGCTGTTTGAGGCTCTAAGAAAAGCTGATGACGCTCTTTGTCAGCAAAGCGATTGACCTTATCCTCAATACTAGGGCAATATCGAGGGCCAACGCCTTGAATCTGTCCGCTAAACATTGGGGCACGATGAAAGTTTGAGCGGATGATCTCGTGTGTCTTTTCATTGGTGTAGGTAACATAGCAAGGATATTGTTTGGGGTTAAAGCTCTTCTCATCGGTTTTGTAGCTAAAGCAAGGTGCTGGAGTATCACCATTATGAATCTCAAGATTGCTAAAATCAATGCTTCTGCCATCAATTCTTGCACAAGTCCCTGTCTTTAGCCTACCCACATCAAGCCCAAGCTTGAGCAATGAGCTTGTGAGATTTTTGCTTGCACTCTCCCCTACTCTTCCATTCTCACTCATCACTTCTCCAATATGGATAAGCCCTCTAAGAAATGTTCCGGTTGTGAGAATGATTTTTTTGGCTTTATAGGTTTTTCCGATATTAGTTTTCACCCCCACCACTCTTTGCCCCTCTCCTTCTCCCTCGATGATTAGCTCCTCTGCCATTTCTTGAGAGACACTAAGATTTGGAGTATCAAGGATGAGATTTCTAGCAAAGATTCTATAAGCATCCATATCGATTTGAGCTCGTGTTCCTCTCACTGCTGGACCTTTGGAAGCATTAAGAGTGCGATATTGGATTCCACAGGCATCTGTGATTTGCCCCATTACACCTCCGAGTGCATCCACTTCTTTTGTCAAATGTCCTTTTCCAAGGCCACCGATTGCAGGATTGCAACTTGCAAGACCAATATTCTCAACCAAAATTGTAAGCAAATGCACTTTTGCCCCCATCCTTGCACTCACGACACTTGCCTCAATCCCAGCGTGTCCTCCACCAACTACAATTACATCATATTCCATAAAAAACCTTGAGAAAAAATTTGCAAAAATTATATCAAAAGCCTTTTTAGTGCATTGCGTTTTTGTCTATAATTACCCCTTAACCCAAAATAAGGATTTTTAATGTCAGGTCTTATCCAAAAAATCTTTAGCGAAAAAGAAAGATTCCTCACAGCTGGGGTTTTGATCGCGATTCTTGTGATTGTATTTTTTATCAATCATCCATTGATGGTTTGGGGATTGCTTGGTTTGTGTTTTGTTGCTGGATTTGTAGAATCTCTCAAACTTTTCTCTCTCAAACCCTCTATTGTTTTGACACTGAGTGCTGTGAGCATTTGGATTATGGCTTATTTTAATGCCTCTCCACTTGTGTGCGGAATTTTTGTTGCAATGGGATTTGCAGGTTGGCTTGCATATAGACGCTCTTTTGATCCAAAAACTCTTCTTCCTTTTATCTACCCTACTCTTCCATTTCTTGTTCTCTATTCACTCTATAAAGATATGGGGGCTTATGGGATCTCTTGCTTGATTTGGCTTGTTGCCTGTGTCGCACTAACAGACACTGGGGCATATTTTGGCGGAAGATTGTTTGGCAAAAACCCCCTCACTCCTACATCCCCCAAAAAAACAATCGAGGGTGCAGGAGTAGGCATAGCACTTGGTATTCTAGCAGGAAGCATTGCAGGGATTGGTCCTAGTGGAGGCTTTATCCCATCCCTCCTTATCTCGGTGGTAGTTTCTACTGCTTCAGTATTTGGTGATTTATTTGAAAGCTATCTCAAAAGAGAGGCTGATGTCAAGGATAGCGGAAGTATTTTACCTGGACATGGGGGGATCCTTGATCGATTTGATGGGATTTTCTTTGGTGCAATAGCAATGTATCTTCTACTCTCCTTTTTAAGAGGCTAGTTTGCAAACTCTTGCCCTACTTGGAAGCACAGGTTCTATCGGACAAACCGCACTTAAAGTTGCCAAAAGATTCAATATTCAAATCGAGCTTTTGGTCGCTGGGAAAAATATCAAACTTCTCAATACTCAAATCCAAGAATTTTCTCCATCCTATGTTGTGATTGCAGATAAAAAAGATTTAGCAGAAGTGCAAGGCAGAGGGGCAAAAATATTTTATGGAAATGAAGGGATTTTGGAGGCTCTAAGTCTTTGTTCTTCTTCTTTGGTGCTTAATGCCCTGGTGGGTTTTATAGGACTTGAGCCTACAATTCACTCTATTGCTTTGGGAAAACAAGTCGCACTTGCCAATAAAGAAAGTTTGGTTACAGCTGGATGGCTCATTGACACTCAAAGAATTATTCCCGTAGATAGTGAGCATTTTTCTCTTTGGCATTTGCTTCAAGGAAGCAAAAACTTTAGCTCACTTTTTATTACCGCTAGTGGTGGAGCATTCCGTGATACACCCCTAGAATCTATCCCTACCCAAACCCCAAGCAATGCACTCAAGCATCCAAACTGGAGTATGGGAGCAAAGATTACAATTGATTCAGCAAGTATGGTTAATAAGCTTTTTGAGGTGCTAGAGGCTTTTTGGCTCTTTGGAAGTAAAAGTGTAGATGCACTTATTGAGCGAAACTCGCTTATTCACGCACTTGTAGAGTTTGAAGATGGGAGTATGAGTGCTCATCTTGCTAAGCCTGATATGGCTTTGGCCATCTCTTATGCACTCAATCCCTCACTTGCACAAAAAACCTCATTTCTCCCCAAAATCTCTATCCAAGAGCTTGCAAATCTTTCTTTATCCCCCATAGAGTGCAAACGCTATCCACTCTGGGAGCTCAAAGATGCATTGCTTAACACCCCTCAGCTAGGTGTAGTTCTCAATGCGTGCAATGAAGTAGCTGTGAAAAGATTCTTAGAGGGGGAGTTTCTATTTGGAAAAATCTCTGAGATTGTTCTTGAGAGTATGGTTCATTTTTCCTCACTTCCTACTCTAAGCAGTATCGAGCAAATCAAAGAGCTAGATATGGAAGCAAGAAGATTTGCCCAAACTCTCTAATGCTTGCTATCTTTGTGCAAAAAATACAGCCCCAAAGACAAGCCCAAAATAGAAATCGCAAAATAGAGCATATCAAGAGAATTTTTCATCCCCATATTCAGCACTTTTGAGAAAAATGCCACAATCAATGCCATTACAATAACTTTGGCTAGTTTGTCTTTGAGCTGATCGAGTGTGTGAATCTCAAGCACTTTTGAGCTATGCTCATCTTTGATTTCAATCTTTGCGATAAATAGCTCATAAAGACCAAAAGCAAAAATCAAAAGCACCACAGCAATGAGATAGAGATCAATTGCCATAATAATATTGTTCAAAAGAATATTGTGAATATCTGCCCCTTGCTCTAAAAGCCCCATATAATACTTATAAGTCGCGCTTACAGCTTTAAGAATATCTGCACTTGCAACCACAAAGAGCAAGATAGACCCCACCATCGAAAGCACAACAGCAAAAATAATAAATAATCTAGAATTCCACAAAATCCTCTCAAAAAATTTGTGCAACATTAAGCCTCCAGTCCGATCCATTTTTGTGCAATTCTTACAGCATTTGTTGCTGCACCTACTCGCAATTGATCTGCCACACACCAAAGGTGCAAGATATGATCATCAAAATTATCCACTCTCACTCGCCCTACATAAGTTTGATTGGTATCCGTTGCGATTGAGGGCATTGGATAGAGTTTTTGATCCAAGTCATCAAGCAAGACTACATTTTGAGCTTGCTGTAATGCTTCTTTTGCTTTTTTGACATCGACTTTGTTTTTGAAGCGTATTGTAATGCTCTCACTATGGCTTCTAAGCACTGGCACACGCACACAAGTTGCACTTATAGGGAAAGTAGAGTGCATAATCTTTTGGGTTTCATTGATCATTTTCATCTCCTCTTTGCTGTAATCATTGTCCATAAATACATCAATATGGGGGATGAGATTGAGTGCGATTCTGTGAGGAAATGCTTCAGGCTCTACACTATCAAGTTCAAAAGCAAAGAACTTTTGCATTTGATTGACCAGCTCTTCCATCCCTTTTTTCCCTGCACCACTGACTGCTTGATAAGTGCTGACATCCACTCGCTGGATTTCAAAAACCCTATGAAGCGGAGCTAGAACTTGCACCATTTGGATTGTTGAGCAATTTGGATTGGCAATGATCCCGCTTCTTTTCCATTCTGCGATATCCTCTGCATTGACCTCTGGGACAACAAGTGGAACATCTTCTTGCATTCTAAAAAAGCTCGTATTATCAATCACCACAGCTCCAGCTTTGGTAGCACTCTTTGCAAACTCTTCGCTCACACTTCCACCAGCTGAGAAAAAGGCGATCTCTACCCCCTCCCTCTCAAAAACATCATGTGTAAGCTCTTGCACCCTCCACTCACGCCCCAAAGCCTCAATCTCCTGTCCTGCACTTCTGCTACTGGCTAATGGCACAAGTCGCTCAATTGGAAAATTTTCTTCCTCTAGGACTTTAAAAATCTCCTCACCTACCGCTCCTGTTGCACCTACAACTGCTACGATATATTTTTTCATTCTCTACCTTTGAAGAGTTTTCTCAAACTTTAGGATTCTCTCCCAAGCGCTAAGAACCGAATCGGGATTTAGAGAAATTGAAGTAATCCCCTCTTTGACCAAAAACTCTGCAACTTCTGGATAATCACTAGGTGCTTGCCCACAAATCCCGCAATATTTTCCATTTTTCTTACATGCCTGAATCGCTCTTTTAAACATCTCAAGCATTGCAGGATTTCTCTCATCAAAAATATGACTTACCAGCTCCCCATCACGATCTACTCCCAAAGTGAGCTGAGTGAGATCATTTGATCCGATAGAGAAACCATCAAAAAGACTTAAAAACTCATCTGCTAAGATCACATTCACCGGCAATTCGCACATTACATAGACTTCAAGTCCATCTTTGCCTTGCTCTAAACCATTGCGTCGCATAATCTCTAAGACTTTTTTGCCCTCTTCTGGAGTTCTAAGGAAAGGGATCATCACTTTTAGATTGGTTAGTCCCATTTCATCTCGCACCATAGCCAATGCTTGACACTCCCACTCAAAAGCACTGCGATACTGCTCTGAGTAGTATCGACTAGCCCCCCTATATCCCAACATAGGGTTTTCCTCATGCGGTTCATATTCCGTCCCACTAATCATTCCTCGGTATTCATTGGATTTAAAATCGCTTGTTCGCACAATCACAGGGTTTGGATAAAACGCTGAGGCGATCATCCCCATACCCTCAGCAATCTTCTTGATAAAAAAGTCTTTTGGATTGTCATATCCGCTGATAAGCTTTTGTATCTCTTCTTGATTTTTGACTTTTTTTCCATTTTGCATATCCACAAGTGCGAGTGGATGAGCTTTGATCTGATTGAGGATAATCATCTCCATTCTTGCAAGTCCTACACCATTGTTTGGGAATCTTGCAAAGTCAAATGCTTTCTCTGGATTTCCAATATTGAGATAAATCTTTGTTTTGGGTTGCTCAAAATTTGAAAGCTCAATTGTTTCTACTTCATAGGGGTGGATTCCATTATAGATGTAGCCCTCTTCTCCCTCTGCACACGAAATTGTTACATCCATCCCATTATAAAGCCTCTCTGTCGCACCCAAAGCTCCAACAATCGTAGGCACTCCAATCTCCCTAGCAACAATTGCAGCATGGCAAGTTCTTCCTCCACGATTGGTAATCACTGCAGCGGCTTTTTTCATCGCAGGTTCCCAATCAGGGTCGGTATTATCAGTTACAAGGATTTCCCCCTCATTAAACGATCCCATATGCTCAATGTCATTGATAATTCTTACCTTTCCGCTACCGATTTTCCCACCAATTGCAATACCTTTCAAAATCACCTCTGATTTATCCACAGGCTTTTTGAAACGATATTTCTCAACCCTTTGTCCTCCATCTTTTTTGAGTGCTTGACTTTGGACGGTTTCAGGGCGTGCTTGAACGATGAAAATCTCTCCACTCTCTCCATCTTTTGCCCACTCCATATCCATAGGGCGATACTCCCCTGCTTCTTTGCTGTAATGCTCTTCAATCAAAATCGCATAGCGTGCAAGCTTGAGAATATCCTCATCGCTGATAGAAAAGCTGTTGTATTCTTTTTGGGTGGTTTGGATATTTTTGGTTGGATGAGCACTGCCTTTGGGTGCATAAACCATTTTTTGGTGTTTGTGTCCAAGCTGTCGCTTGATGATAGGGCGTTTGCCCTCCAAAAGTGTAGGTTTGAAGACAAAAAACTCGTCAGGATTGACTGTTCCACCTACGACATTCTCCCCCAATCCCCAGCTAGAAGTGATCAAAATCGCATCTTTAAAGCCTGTTTCTGTATCAATGGAGAACATCACCCCTGCACTTCCCTTATCTGCTCGCACCATTTTTTGCACCCCTACACTTAGGGCAACTTTGAAATGATCAAAATTTCTTGAAGCACGATAGCTAATAGCTCGATCAGTAAAGAGTGAGGCAAAACATGACTTGACATAATGAATAAGCTCACTCTGTCCCTTTACACTTAGATAAGTATCTTGCTGACCTGCAAAAGAAGCATCTGGCAAATCTTCAGCTGTCGCAGAACTTCGCACAGCCACATCAGCCTCATCCATTCCATACTCAGCACTCAAGATTTTATAAGCTTCCAAAATTTCATCACGCAAATCATTTGGAAGTGGGGTTGTAAAAATCAAATCTCTAATTTGCTTAGCTCTTACTTTTAATACATCAATCTCTGTTGTATCTACTCCATCAAGAAGGGAAACGATCTTCTCTCTAATCCCTGCACTATCAAGCAAATACCAGTATGCCTCGCTTGTGATGGCAAATCCATTGGGGACTTTGATCCCTACTGGAAGCAATTCTTGAAACATTTCTCCAATACTTGCATTTTTCCCACCAACAATAGGGACATCCTTATTATTGAGCTCTTTGAAGAATTTGATGTATTTCATTTTTCTCTCCGATGCTAAATTTGCAAAAACTCAAAATGATACAATTTTACAAGCTAGATTTCACACAAAAACTTGATTATCATCCAAAAAAGTTTTGCATCTCTATGGCTAAAAAAGCTTCTTGTATCCTAGCATCACAGTGTCATTTTGTCTATAATGCTCATAAATATACTCATAATGATCTGCATTATAACGACTGCAATCCACAGAGAATTCACCTAGTCTTTTTCTCCAATACAACTCAATGCGACTTTCCCCCTCAACCATTGCACTAATCCCCACTCTAAAGGCTCCACCAAATCCTGAAACCCAATCCATAAACACAGTGCTCATCTCAATCCCAATAAATGCACCAAAAGCCGAATTCTCGCTCTTATAGAGTGTTCCCATAAAGTCAATCCCAAGATTTAAGTCCCCATATCCCACTCCAATATCTCCTCCTGTGCTCAAAAACCAGCGAAAAAGCAATGAATCTCTAGCAAAATAATGCTCACTCCCAAGATTGACGCCAATATAACCACCAATGAGATATTGGGTGTCAGATACTTTTGCATTTCCAAAAAAATCGCTATCTTTTTGGAGCATACTATAACTCACACCCCCATCAACACCCACAAAAAACCTAGCCTCAACACAGCTAAGTAATACTAAAATTACAAAAATAATTCTTTTCATCTTCCCCTACCAAAACAAACGCTTAAATCCAACGCTTAATCCAAAATGATGGGAAACAAAGGACGAAACTGGAGCATGGGCTAAAACATCGATTTGATAATCTTGATTGACAATCGCACTAAACCCTGCCCTTAATCCAAGCATAGGGCTAATCCCCAAAGCTACAAAATCTCTCCCCTTATAAATCCCTTGAAAAACAAATCCCATATCTATCCCCAAGGTAATTGCAGGGATGAAATCCATTCGACTTGAATCCAAAAAAATCATTCCTGACATAAAATAAGAGATTTTATGGGTTTGAAATGTTAAATCATCGCCTTTAGAGATTTTGGGGGTTGTTGTGTTGTATTGCCCTTTTGCAAAACCATAGCCATAATTGTATTCAATCCCCCAAGAAAAGCCATTTTCATATCCTTTCCCCCAGCTCAATCCCAAACTCGCCTCAATCCCCTGCCCTACCTTATCAACATCAATTGGATCATCCCAAGAAAAACTCCAATCATAAAGAATATCCCAAGATGCTCCTGCCGATACACCAAAATAAAACCAATCTTTAGAACTAAAATAAGGTTTTTGTGCTTGAAGTGATGTCGATAATCCAATCAAAAACAAAAACAAAATAAGTTTTTTTCTAAACAAAACAAAATACCTTATGGATTTAAAAATTTTCGGAGCTATTTTATCAAAATGTTTCAGATTTTTTTAGGCTAAGATTCTGCAAAAATTTTAGGAGATTTATGCAACCCACTCCCTCACAAACCAAGCAAATTAAGCAATGGCTTGAAGATTTTTGTATCACTGAGTATTTTGATTCTTTGCGGTTTAAAACCTATCAGAAAGGAGAGAGGATATACTCTTTTCAAGGACTAATCTATGTTCTTCAAGGGGAGATTAGAGTATTTAGCGAACTCATGTAGCAGATGCACCAAAAAAACCTCACAGTTACTCAATTTAGGATTATTCAAGCCACAAAAGTTGTCAGACATTTTTTTGATTTTTATTTACTTTGTGTTGGAAAAAGCATATTTGATCAACAAGAACAAAAGTATTTTTCTTGAATTTCAAACCCTTTTTATTGGTAATTTACCCCATATTTTATACTCATATCAACTAAAGTTTTTTAAGTGTTTTAAACACTACACCAAGCATACTCCTTGCTTTTTGTTAAAAAATGATCAAATGATTGTTGAATTAAAAAGCCAAAGCCCAAAGGTATAAACTCATGTCGTATTGGTGGGTAGAATAAAACTCTAGTGCGTGAGCGATGTGGGAGAAGAGCTTGAGGCGATCGCGTGGAGTGAGGATGGGGTGATTATGGCACTACGACACAAAAGATTGCCTATTTATGGGTTGCAATATCATCCAGAATCAATTCTTTCTAGTA
>DXDJ01000051.1 GCA_019115525.1 Candidatus Helicobacter avistercoris | reverse complement strand
GACATAGAGTAGATATGGATGGTGTTTGGTTTTTTGATTTCTCGGCTTGCAACGGCTTGCTCCATAATGTTCCCCCATAAAGCAGGCTCTGTATTTCCTTGAGGTGGAAGTATTTTATAGGATGATAAAGTATGATTTAATTGGATTTGATGTGTTCCACTAAGGCACTCGTTTAAATCTCCATAGGCAATTATGCCACCCATTTCTGTTCCGTGTTTATCATGATCATTGACACCCCAATGAGGTTCAAAACTATCCAGATCCTCATCGCATAAAACAAACTCTAGCAATGGATGCGCATTATTAACCCCAGTATCTAGGATACATACAGATACTTTGCTATAGGGATTTATAGTTACTCTATTTTTTAAATCATTAATCCATTCGGATTGTTCATGATAGTCTAGCATTGTGTATGATACATTGGGAATAGCATGTGGTCTAATTTCTGCAAGATAGGGGTAATAAAGAATAAGATTCGCAATATCTTGATAGTTCAATTTGGCTAAAGTTACCACACGCTCTGGAAAGACAATATTTGTTTTCATTTTTATTTCAATATTATGATTTTTTGTAACTTTTACAAATTCCGATTCAACATTATCGATATTCTTATCCTCATTGTTAAGAAGCCAAACTTCACACCATTTTTTTTCTGTAGATGGAATTTTATCTAAGGCTCCATTCCAAAATGAAGGGACTTGTGCATGAGCAATTTCTTCAATTGATGCAAAGAGTGAGTTATATTTTGGCTTGTTTTCTTTTGTGGTTTTATTTTGGTAGGAGAGTAATTTCTTGAGAAGATAATGGCTGTTTTCAAATGGAAGAAAGAAAACTGCTGTTTGCGAGTTATTGTTTTGAAAATTTGCCAACCTGATTTTAGAGGATCTAGTATCAAGGGATTGTAGATTTAAGATTTTCTCTTCAAGTCCAGAAACTTCAAGATAAACCCCCTTGATTTCTTTTTGTTCTAGAGAAAGTTGTTGATATTCATCAAGAATATTTGAAAGTTGGGTGTATAGCTTCTGAGCATGAGATTTTGTGTCTCTTTGTGGGATATTGAGCGACTTTCCACCACTTCGAGGAGAAGTGTAGTCCATCTGGGTTCTGTGCCGTTCATCAAGAAAAATGGGTGGCAGAGGAGAATGAGAATCAGACATTATAAATCTTTCATCTTGCGATACGATTCATTGACTGAATTCAAGTTTTCGATTAGCGTGTTTTTTGAAATACTTTTTTCATCATGAATAATGGTTTCCTTAATGGCATTATCACAAGATTTTGCGATATCGGCATGATTTAATCCCAAAGCAAGTTCTGCCATCTTTTTGAGGCTAAATTTTACTTTGAAAGCTTGAAGTCGAAGGGCTAGGAGCTGAACAATTTCTGATTGTGTAGGTAGATCATAATAAAGAATATCATCAAATCTTCTAAACAAAGCCTTGTCAAGTAGAGATATATTGTTTGTAGCTGCAATGATTAAACTATCAGAGCAATCATTTTCTAAAAATTGCAAAAATGAGTTGAGAACCCTTCTTATCTCTCCTACTTCATTATCTTTTCCTCTATCTGTACCAATCGAATCAAATTCATCAAAAAAATACACCCCTTTTTGCATTTCAATCATTTTAAATATTTGCCTTAGTTTTGCACTTGTTTCTCCCATAAATTTTGTAATTGTTTTATCGATTTGGATTGTATATAGAGGAAGGTGCAATGCGGAGGCAATTATTGATGCAGTCATTGTTTTTCCTGTTCCAGGATATCCTGCCAATAAAATCTTTCTACGGTAGTTTAGTCCATATTTTTTTATTTTTTCTTGATTATTATATTCATTGAGTATTTTGAATATTTTCTTTTTGTTGTCATCTTGAAGAATAATATCATCAATACGCAACGAGGGCTTTGAACACAAAAGAATATCTTCAATGGTGCTGTTAGCTAGGGTATTGTTCTTGACCTTGATGTCCGGCATTCGATGTTTTTTTGCCATATCAACAAGCTGTTTTACCTCTAATGCTAGGGCATTGTTGCCAATCATTGCTTCATGAGCGGCAAGCTGTAGGGATAGGGTATCAAATCTAGTGTGGTCATTGTCATAATGAGACTTTATCAGTGCTTTTATCTGCGCCGCTCGAGCCATTGAAACCCCTTGTAAAATATCTATGTATCTATTATATCCAAACCTAGTCAACGCATAGGCATAGAAGCCTTGTTGTATTTTACTACCCCAAGGTAGAAAAAACAATCAGGGTAATCTATGCTGTTTTTTTATCTAGCCATCTCTTGACTGCTTGCTTGTTTTGTGGCTTCGGTTTTTCTATTTGCATACAATACAACATCTCTAATCACAAGCTTCTGAACGGCAGAAATAAGTGTTTGCATATAAGAAAAATCAATTTCTTCGGTATTGGGATTTATTGGAAGAGTAAAGATGTCTGATTGTATTTTTGCTTTGCTTATGCTGTTCCCCCAAGAATATTTGTGTCGAAGTGCCTTGAATACAGATGTTGCCAAAAATAGTTGGATTAGAGGGCTGGAAGCATGGCACTCATTTTCTTTATGTAAATAAAGTGCTAGATTGTGACTATCGTTTGAGTAGAAATTTTCCTTTTGGTATGAAATCACAAAAGTTTTTCCTCCAATAAATACGCATTGCCCTTCATCCATAAGACTCTCATCGTAAGTAATATACGAAGCAACCCCATTGTTTTCTGAACTTGCACACAAATATGGTGTTTTTCCGCTATTAAAAATGACCTGTGAAGACAAAATACTTTTGGTATTTTTAATCTTAAAAATATCAGTGACCCTAAATACCTTCCAACAAAGATGCTCTATATTGTCAATCGCTTCTTTTTCTTCTAGAGTAAGCTCATAGTCAGACAATCCAGTTACTTGTAGGTAAGCTTCAAGTTCGGAGATGAAGCTCTCCATAAAACCAAAATCAACCCCTTTTTCTTTTGTTGGAAGAATAATTTTGTTTTCTTTGAGTTTTTCTAGGGTGGGATAATTAGAATAGCCTTGAGAATATGTATTTGACAGCATTTTGTTGATGCTACTTACAAGAAATATTGACAATACACTACAGCATTCTTTGGGAATTAACTGAAAAATATTTTGACTTGCATACCATGCCTCCTTTCTTAATTGAGCTACTATGGTTCCTATCTGACTAATAGAGATTGTGTTTGGTAAATTCGGTTTGCTATTGAGTTGTTTTACATATCCTTTGACCCCATTATTCTGTCTTGTTCTGCCTACAAATTCAAAAGTATCGTCATTCTTTTTTTTGCATAGGGTCAGTTTGCCTTCATCATACGATTTGCATGTTTTGATTTCAAATAGTTGTTTTAATGTGTATTCTTCCCACTGGACTTCTTGTAGTTTTCTCTCCAGTGGGGAAGCTACTTTCCCAAGCTATTGTTTTTGCCTCCTTGTGATTGGAGAATTTTTGTTACTTCATAGGCTAGATAGTCAGATATGGTTCTTCTAAAATCTTCTAGTTTGGGTTTTATATCGATGGGTGCTGACTGATTCCAATCAGCTCCATTTTTGGGATCAATTGTTCCTTCGTAATATTCTTGTTCTGTGAAGATTTTGAGTTTGCTTTTACCAAACCTTACAAGGTCGACAACCTCTTGATATCTTTCTTTTGCTTTATCTGTATCTTTGAGATTGCAAGATGCCTTTTTTCTATTGGTTCTCGTATAGCCATCATTGGAAAAATTAATAAACTTGACAATATCATCTTTTTGATGTGCTTCACCCACTCTAAAAACATAGATATTGGTAGGAACACTAGATTTTCCTATAAATAAATCATCAGGCATTTTAATACTAGCTATCAAGGTATTGTTTTCTAAAATTTTTTGATTAAACTCTTTGGCTCTTCCAGAACCAGGAGAGCTTTGAATAATGATTGATGCATAGCCTTTATCCATCATTGAAAGAGCTTTTTGCACAAAAACCATACCATTACCCTCGGTGGAATATGGGGGATTGAGGACAAAGGCATTGGCAGGAAATTTGGTTTCAGTTTTTCCATAGCCATAGCATCCATCAAAATCATTAAGAGAATCTGTATTGATAATATTAGAGCTTCCATCTCCCATAAGGATCATGTTGAGGATTGCTAACATATAGATATTTGAGAGAACTTCAAGCCCCAAGAGTTGTTCTGCTTTGATTTGGCAAGATTTTTGATAAAACTCATCAGGGGGATTTGCACTTTTCTTTGGCGTCTATAAGCATTTCATTCATTGCTGCTACCAATAGACCGGCCGAACCTGTTGCAAAATCCCAAACATAATAGGAAGGAGTCAGAACCACATCATTGAGCTTGTCTTGTGTAAAACCTAGCCAAGAATACATTTCATTTAACAGTTTGCCTGTAAAGTCAGTGGTAAGTCCGATTTTGTAATACAATCCCAAATCATCCACAACCTTACGAAATACTCTTTTGAGTTGACTTTCTCCTTCAATAGGCTTATTGATATTCTCTGTTTGTAATGTGTTTTGTAGAGCTCTTATGATGAGTTCTTTTTTTGTATCAGGAATTGATTTTTCATCTAGAAAACCTTGAATTTTTCTAATCATAATATCGCCGTCACGATTATTTTTTTCTAGCTTGGATTTAAGTTCGCTTTTTTCTAGTGGTGCAACTTTTCCAGCAATTCCAATTGTTGCAATAATTGAGGCAGAGACTAGATGAACCCTATCACTCTCGCTTAATCCCTTTTCATCTTTGTAGATATCGCTGTTGAGTTTAACTAGACTTGTTGTAATTTCATCCTCTCTGATTTGTCGCAATCGTTCAAGTTCTTGAGGTGTCATTGAGAGAGCATTGAGTCTTTCTACAAAAGCATCGAAATTCTCATTTCTCAAAAAGGATAAATCTGTAAAATCTCCCACATTTTGTCCCAAACCAAAGCTACCCTTGGATACATAATAAACGCCAATAGAGATTTTAAGTTCGCCTTGTGAATTTTTGTATCCAGTTACACCAATGGCAATAATATTTTTGTAAGAATGTGTATGAAATCAAAGTGAGGGATTAGGGTTTGTTTGATTCGATGCGTGCGTGGTTTGAGGGCAGTTTTTTTGAAATCAAAGTGAGAGTGGATTTTAGGAATTTTTAGGACACTTTTCAAACACTTTCAAACAATCTTTAGGACACAATTGCGACACACAAGAAAACAATCTTCAAACAATCCCTAAAATGCGTAATTTGAGCCTCTTGACACTTCAAAAAGGGTTTCGTCAGAGCTCTAGCGACAAAACAATATTCAAAAATCTTTTAAAGCCCATTTAAAGGGAGTTTAAAGGGTATTAAAGCCTTAGATTTGAAATCACTCCCACCACTCTTCCTATGATTCTAATCTCTTGCAAACTTTGAAGCTCTATGGGCTCATAGATGGGATTGTCGCTAATAAGCTTGATTGTGGGGCGTTTGATGAGGCGTTTGGTCAAGTAGTCTCCTTCAAGCTCAATGATATAAATCCCTCCCTCAACACTGCTTCCATCACACTGAAAAAGCAGTAAATCGCCTTCATCAATGGTGGGGTGCATACTATTGCCAATGGCTTGAATGATGCCTAGGGCTCCAGTGGAGACTAGATTAAACTTGGTTTTTAAAAAGCTTTTGCTTTGAGGGAGGAAATAGATATCACCCTCATTGTGAGGCTCTCCACTCCCACAGGATACTCTACCATTGACAAAGACAGGAAGCATCAAAAGATCGCTTGGATCACATTCGCCCTCTAGGATGGGGTAGAGCTCGGAGTGTGTGGTCATATACGCATCTCCAAGAGGAGAGATGGAGGCTTTGGGAAGTGGTGAAGTGGGACTAGGAGACAAATCTTGTGGTGAAGCGGGAGTAATGGACTCACTTATGGACAACTTATGGACATTTTTTTCTCGACTTATGGACATACTTTTATTTTTCTTTTGAACAAGATAGTCGTAATCAATGCTTAAAACTTCGGATAATGTTGCAAGAAAATCGATTGTAACTTGTGCCTTGTTTGTCTCATAGTTATAAATTGTTTTTTCTGCAACATTCATAATAGATGCAAGCTCTTTTCTAGTCAATTCTCTTGAGATTCTAGCCTCTTTAATTCTCTGTCCATAATCCATAAATAACCTTTTAAGTAAAAAAATACCTTTTTATGCAAAAAAGGCAAAAATTTACATTATAATTCTACTCATTAAAGTAAAATTCTATCAGAAAGGAGCAAAGACTATGCCAAAGAGCAAGAAAAAAAACCTTAGCTCAAAAAATGAGAGAAAAGGGAATGGTGCTAAGTGTATGGGCTCAGGCTAAGGGAATGAGCCAAAAAGATATCAAACTTCTGTGGCAAATCTCCAAAGGTGAAACAAAGGGAACCAGAGGAAGAGCTAAAGAGCTAAAAGAAGAACTAGAAAAAGATGGAATCAAGGTGGGGTGAAATGAGGGTGGAATACAAGGATCTCTTTAACCCTATAGCAAACTCCATTATTAATGGTGAGGAAAAGCTAGTGACTGGAGAGATTGAATTTAAATTTACTCATAAAAAAGGCGTTCTTGGTCTTTGGATGGGTAATAAAAAACTTGCTGATATTCCCTGTGGAGATGACTTTGAAGTCGTTGATAAAAGGGCTCAAAGCACGGTTTATAACATTATAAATTTAGCAATTTATGGAGAAAAGGAGTAAAAATGGAAAAACATAGTTATGGAGCAATGATTGTTTTCAAAGAACAGCTTAGAGTAAGACACATGAGTAAAAAAGAAGCAAAAGAATATGCCCAAACAAAAGGAGTGGAGGCAAAGGGAGCTAGGATGCTAGAAGAGCTTGGAATGCTAGCACTTGTTGAAGCGTATGATAGGCTCTATGAAGAACATCAAAAGTGTAAAAAGCAGTGAATGGGAAGAAGTGATGGCTTGGGTGAATAGTAGGGAGTTTGCCAAAAACCACAATATTAATGTGGAAGGTGTTCTAAAGGCGATTAAAAGAGCAGATTCTAAAAATAAAAAATTTTGCACAATAAAAGGTAAATTTTTACCTTTTACATACGCTCAAGGCGTTGGACGCGGTGGAAAAGTCCTCAAGATTTGGGATGAGCCTTTCTCTAGCGAAGAAGAAGCCCTAAGCTTTTATGAGAAAGAGGTTGTGGGGGTGATGGAGAATGATTTTAGCACCACTTCCACCACTATCACCACAAGCCCTAAAATGCGTGGCTCTGAAGTGGCAAACTCTGATATTCAAAGCCAAATCAAACCAAGCATCTATGATCGCTCTTATCTCCTAGCCCTAGAAAAACAAAGCGTGCTTCAAGACTGGGAGAGAGCCAAACAATCTGGTGTCCGAGCCAAAGACTTCATCTACGCCATCAATGCTAAAGGAGATTATAGCTTTGAGCTAAGTGAAAACAAGCTTTTTGCTTGGCTGAGAGCCTATAGAGATGGAGGATTTGAAGCCCTAAGGGATACAAGAGGGAAAAATCGAAGTGGGGAGAACAGAATCAAAGATCTAGGGTGTGAAGAGCTTGTGATCTCTCTTATAAAAGCAAGTAAGGGAGGGGTGAATATCAACTCCATGCATAGAGCACTGCATATCCTACTGCATAAAGAGGGGAAATTTGATTTTGAGGTGTTTAACTCCAAGAAGGGAGAGGCTGTGAGCTATAGCGTATTGCGTCGCTATGTGCTTGAGTGGCTAAAAGCTAACCCAATGAGTAAGAAACTCATAGAGAGAGGAAGTGATGCAGTAACGGGAAGTTTCGCTCCTGCTGTGGGTGAAGCAAGAGCAGGCAAAACTCTCAATGAGATTGTAGAGATTGATGGAACGAGTTTAGATCTAATCATTGATGCAAGAGAGTATGCAAAGGTGCTAGGGGTAAGTGTAGAGGGAGAGTGGCAAAAGAGATTTACTCTCATCCAGCTCATTGATACTTACTGCAAGGTGAGAAGCTTTTTTATCTGTGAGAGTGAGAATAAGCTAGGTGTGGCAAGAGCGATTGCTAAATACATCAGCAAGTTTGGTAAGCCCAAAGTCATCCGTGGGGATAATGGAAAGGCTTTCACTAGCAAAGATGTGCAAGCGTGTCTGCTAAATCTAGGAATCACTTATGAGAGAACAAGGGCTTATAGTGGATGGGAAAAGCCTTTTGTAGAAAAGGGATTTGGAACTTTACAAAACCATCTTATGGAGTGGATGAAAGGATATATTGGACACTCTGTAAGTCAAAGACAAGCTATTGAGTTTTTCTTCAATAGAAAAGAAAGAAGACTGAGCCGGGGGCATAAAACACATCTTAGAGATTTGCACTTACTCAGTGAACTCAATGTAATCTTGGATGATTATGTAGAGACAGTGTTGCTTAATTCTTATGATGAAGCTCTTGCTTGCTCTCCACTTGAGGCTTTCAATGCAGAGTCTCATAAAGCAGAGGCAATCCACGAATATGAACTCTCTGCCAAACTCTTGCCTGCAATGAAGAGAAGTGTGGGCAAAGAGGGAGTAAGTATGGATGGATATAAGTGGGTGCATCCTTTGATGTTTAACTATTCCTCTGTGTATATCACACAAAACATCAACAACCTCTTCCAAAGCTTTGTGTTTGATCCACAAATGAACTTCTTGGGTGAAGCCATTATCAAAGATGGAAATGATCCACTGATTGCTGAAGTGGCTAAGAGTGCAAAAAGAGAGCATCAAAAACGCTTGAGGGCAATTAAGAAAGGAGTGGAAGCTTCACGAAAAGAGATTGAAGAGGGATACTTAGAGGGTGTGAAGAAAATAAAGCAGAGTGCCAAAAAGCTCAACTCCCCCAAGCTTAAACCACTGAACTCCACAATGCAAAGAGAAGTCAAGCTAAAAGAAGCAAAGGCAAGTGGGGATCTTGAGAGATACGCACAAGATCAAAGCAAAAGAAGCAAAAAAGACCTAAGCTGGGAGGCTTGTGTGCTTAGGAATGCCTAGGCTCTTGGGTTAGGTTTCCCACCAAAAAATCAAGTTCTTTGACAACCTATTGTTAATGCTCCAAGTGAGCTCACCACATTCACCACCTTCACCACAACCCAATAAATAGGGAGCTAGGAAGTGGTGGGTGATTTCACTTGGGGTTTTAACCTCAAAATCAAACAAAAAGGAAAAGCAATGGAAGCAATAGAGTTATCCACTATTAGGGCAGAACTAGAGGCTTTTATGAGTAGAGAAAATGTGTCTCAAGCCTCTTTAAGTCGTGCTTTGGGAGTGAGTGCAAGTGCGATTTCACTCTTCCTCAAAGACAAATACGCTGGGAAAGCCTCAGAGCTTGCAGAAAAAATCAAGCTCTATATCAAAAATTTTAGCAAAAGAGAGAGTGAGGAGACAAGGATTTTCTTTAGCAAAGACAAGAAGATGAGTGATTTTGTGATTGCTGAAGCAATTGAAAACAGAGAGATTGCCATCATCACAGGAGAGGCTGGAAGCGGAAAAAGTACGATTGCCAAAGAGTGGAGCAAAAGTCATCCAAATGTTGTCTTGCTTGAAGCCACATTGCATACCACAGCAAGTGTGCTTCTTAAAGAGTTAGGAACGCAGTTTGGAGTAAATGGTGGGGCAAATCTACACGAGAGTGTCAGCAATATTTCTAGATATCTCAAAAATGCTGATGTAGTGCTAATGATTGATGAAGCAGAACATTTGCCTTTGAGAGCATTAGAAGATCTAAGGAGGATTTGGGATTTTAGTGGTGTGCCTTTGATTTTATTTGGGACAGAGATTCTCACTCGCAACCTGATGGGGAAAAATGGAGAGTTGCGTCAGCTTTATAGTCGCATTGGTGGCAAATACAAAATGAAGGGATTGGATAGAGAGGAGTGCAAAGAGGTGTTTTGTGAGGAAATCTATCCTTATACGCTAGGGAATTTTAGATCTAGCCATAAGCTCTATAAAAGAGCTACAAGACTAGCAGAGCTTCATAAAGAAGAGCTGAGTATTGAGATCATCCAAAATGCTGTGAATATGGTGATTTTATGAGAGTGCCAGTGAAGAGAGATGGGAAGATGAAATGGATTGTTCTTGAAGAAACACTTATAGCAAGTGGGGAAGAGATTGCAAAGTTTGTGAAAGAGGAGATTACCTCTTTACGACTTGCTCAAAATAGTGGAGCAGAAGAGATAGTTAAAGAAGCTCAAAAAAGAGGGATGAACGCTTATATACAGGAGGAGAGATGAAGAAGCTACTTAAGAAATTATTTGGAAAGAGAGAAAAAATGATTAGGGGCAAAAATGCAGATTACCACCCAATATGGTATGAAGAAATTGAGGGGGTAATCCTCATTAGGAAGGGAAAAAGCAAGGGGTGTATTGTGGATTTTATCAAGAAAGATTGCTAGAGAAAACACAAGGGGGAGTTTCTTCTATGGAGTCTTTTGACTCAAAAAATAAAAAACAAGGAGGAAAAATGAAGTGAAAGAGAAGCTGATCTGCTATGTGGCAAGTCCAGTGAAAAATGTTTTGGAACTTGAAAACTATACCCCCAAGGCTTGGCAAAGAGTGATTGATATGGCAGAGAGTGGATGCAAAGAAGTCAAAGAGATGGGATATATCCCCCTCTCTTCTGTGCTGTTGTTTGCAAAAGTGTATTGCGAGGAGAGGCAAAGAGAAGAAGCACTCCAAGATGGCTTAGCACTTCTTAGTAGATGCCATTGCTTCTATGAAGTCAAGAGTGCTTATAAGAGTGAGGGAGTGCAAAAAGAAAAAGAAGTGGCAATTGATTTGGGTCTTACCCTACTTAACTAAAGGAGAAAAAATGGAAATCAAAAATTATGAAGATGTGGATGTAGCACTAAGGAGAATCTGTGAATGTGAGGTAGAGATCACAAGAATTGAGGGAGAAGTAACGCTTAAGTGTAATGAAATCAAAGAGGCTCATAAGAATGATGTGAGTAGATTGGAGAATGAGCGAAACTATCTTAAGCAGTGCATTGAGGGCTTTTGCAATGAGCATAAGGCGGATTTTGTGGATAAGAGAAGCAAGGAACTTGTGTATGGAAGCATTGGTTATCGAGTGAGCAAGAGCGTGAGTCTGCCAAGGGTGAAGGCAAAAGTGGAAGCCCTCTTAAGCACGATTAAAAAGTTTGGGCTTAAGGAATGCATCACCTATGAGGAGAAGCCAAATAAAGAAGCTTTGTGTGAGCTTGATGAAGCAAGCTTAGTCAAACTTGGACTTAAAAGAGAAGTCAAGGACAACTTTAGGATTGAACCAAAGATTGAAAGCCTTGGCATTGACTAAAGGCTAGAGGGGGTGAAATGGGGGATTTTTAAAAGGCATTGTAAGAAGGAATGAAATGCCTTTTAAAAAGGGTTGACAGGAAGCTCTAAGGAGCTTTATGAGAAGTAAAAACAAGGAGAGAAAATGCTAGATTTTTTAGAGGACTATGAGCTTAAAACTTCAAAACTCCATGAAAAGATTGAGTTTTTGATTGAGGGGATTTTGCCCAAAAAGCTCATCACAATCATTTATGCCAATGGTGGAAGTGGAAAAAGTTTTTTGAGCCTTGCACTTGCAAAAGAGCTCAAAAAGAGTGCATTGGTAAAAAAGATCGTTTACATTGATTTGGACAATCCACTTAATGTTTTGGTGGAGAGAAATATTGAAAATCTCATTGATTGCAAACTTACCTATATTCACAGAAGTTCACTCTCTAACACAACACCTATGGAGCTTCTTTGTGCTATTGAGGAAAAAGCTTTGGGAAATGCTTATGAGGGCGTGGTTTTTATCCTAGATAGTTTGAGAAATTTTACAGATATTGATAATGACAGCAAGGCTATGAGACTTATGAATGTTTTGATGAACATTAGGGAGGCTGGTGGAAGCATCTTGTGTTTGCATCATAGTAATAAAGATGGAAGAAACTTCAAAGGAAGCAATCATATCCACAACTCGGCTGATTGTATGCTCTCTCTTAGTAGATTGGAGGGATTAAATCTATTAATCACACCAACAAAAGAGCGTGTGGGGTTAAAAAAACAAGCTTTGAGTATTGATCCTTTTAGCTTGGAGCTCAAGGAAGTAAATGAGAGAATTATCTCAATGAATGAGAGAGAAAGAGAGTTTGCCAAAAGTGTAAAGGAAATCTTGGCAGGAAGAGAGGTCGCTCAAAGTCAAATCCTGCTAGCTTTGGGATATGAAAAAGACCATCAATGGGCTAGAAAAACTTTGGGAGAGTTTGAGGGGGTATTTTGGGAGTGCAGAGTGGAGAAAAACAAGAAGTTGTTTTATTTGATGAATGAAGCTTACCACTATCACCACATTCACCACAATCCCATAGAAAAGGGATTGGAAAGTGGTGAAGGAGGTGGAGAGTGATTGATCCTGTGTGGGGAAAACTTACCCAAATCAATGCATTGAGGAACTTATGGCTTGATGTAGTCAAACTCCCAATTATTGGGATTGATTTAAAAAATGAGATATTACACATTACATTTGCTCATCCTGCCCATTTGCAAGAGTGGAAAATCAATGAAGAGCGTTTTTTGCAAGAATTGAGAGAAGAATACAAAAAAAGAGAGCTTAAAAAGATTGTTGTATTTAGAAAGATTGTTTGCAAGGAGAGATTTAAAAGGGTTGAAAAACCAATCAATCAAGAAGAGGGGAACTGCAAAGAAAAAGCTAAGGGAGATTTTACAAATCATTGCACAAACTCAAAGCTTTTTGAGGCTTTTGAAAGAATTAGAAAAACCATAAGGAGTAAAAATGACATACAAGCAGAAAATCTATCGTAATGCACTTCTTGCCAAAATCCACACTCATCCAAAATACAAAGAAATCAAGAGTGCTGGAGCTTGGGGAGATTATTTGTATGCAAGGTTTGAAACAGAGAGTTCAGGAGAGCTTGGAATAGAAGAGCTTAATTCTTTGCTTGATTGTCTCAATGGAGGAGAGGGGATAAAAGATATCAAGGGTAGAGCAATGCTTTTTGGCTCTAGACAAGATCAAAAGATTGTTTTACTTGCTGAGGATTTGGGAATGAGAGGAATCTTGAGTGAGTTTATCTATCGACAGTGCAAGAAAAGAAAGCTGAGAGAATGCTCTAAAGAAGAAAAAACAAAAATCATCATTGGACTAGAAAAAATCAAAAGGGAGAAAAGATGAGTGATGTACTTAAAGAGATTTGTGAAAGCTATAAGAATGGAATGAGCTGGGAGAAGATTTGCAAAAAGTATGGTGGTGTAAGTGTGTATGTGCCAAAAGTGATTCCAAGTGTGAGGGAGCAGATTTTGGAGGAGTATAATGGGTATAATAAGATTTTTTTAGCTCACAAATACAATCTGAGTGTGAGAAGTATAGAGAAAATTGTGAGGGGGTGGAAGAAAGACTAGAGCAAGAGCGGAGTAAAAAGTGTATCAAATCCTTGTATTAATTTTGTGTTTTTTATTTTCAGGGTGTCATTTTGGATTAAATCCTAATGTTGCCATGCTAAGTGAAAGAGCATTTGAAGGAGAAAAATTTAAGGGGGTTTCCATTGCTCCAAAAAACACAGCCTTGATGCCACAAAAATACAATACTTTTCTCAAGCGTGAGCTTGAAGAATATTTTACAAAAAATAGCTTCAATGTCAGTGGAGCTTTAAAAATTGAATATTCTATTCTTGTCTATAATGAAGGGGATGCCTTTCTAAGGTGGCTTTCTTCAGGCTTATCAAAACAAGCTAGGGGAAAACTAGAAATTGAGGTTATTTTTAAGGGGAGTAATGGTGAAGAATTAGAGAAAAAACGATATACATACAACCTACATCTAGCAGAAACAATGCAAGATGCCTTGGAAGATTTTGCATCAAGACTTTATACTTATGTTTCAGCACATTTTCTCAACACTAAAACCCCAAATGCTTCTTAATTGCCTGTTTGATACTTCTCTTTAAATCCTCTGGGATTTTACCTTCTTTGCTTACTGGAAGATAGGGGCGAGCAGGAATAATGCTTTTGCCTCCCTTCCCTGCTTTGCCTCCAAATTGATGAATAGGAGCATAACTTAGGTTGCTTCCAATGCTAACTTTATTTGCTCCATTGTTCCTTGCTATTACGCTTTCTTTGAGCACTCCTGTGTCTTGAAGGATTTTCTTTTTACCAAATTTTTGATTTTTGAGTGATTTGGCAGAAGACTCTGTGAGTTTTGTGGGTTTCCAAGGATTACCAAAAACATCTTTCTCCTTCTCAAAGGAATCCATACTCAATTGATACATGGCATCTTGAGTATGATAAAGAATGGGGGTGAGATTGCTGGCTTTTTTGCTCAGATCTTGCAAGAAAGCAGACAGAGAGTTTAAATCTTGCATATTTGCTCCTTTTGATATATAATCATTCAAAGCCTTGGGAAAAGCAAGGAGTCAGCTTGAGACACTTCCTTTATCAAGGCGTGGGTCTATCCTTTACCACGACCAAGGCTTTGTTTCTTTCCAGTTTTCTTTTTTCTCCTAAAATCCTTTTTTCACTATCAATTCCTGCCAAAGAACTCACCCACACTTCATTTTTCTCTTTGATATGTTTTAGAGCTAAACGATAAAATCTATCAAACTTCTTGCTTATAAGAATAAGATAACGCTCATCTTTGGGATCTGTATAGAGAGAATCAATATTTTCTAGCATATAGGGAATCAAACTATAATCAAAAGCATCTACCTCTGGATGTCTGCTCTTATGACGCATTATGCAATCAGCTGTAATCTTGACTTCTTTTGCTTGTGGAATATTAGATAGAGTGCTAGGAATAGAGCAAATAGAGTAAGGGGTCTTTAGATCCAAGCTATCCCACAACTCTCTCATTGCTTTAAAGCACTTCTCCCTTCTCTCTAGCTCTTCTTGCATCGCTTGAAGTGCTTGAGTGGCATTTTTGTTGTGTTTGTGAGCTTCTAGTTTTTTATGGATGATGTGGGCTAGTTCTTCATTTGGAGAGCCAAAAGCAAAGGGATTATCAATATTACTAATGGGTGGAGTGGAGGATGGAGTCCATCCTTTTGCCTCCAATTCATCTTGGCTAAAAATATCAATTCTACATCGACATCCCCAATCAAGTGGTGGGGTGTGGGTCTTCCAAAATGAATGCTTTCTAGGTAGGATTGTCCCATGCAATGAGCGATGAGAAGGTCTTGTGGCACTATCAAGAATACAAGAAAATCTAATATACCATCCATCTTCTTCTCCACCGCTATGTTGGAGGGCTGGACGGCTCATCATCTCCATTTTTCTTCCTTGAGCGTAAGCATTTTTGAGATTGTGGGCATAAATCCTTTTTAATCTCTTTGCATCTACTCCCTCCCAACTCTCTATTAAAGAGGCATTTGCTCTCTTCCATTCAGAAAAACTCTGCCCTTTAAGCATAGCAAGAGCTAGAGAGTTTTGAAATGCACTTAAACGATCAATGTTTGTAATCCCACTAATGGTGAAAGCCTTTTGTGAGAGGTGGTGCTTGAAGGTAGCCTTATCTTCTAGCACATAAGGTTTTTTACTCAAAAGATAAGCAATAGCTTGTGTAGGAGGAGTGGTAAAATCTAGCATTTAAGCCTCATTGAATGCCCCTTTAATCTGAGCATTTGCAAGGTATTTCATCAATTCTTCTTCTAAAGCTTCTAGCACTTTTGCACTAAAGCCCTCTAAAATCTTCTCATACACTTCTTCAAAGCTTTCACTTTCACTAATCAAAGAATCTAAGATAGCAGGTGCGGGGAGCTTGAGCTTGTCTAGTGGGAGAGAAGGTCTAAGCTTATTTGCTTCAAGATTTGGAGAAAGAGAGTGATTGGGCTCTTTGGTCTCTGCTTTTTTTAATCCTTTGATTTTAAAGGTCTTCTCTAGGTGCTCAATAGGGATTTCATATCCCATTCCTGCAAGATTGAGATATACCTCGCTTTGAGTTTTTTCATCTATTTCAGTATTGATATCAAAACCAAAGGTGAAGTTTGCTACGCTAGTAAAATTGAGGCTTAAAGTAAGCTCCATGAGTGCAAACACACTCTCCCCCAAAAGCATTGCATCGTGCTCTTGGATTCCTCTCATGATGTTTTCATGCACTTTGCCTAGAGCTTGAGTGCCATTAAGAGTGGAATTTCCTGCTAAGACTTGTCCTGTAATGACTTTAGAGATACATTCATCACAATAGCGGATAAATTCTAAAAAGCTTCCTTTATCTACATTGCCACCTAAGAGCTCAACAATATCATTTTGTGCAAAAAGTGCCACGCCATTGCTTCTGAGTTCCAAGGCACTCTCTAGTATCTCTTTGGCACTCTCTTCATCACTCATTGCCTCTGATTTGATAATTAGAG
>DXDJ01000006.1 GCA_019115525.1 Candidatus Helicobacter avistercoris | reverse complement strand
ATATAAAAAGATTTTTTTTCTGCAAAGCTATCTTGATTGAAGCCTGAGAGAAACAAAACCCCACTCACCGCATAAAACAAAGCCAAAGGCAAAAAGAACAAACTGATGTAGATATGGATTAGTCTAAAAGTCTTACCCATTACAACTCCTTAAATAAAATCTTTATGCCTCCACTTTGGAGGAACTATGAAACTCAAGTGAAGGCATGGATAGAATTCTAAAAATGAAATATAAATTTTACATAAAATGCAAGAAAAAATAAATTTTTATATCTGGCGACCCCTAGAAGATTTGAACTTCTGTAACTACCTAGAAAGGGTAGTATCCTTGGCCACTAGATGAAGGGGTCATAAAAAGTCTCGGGAATCGTGGCGGAGCGGACGGGGCTCGAACCCGCGACCCCCTGCGTGACAGGCAGGTATTCTAACCAACTGAACTACCGCTCCAAAAGCAGAAATCAAAGTGGTGGTCGCTACAAGACTCGAACTTGTGACATCTACCTTGTAAGGGTAGCGCTCTACCAACTGAGCTAAGCGACCTAGTATCTTTGATATAAAAAGAGTAAAGAAGTTAAAGTGGTGACCCCTAGGGGACTCGAACCCCTGTAGCCACCGTGAAAGGGTGGTATCCTAACCGCTAGATGAAGGGGCCACTGCGTTTAACTACAAAAAAATGGTGACCCGTGTTGGATTCGAACCAACGGCCCACTCCTTAAAAGGGAGTTGCTCTACCGACTGAGCTAACGGGTCATCAAAGCCCTTTGAAAAGCTGTAATTAAAATGAAAAATGCGATTATATTTACTTCCAAACAAAAAGTCAAGAGTAAAATGCAAATTTTTTGAAAAAAATTGGATTTTTTTAAATATGTGTGCTTTTTGGTTACATTGTTATAAAAAACTTTCTCTTTTGTTGTGAAAAAACTATCAAAAAACAAAACTTTAATTATTATTACAAAACAAGGTTCATTTATCTTTTATGACGAGGAAATAAAATGGAATTAGTAGAAAAACTCAATAAGCGATTACAAAACCTTCAGTCTTGTTCTCTAAGAGGTTTTAGCGATCAAGAAAAAGAATGGGTAAAGAGTGCAACAACACTTTTGGGACTACCAAAAGAACATCTTGAAACCTATTGTGAGATTCTTACACGCTCAAACTATCGAGTCATTTGGCTACATATGGAAGAGTGTTCTGGATGTAGTGAGAGTATTTTGATGAGTCCGGATTTTGGGTTTGAGCGTTTTGTGATTGACTTTATGCAAATCCAATATCACGATATGCTTATGGCAAACAGTGGGCATCAAACCAAACAAACCCTAAAAGAAAGCATTAGTGGCTCCCCTTATATTCTTATTGTAGAGGGTAGTGTTTCTGAAGAGGGAGATATGTTCTTAACTCTTGGAGCAGAAGCTCATAGTGGGGCAAAAGAATGTAGAGAACTAGCAGAAAAGGCAGAGTTTGTCATCGCCGTGGGTTCTTGTTCTTCTTTTGGTGGGATTCAAATCGCTCATCCAAACCCAACAAAAGCTAAGCCTCTAAGTGAAATCATCCAAAAGCCTACAATCAATATCGCAGGATGTCCGCCAAGTGATACAAATATCTGTACAACTCTGCTTTATCTAACTCTTATGGGTGAGGCTCCTGAACTTGATGAATATTCTCGCCCATTGTGGTCGCATGGAAAAACCGTGCATGATTTGTGCGAGAGAAAAGGAGCATTTGGTGCAGGAGAGTTTGTGCAAGAGTTTGGTGATGAGGGTTCTAAACTAGGCTATTGTCTTTATAAGGTAGGATGCCGTGGTCCGTATGTATATAACAATTGCGGAAAAGTAAAATTCAACTCAAAACTTAGCTGGCCAATTCAAGCAGGGCACGGATGTATCGGATGCAGTGAACCAAACTTTTGGGATAATATGGGGAAATTTGAAGATCCTATGGGAAATAACATCCCCAAACTCACGCCTGATAGCAAATATCATCCAAAACTTGCAGATTTTGAAATGTCAGAGAGTATTCAAGATGAGAGTATTTTTCAAGCGTTTTGTAATAAAAAAAGGATTGAGAATGCCCTGCTTATTTCACTTTCTTTTGATAAACCTAGCAAATTTATCTCTTACAAAGATGGCGAGATCAAAGAGCTAGATAGTATCTCTTTTGAATCCAATCCTAGAATCCTCTTTGAAACTCTCAAAACAAAAACAAAAATCGGTGGAAAACTTGCGGATAATTATCTCAAAGCCTTCCCTACAAAAGAGCATTACATCTACTCACTCGATGAGACACCAAAAGAAAGCTCAAATCTCTGCGATCTCTTCAGTGCTATCTGTATGCTTATAGGTGAAGATCGTGAATACAAAAACCAAGAGTTAGTAAGTCTTGCAGAGCAGTTTATTCACAACTACGCAAGTAAATATGCCATGAAATTCAAAGCCGATAGTGAGGGCAAATACAATGTAGATTTCTCAAAATTTATCAATCCCCTCTTCTCTTATGCCGTAGGTGGACTTGATATTTATGGACTCTGCTATGGCGTGATTGATAGCTATGCTGAGAGTTTTGGAGATATTGCTGGGGGCTTTGAAAATATCGTTCTTTGTGGAGATGTGTTTGAAGCTAAGAGCAATAGTCTTTTTGTCAAGAAACTTTTGCAATATGGAAGAGGCAAGAAATTTTATCTTGCCTAAGATAAGAAGAGGTATTTTTTCGCCTCTTCTCTTGGTAGGGGGGTAAGCTTATAGGTTTCTTCTCCGATTTTTACTTCATACTCCTTTCCTAGCTCACTCTTTCCATATCCCAATGTGATTTGACCTGCTAGAAGCTTGTCTTCAAGCGTTCCACTTCTTTGCACAAGTCCGATGGGACCCTTACATTCTTGCAAAACAATAAGCTCCATTTGAGGATTGGGTTTATCAAGCTTAATGTTTTCTTCTTCATTTCTAGCAATCACGCATCTTGCACCATCAGGAAGCACCATATAGCGTCCCACCTTAACAAGCTCAATATCTTCAAATATCATTCCTCTATGAGCATTGAGATCTTTTATTTTTTCTGCCACACTTGTATCTGTCAGCAAACATCCCCCACCTGGTTTTTCATAATACTTCCACCCATAGTTTTTAATCATCTCTAATTGACGATTCCTTCCTCTTCCTTGCACATCAAGAAGCTTACTTCGATCGACCCACCCCACCCTCTCAGGATATGTTTCTTCCAAAAGTTTGGCACTCATAGGACGCAAAATCAATTCATCCAAACTCTTAGGTTTTGCAATCCCATCACCATTTGGATCAATCAAATGAGCAAAGCGTGCATCTTCTCCTAGCTTTCTTACCAAAGCTCTGACTTGATCGAGTGCTTCTCTTCTTTGACTTTTTGGACGCTGGCCTACTACCTCTCCACTAATAACAAAATCTGCCTCAAGCTCCAAAAGAAGCAAAAAAGCATTTTTAAACATATTGGCATGACAATCTATACAAGGATTAAAATACTTGCCATAGCCATATTTTGGGGTAAAAAGAACATCATCAAAGAATTGCTTTCTAATATCTACACTTCGAAATTCCACACCAATTTGTGCAGTAGCATTATGAAAATATTCACTCTTATTTTTATTGCTCCCAAAACCGATGTTAAAGTTAAGAGCAATCACCTCAATCCCTTGCTCTTTGAGCAATTGCATACTTATCAAACTATCACAGCCTCCACTAAAAAGTGCGAGGGCTTTTCTTTTTCTCATTCTTGTAGCTCCTTTTTGATTTGATAAATCTTGTGCTGAAGTTTGGTAATTGAATTAAGCTTTGTATCATAATCTAAGTCATTTTGGGTAATTATTTTTTGTATTTTGTTTTCACATTCTTTTTGCACTTTGAATAAAACTTGTTTTTTGAACTCCTCTTCACTAGCCACTCGTGCGTTTGAGGATGTAAGGAGTGCTTGCAATCGCATATCTTCCCTCTGCTCTGCCATCAATGCCTCATATTCTGCTCTGCATTCCAAAAAATGCTCTTTTTCTAAATATTCTATTGCCCACTCTAGCAACTCTTTATTTTCATACATTGAAGCAATCATCATTACCTCAAGAGGATTGTTGTATATCAAAGGTTTGGTTTGGATAGATGGGGCTTTGGACTTTTTAAGTCTGATAAATTCTGGGGGAACTTTGAGGATTGCAGAAAAATCTGCAAAATAGCTTTTTTGACTTATTGGTGAAAGCACAGAAAAAAACTCCATCCCCTCCTTAAGCGCCTTCTCCTTTTGCAACACATCACTCAAATCATAAGAATATGCAATCTGCTCTAGTGCAAATCTTATAAAGGGAATGGGTGAGGCAAATAGAGCTTTTAGCTCTTCAAATCTTCCTTGGACTACCATATCTGCTGGATCTGCTCCATCAGGAAATATAACTACTCCTCCTTCTTTTCCCTCACTTGCTAAAAGCTTTGAGGCTTTTGTAGCTGAGTTTATTCCTGCCTTATCTCCATCATAGCCTACAATCACTTTTGGCTCTCCGCGATTAAGCAAAGGAAGATGATCAAGTGTTAGAGCTGTTCCAAGAGTAGCAACTGCATTTTTAATCCCTGCTTGATGAAGCATAATGACATCCATATACCCTTCTGTAATGATGATTTCTTTTTTTCTAAAGATTTCCTCTTTTGCTAGATGGTAGGCATAAAGTAGTTTGCTTTTGTTAAAAAGCTTACTTTGAGGAGAATTGATGTATTTGGCAAGATTGTTATCACTTTGGGTGATTCTTCCTCCAAACCCTACAACCTTGCCACTAGGAGAATGGATAGGGAAGATTACTCTATCGCTAAATCTAGCATACACCCTACTCTCATTCTCTCCTAATACTCCTAGCTCTATGGCTTCTTTTCTAGCATTAAGAGAATCTGCAAAATTTACACTTAAAAAACCTGTCCCACAATAGCCTAGTTTGAATTTCTCAATACTCTCTTCTTTGATTCCTCTCTCTTTTAGATAGGAGAGATGAGAAGGGGAGGAAGAGAGGGCATTGGCATAAAAGGAAGCAAAGCTTTCTAAGAGATTGCTCTCCTTTTTGCTCTCTTCTCTTCTCTCCTTACTATAAGTGAGAGTAAAACCACACAAAGATGCAACTTTCTCTACACTCTCAGCAAAGCTAAGTTTTTCATACTCCATTACAAATGAGAAAGCATCACCACTTACGCCACATCCAAAGCAGTGATAACTTCCACGAGAGGGGCTGACCATAAAGCTAGGAGTTTTTTCTCCATGGAATGGGCAACAAGCAGAATAATTGATCCCTGCACGCTTAAGCTCTATGTAGTGAGAAATGATTGCAACAATGTCAAGTGAGTTTTTTAATGCTTCAATACTTTCTTTGGTAATCATAGGGGAATTTTAGCAAAAAGATGAAGGGGTTAATTCACCCCCAAGATTCCCTCTACATCAAAGCCGATTTTGATTTTCTGAAAGATTTTGTATTCGTTTGCTCTCTCAAGTGAAACGAGTTTTTTAAGCACCTCATCGCCTATCTTAATCTCTAGCATTAGCTCCTTACCCTCTTTTGGCTCCAATCTTATACCGATGATTTGTGCTTCAAAGCTTTGAGTATCCTTTGGCTCAAGCAGGAGATGATCTTGTGTGATGACAATCCCCTCTCTCCTATCCAAATGCCTTGAATTTGGAAGCAGAAGCACCTCGCCATTGCCAAATTCATAAAACTTCTCTCCATTGTGCGTTTCGCTCCAATTATGCGAGAAAAGATTGGCATCATTTTGAGTGATAAGAGAGCCAAAGTGAAGCTTTAAACGGCGATTAGAGTTGCTATCAAGCCATTTTTTGTCATGTGAGATTGTTATCACGCAGGTATTAAAATGGCGATGCACCCACTCAATCGCATTGGAAAATGCTCTTGTCCCCGCACTATCTAGGCTATTTGTAGGCTCATCAAGGAGCAAGACTTTTGGCTCTAGCAAGAGCCTTTGAGCTAGTCCCACTCTTTGCCTCTCCCCACTGCTTAGCTCATAATGTTCTCTTTGTAGAAATTTTTCACTCTCAAGGCCGACAAGATTCATCACTTCTTTGATTTTGCTCATTGAAATGGGTTTTTTGCGAATCTTAAACATATATTCTAGATTTGCCCTCACAGAGCGAGAGAGTAGATACACCTCAGGGAGCAAGATCGCAATCTCCTCACGCCCCCCTATCTTCTGCCCACGATAAAGCACTTCCCCCTCACTTGGGCTCTCCAAAAATGCTAGAAGTCTTAGCAAAGTGCTTTTCCCACTCCCATTTTTGCCACTGATTCCAATGATCTCCCCCTCACGAATCTGCAAAGACTTGAAATCAAGTACGACTTTTTGGTGATAGCGCTGGATAATGTTACTAAGCTCATAGAGAATCATCGCTCTTTTCTCCTTAGGAATGAAAGCGTAAGGTTGATGCAAAGCGCGATGATGACTAGCACGATTCCTAAAGCAATGGCTAGAGAGAACTCGCCTTTGTTGGTTTCAAGCGAAATTGCTGTGGTGATTGTGCGTGTGTGCCACTTGATATTCCCCCCAATCATCATCGCTATCCCAATCTCACTCACTATCCTTGCATACGCTGTAATCACTACACTTAGCAATGAGTGCCTAAGCTCCCAAAGCGTGGTGGTAATCATCTGAGTTTTGCTAAGTGCAAAAGAGCGGAGTGTGAGAGAGAGGCGAGAGTCCATATTCTCCACGACTGAAGAGGAGAGAGAGATAATGATAGGGAGCGCTAAGAGGGTTTGACCAATGATTACCCCCTCATTGCTAAAGAGCAGTCCATACTCTCCTAAAGGTCCCTGAGAGCTAATAAACGCATAGACCACAAGCCCCACGACCACGGTGGGAAATGCAAGGAGTGTGTCGCAAATGAGCTTGATGCTCTTCTTTCCCCAAAAGTTGAAATACCCTAGCGCAAACCCCGCAGGAAGTCCGATGAGTGTGCTGATGATGATAGAAATACTAGAGGTTAAAATCGTGTTATAAATCGCATCTAGCGTTTCGCTATCCAAATGATAGAGAAGCAAAAATGCTTCATAAAATCCATTGAGTATAAAATCCATTTTCTTCTTCTAAAACTAAAATTCAAATGATTTTAGCGTTTTAGCGATACTTTTTCCACCCCTCTCCATACTCTTTGTATTTTTCTTTGGTATTTAAAACGATGAGGCATTCAGTGGCTCTTGTGATTGCCACATAGGTTTCAAAGTCGCTTTTATCATCCTCTTTGCCATCGCTGATATAAATCACCACACCATTTTCCAACCCCTTAAAGCTATGCAAAGTAATGATTTTAACCCTCTCCTCTTCTTGCATAAATTCCTCTTTGCTTTTGCTATCAAAAAAAGTGTGAGAAGGGATATTTTCTTTGTCCAAAAATTCTTTTAGCTCCCTACCCCTTTGGCGAGTAGAAACTAGGATTATGATATTTTTGTCTTTGTATCCCCTCTTAAGCAAATACTGATAAGCACTCAAAAAACTTTGATGCACCTCTTGTGTATTTTCCCAAAACAAATCCACACTGCTAAAAAGTCGTCCCATAATGCCCTTTTGCTGAATGTTCTCGCACTTAATAGGCTCTCCAAAATTTCTCTCAGGGTGCTTAAGCATAAAATCTTGCAAGAAAAGCTCAAAAAAGCGGTTAGACTCCTCAATAACTTCAGGAAATTTTCTTTGGCGAATATTGTCTTTGAGAATCCCCCAAGTTCCCTTAAATTTATAGCCATACCCTGCCATACTCTCATTGATCCAAGAAATCTCACGATCATAAATGTTTTGCTTATCATCAGCTACAAGCAAGACCTCATCATTCTCACTTAAAAAATACAAAAGAAAATCAAACCACTCTTTTTTGAAATCCTGTGCCTCATCGATCAAAATCGCATCATATTTTCTCCCCTTAGCATTCCCTCCTTGAGTGATGAGTGTATTTGCCTCTCTCAAAAGCTCTCTTTCATACTTCTCAAAATCCCTGCTTGCTGTAATCTTTAGACCATTCTCTTCAGCAAAGATTTTTAAAAACTCATGAAAGTGATAGCACTCAATAAGATTCCAATCAAACTCCTCTCTTGCTTTCTCAATATTTTCTTTGATATAGGATTTGAGAGTTTTATTGAAGCACACTACAAGCACTCGTTTTTGATTAGAGGCAATACTTGCTGCCTTTTGGGTGATGACAATCGTCTTTCCCGCTCCTGCCACACCTTTGACCCTCCTCCAAGAGTTTGGGGTGTGGGTTATAAGGATTTTTTGCTGTGGGGTGAGTTTGAGATTTTCTCCGTGCTCTTTTTTGTGTAGTGGAGGCTTAAGAATGGCATAAATAGGCTTTGTATCTAGTGGGGAAACACGAGGAGTTTGCAAAATACACTCTCTAATCATTTTGAAATTATTGATTCCAAAAAATTTGATATTAGATCTTTGCAATAGGCTTTCTACATCCCTAGAATCAGCATTGTGAAAATATCCAATCGTAGTAATGGGAACATTTGCAAATAAGTTTTCGCATATAAAAGCATATCGCTCAATCTGACTTGCTGGGCTAATGATTTGAATCACGCAATCTTTTTCACGCTTAAAAAATGCATTGTCTTTTTTAAAAAATCTATCTAGCTTCCAGTCCTTTACTTCAACGATAAAAATCCCCTGCTCTCTGTGAAATAGGAGCATATCAGGACGATTGCCCTGCAAACTCGGTTGGATATAAAACTCATACTCTAGTGGCAAAGTTTGATTGAGAAACTCAAAAATAAAATTTTCACCTTCAGTGAAGTTGTAATCTCCATTTTGATATATAAATCGCAAAATATTCCCTCAAGCTTATTAAAAAGTTTTAATAATTATAAGTAAAAAACTAGCTTTTGATTAAGAGTTTAAGTTTTTTATCTCTTTGAGAGAAAATAATGTAAGATAATCTTTTATCAATCTATCTAAAAAAGAAGGAGCAGGAAATGCTAAAGAAAACACTTTTGTTTAGCGCACTGTTGGCTAGTTTTGCACTAGCTCAAACTCTCAAAATGGCGACAACTACAAGCACAGATAATACTGGATTGCTCGATGTTCTTGCACCCAAATTCCAAAAAGACACAGGGATTGAGCTTCAGTGGGTAAGCGTAGGAACAGGAAATGCCCTCAAACTCGGGCAAAACTGCGATGTAAGCGTTTTGCTTGTGCATTCGCCAAAAGTTGAGGAAAAGTATGTTGCTGATGGCTATGGCGCGGATAGAAAGGCTGTAATGTATAATGATTTTGTCATCATCGGTGATGAGAGCTACCTCAAAGCACTCAAAGGTAAGAGCCTAAAAGATGCGTTTGCCTACATCAGAGAAAACAAGATTCCATTTATCTCAAGAGGAGATAAGAGCGGAACACACAACAAAGAGGTGGGAATCTGGAAAAGCCTTGAGGGTGGTGTGCCAAGCAAGGATGATAAATGGTATAGAGAGAGCGGTCAAGGGATGTTAGCCACAATCAATATCGCAAACGAGCAAAAGGCAATCACCCTAACTGATCGTGGGACATTTATCAAGTATGAGAGTGCGCTTAAGGGCAAAAAAGGGCTTGTGATCCTCATTGAGGGCGATAATGCACTCAAAAACTTCTACTCTGTAATGGCGGTCAATCCTCAAAGATGCAAAAACGCAGATTATCAAGGTGCGTTGGCATTCATCAACTGGATTACAGGCAAGAGCGGTCAAGAAGCGATTAAAAACTTCAAGCTCAATGGCAAAGAGCTCTTTACTCCAAATGCCAAGTAAAATCCTCCTCCTCTCCACAGGAGGGACGATTGCAGGACTTGCTCCTAATAGTGGAACTTCTTCTATCTACACCCCAGCAGAACTCAGTGCTGATTCACTCCTTGCAACTTTACCCCTCAGTGATTATGAACTAAGCGTGAAAGAAATTGCCCAGATTGATAGCGTGGATATGGACTTTGGCATTTGGAGCAAGCTGACAAAAGCCATTGAGGAAGCCAAAGATGTGGAAGGGATCGTCATCACGCACGGCACAGATAGCATGGAGGAGAGCGTGTTTTTTCTCTCAGTTGTGTTAAAGCCCAAAGTGCCTATCGTGCTTGTAGGAGCGATGCGACCGAGTAACGCCATAGGAAGTGATGGGGGCAAAAATCTCTGCAATGCCCTCTCCCTTGCCACTCAAGCCAAATCAGGGGTATATGTGCTTAACAACGACTTTGTCTTTGACTACTCTGTGAGAAAATCCCACACGCACAATCTCAATGCCTTCACCTCACCCGCTCCTATGGGGTATGTGCTAGATGGAAAGTATTTTGCCAACTATGAGCCAAGTGCAAAACCTCATCTACCTATGCCTCAAAGTTTGCCAAAAGTGGAGTGCGTCTATACTTACGCAGGGATTGAGGACTTTGCATTAAGTGAAGGAGTGCAAGGCGTGGTGCTCATAGGCAGTGGTGCAGGAAGTATCCCAAGCAAACTTTTGGGGAAACTCAATGAGCTTGAATCTAGCGGGATTCCTATCGTCATCGCTACACGCGTGGCTGAAGGAAGAGTCGTGGCTGAGCGATTTATCCCCTCATTCTCCCTCACACCCCCAAAGGCTCGAATCCTCTTAGCTCTGTGTATTGCTAATGGACTAAATAAAGAGGAGATGAAAAGAATGTTTGAGGTGTGGGGATAGAATAGAGAAGAGCCCCTAGAGAGGGTGCTCGAAAATCTAAAATTATACCAGTGGCTTAACTCCTCGCTCTTTCAACTCATCATAGAGTCGCTTTTCCCTTGGATCACCAATCTCTTTTGCGCACTTATGTGCTTCTTGTATCGCCTCATCATCTGGTGTCATTCCCTTATTCCAAATGGTGAAAACCATATCTACTTGAATTTTCTTCATCCGTTCAAGACTATCTTTAATCCCAAACTCTTCTTGGGTTTTTTCCTCTTCATATGCATCCCAACCTTTTGTGAACAATGTCCAAATTGATGCCATTTCTAACTCCTTATTTTTTGATTTATAAATAATTTTGCTCTTTGGTAATGCCCAACAAGCAAAATCTAGATAAGTAACCTTATCTTTTTTATCTCTACAATCATTTTTGCATTACACCAAACACAACTGACAGGTTGTGTCATAACACAAATAATCTTTCAATCCCATAAATTACTCCACCAATAATTCCCCCCACAACCATTCCATTAATTCGGATGAATTGCAAATCTTTGCCTACTTCAAGCTCAAGTTTTTGGCTGATTTCTTGAGCATCCCAAGATTTGATCGTATTCTCAATAAAATTTGCAATCTCATCACTATAATCCCCAATAATATTGACAATTCTATTTTTCAACCATCGCTCTGTAGCTGCAAGTTTTTTTGTATCACTGATAAATCCAATCAATGCTTTTTTAGCAACATCGGCTATTGTTGTGGAAATAATCTTGTGTCTTTGAATATGCTCCAAGACTGACATAAGAATTTCAGATCCAGTCTTTGAGGTTAAAACCTCTCTAATTTTCGAATTTACCCTTTCTTTTATCTCTGGCTGAGAACTCAAAGACACGATAAGCTCGTCTATTTTTCTAGAAAGTTCCTCCCTTTTGGGTGAATTTATCTTTTTGTAATCTTCTAAGATTTTTTCCGAACCCCATCGCGAAAGACTTTTGTCAAATCCAAAAAATTTCATTGGTTTGTTTAAAAAAGAGTTTTCAATTTTTCCCTCAATATAAGGCGTAATCAATCCTTCTTGAATATCATCAATAAAGCCATCAACAATTTTGTCATACCTATCACTTCTCCTTACAAACGAGAGCGTGCCACTAAGGATACTTGAAAAATCAATGCGCTCAAAAAGCTTTGCCCCCTCTTTTTCTCTATCAACTATCTCGTATAAATTGGGGATTTTTGACTCTATAGACCGAGAGAATACATCTAATGAGAAAGAGGTGCTTTTTCCTTCAATAAAAATCTCAATGATTTTTTTAAGACTAAATTTTTGTAAGAATGTGGATTTCCACAAATTTTCTTTACAAAAAAATTCACTCTTAATAAAAATTCCCAAATTCCTAGCTATTTGGTCCTTACTTTTTGGGATAATCGCAGTATGAGGAATAGGCAACCCTAAAGGATGCCTAAAAAGTGCCACAACCGCAAACCAATCAGCAATTCCTCCAACAAGTGCTGCCTCACTCACGGCCCTAAGACAAGGCCATTCAAACACAGATGAAACATAAAGCAATCCTCCTGCCACAAAAAGCAGAAGGGTTGTAAGGTATTTGCTTTTTTGAAGCTGTCTCTTCTTGGAGCAATCTACCATTTTAGCTTTCCACATCGATTTGGATTTTCAAGAATCTTTTGGACATCTCCCATATTCTTGATTTTTAGTTCTCCTCCCCACAACAAGCAAAGACTATTCAATGCTTCATAAACACCCTGCTCATCATATTGACCATATGCTTTTTGATAATCCTCAAACGAAGACTCTATGGACAACAATCTTTTGCAATGGGTTTCTTCAATCAATCGCTCCAATTTCTCTTCATTTTCCAATAATGCAGGCAACTCACTAGCAATTAATTCCGCAATTTCTTCTTTTCTTATTTTTGCTTTATCTCTAGCAGCAAACACACCAAAGAGTGCATCCAAGACTGCATCAACACTTCTGCTTGTTACCACTACCGCAAAAGCTCCAACAACAATTGCACATGATGAAGCCAAAAATGAGGCCAAAAATGGCATTGAAGCAAAAACAAGTGAGAATTCAACTTCTAGTTTTTTTTCTAATCCCACTGTCGCGAAAACCCAAACTGATGAGAGCAATGCTTTAATAATTGTTCCTATCAAGTCTTTTGTGCTCTTAATCTCTCCTGAAATATAAGAATAAATCGCATTATAGATTGATTTGCAACTACTCCTTATCTGCTTCCACAATTGTTTTAGGGATCTCGATATGCTTCTAAAAATCTGTCCCAAAATCCCAATAGCCACATCAATAGCTCCAAAACTTGCTCCTCTTGCAAAGTTTTTTTTGAAAGCTTCAATCACTTTATTGATAAGTCTCTTTATTCTATCCATAACAGAAACTTGGGAAATTGAAGAGCTATTAAACATATCCTTAAGTTCCCATACAACACCATTTGCAAAAGTAGACAATGCAACAACAATTGCATCACTTGCACCAGCCTGTAAAATATGCCCGCTAGCTACAACCCCCTGAGTTAAAAAAGCCGTTGTTTTAGGATTTTTACACATCAAACGATTTGTTAAATTCCCAGCATTTAATTTTTCTAATGCGATTTTTGCTTTTCTTGCTTGTTCTGCTTTTTTTGGATCCGATGAGCCTTCTCCAACTCTAATCATCTCTTCTAGATTGCTTTTATGTTTTTTGTAATCATCCAATGGCATCCTAAGCTCATCTACAGCAAACTCACCCTCAAGATATCGATCCTCGAGCAATCCCTCTGTATCTTGAATCGCTTTAAGTTGTGCAGTTCTTAACACTTTTCCATTGCTATCAACAAGCACTGTATCCGTGGTATTGTGATTTGTTTTTGCAAGATGATTTAGATCTCCTTTTGAGAAATTAAGGTTTTCAACTTCACTTGCATAATTTGTCATAATATACTCAAATTTAGCTTGATCTTTTGCATTAAGATTTTCAAACTTCTTGCCTTCTCTCACCATTCCCTGAACATCCCTGATATCACTAAGCGTATCTGTAGTATAAGCTCGGCTTCCGCCAGCAAACAGTCCTTCCTTGATATTGGTCTGACCAATATCTATTTCTTCAAACATTTGCCCATGATATTGTGGATTGTTTTTGTGTCGATCATAAGCTCTCATAATATCAGAAGTTGCAAGGACACTGCTCCCATACGCAGCATAAGTATCTAGACTAAAAATATTTAAGCCAAATCTTGCAAGTGTCTGAGTTCCAATCTCTGTAATCACTTCTTCATATAATGGTTTTTGTCTCATTGTTTTCTCCTAAATAAAGAGGGATGGGGTAAGTGGGAGAGAAATTATTCTCCCCACTTTCTATTGATTTCCTCCATAAGTTGCTGGCATTTTTCTTGATGTTGTTTCAACTCTATTGTTAGCTTATCCTCATCATTCATTAGTGGAGAATTAATTGTTACAACAAGGGTTTCTGCAAGTTGCATCATTGTTTTTAGCGTCATCTGTTCGCTTTCTGCCCATTGAGAAACTACAAGACCTTTTTTTGACATAAAGTCAGAAACATCTGTAAGAGTCTCGCCAAGCTCTTTATCCATATCTTTTAAGATTCCTATTTTTTCTATTACACGATTTGTCATATGTTGCCAACTCAAGCTTTCTGCACTCATTGCTTTTCGCAATACTCTAATGCTATCTGCGTAAGCCTCTGCATCATATTTTTTCTTTTCTGCACTTGCGGCAAATATGGTTCCTGCCACCAAAATAACAGGTGCTGCTACTATTGATCCCAAAACCAAAGTTCCTCCAGCGATTCCAAATCCACCAGCAGCCAAACTTCCACCACCAAACCATGCTAGAGTTGCATTAGTTGCAGCCACTCCACTTAGTGTGCTAATTGCCGTTCCTGTTGAAGCTGTTGCCAATAATCCTGCACCACCAAATGCTCCAAATCCAGCAGCAACGCCTCCTGCAATCCCTCCAACAACACCAGTCAAAGCTGTTTGCAACGACACGATAGAATCTCTTGTTTTTGCCAAATTAAACTCTTCGCATTGAATCGAATCTTTGAAAGTTTTAGCGTCTTTTATATCAAGCTTATCAATTAGATCTTGATACTCCTTCAAGGTGCGTGAAACTATTTTTGATTGCAAACTTCCAAGCTCCTCAAATCCTTTTTGTGCACTCTCTCTTTCTGTATTTAGCTCTTTTTCCGCTTGTTTATACTTGCGTTGGGCATATTCATGCCATTCTTGAGCTTCCTTGGTATCCTTATAAGCATCCACTCCCTTTTTTGCACCATATGCTGCTGCTCCTACAGCAATAGCTCCAATAATAAATGGTATTGGCATTTTTTACTCCTTATTCTGATCTTTTAAGTATTTGCAAACATCTTGGTTGAGTTTGTAAAACCTTTCTTTTGTCATAAATTCTGAATAGACAGATTGATACATCTGCTCTACACGACAAATCAATGGACGATCTTTGTAGATCTTGCATAATTTGCTTGCAGAATCAAAATGTATGCATACACCATCCCCTCTATCAAAAACCTTCAACTCTTTGATATGACCAATGTTTTGACAACACAAGCCACACGAATCACAAGGAAAATCACCCATTACAAATTAACAAGAATTTCACCCTGAGCAGTCAAAGAAAAAACACATTTTGTCCACTCACCATAGAGATTTAAAATATGCTTATCAATACCAAAGCTTGAGATCATTAAATCTAAAACTTCTTTCTCCCCTTTATGAATTGAATCTAGACTTGAGCTATCAGCATAAATCAAGGCCATAGTCTCCAGCAATACGATTTTTTGACTTCTAGGATTACTGATCTTTAACAAAACATTGTGAATATCAAAGTTATTTCTGTCGTATTTGATATCCTCAATTTGCATCTCGTTACAATATCCTTTTATAATCTCTTTTTGAGCATCACTAAAATCATCGTTGCTCCAAGCAAAATGATAAGCAATCTCTAAAAAAGATTTTTTCTCCTCTGTTGATAATTGATGTAAAAACATCTTTTCCTCCTTTAATGAAAAAATTGAAATATTATTTTTTCATTGTCCTATGACAGGTTGTGTCATCCTAAAAATGAAAAACAATATTTGTATCCTAATTCTACCAC
>DXDJ01000050.1 GCA_019115525.1 Candidatus Helicobacter avistercoris | reverse complement strand
ATCAACTTTCTCCGCCTCGACATCAAGCACACATCTAGCAACCCTAGTTTCAAGTCCTAAGCTATGACACAAATTCAAAAAATCCATCTCTTTACTCCATAGATAAATCTAAAATCATCATCACCAAAAACACAAATCCCAAATATCCATTGCTGACAAAAAACGCTTTAGGGATATGAGCAAAATCTCTGCTTACAAGGTATTGCTCATAAAACAAAATCAAAGAACAGATCCCAAGCCCTACAAAGCCAAAGATTCCACAACCAAAGCTATGCAAAAACACACCCCAAAATACAAGTGTTAGCAGATGAAAAGCCCTTGAAATCCAAAGCGTTTTCTCCACTCCAAACACGCTAGGTATAGAATGCAGTCCCTCATTTTTATCAAACTCAATATCTTGAAGTGAATAAAGCAAATCAAACCCTGCAACCCAAAAAAGCACGCCAGCAGAGAGAAAAAAGCACCACAAAGGCACATCTCCAAGCACTGCGATACATCCAGCAATAGGTGCAAGTCCTAGGCTCACACCCAAAACCAAATGAGCCAAATAAGAAAAACGCTTCATATAAGAATAAAATCCCAAAATCATCAAAAATGGGAGAGAGAGCCAAAATGCAAGGGAGTTAATAAAATAACTCACAAGAACAAAACAAACCGCATTGGCAAAGATAAAAACAAGTATTGCTTTTGCAGAAATACGCCCATCTACACTAGGGCGGTTTTGAGTTCTTTGATTTTTAGCATCAATATCCCTATCAAGATAGCGATTGAATCCCATTGCAAAATTTCGTGCAAAAATCAAAGCCAATGCACACAAAAAAAGAAGAGAAAACCCAAACCAAAGAGAGTGATTTTTTTGCATAGAAGCACAAAATAGAGCAATAAGCATAAAAGGAGCAGAAAATATCGTATGCTCGAATGCCACAAGCTCGCTTATATCTTTTATCTTTTTTAGCAACCTTAACTCCAAAAATTAGAAAAAATAATCTGTGATTTTACTCTATCTGAGCATTTTTACCACCAAAAATACATAAAATACCCCGCCAAGTCCCAAAGTCAAATAATAGCTCCATCGATACCTTAATGCAAGGATTGAAAAAAGAGTAAAAAGCAAAGCAAAAGGAAGTGGAGTATAAAAACTCCACACTCTCATATCCAATCCCATTGCCCACTCCAACACACCATCAAATACCCACCCCACACCTAAAAAGTGAGCAAGCAAAGCAAGGATAAAGAACACAGGAAAAATCCAACTTAAAGCAATTGCAAGAATGCAATATGGAGAAAAACTAGGAAAAATGCAGTGAGAGAGCGGAAGCATCTGAAAAAACAAACATACATTTAGCACAAATGCCGTATAAACGGCTTTGATTATTCCTTTGCTTTGGGTATAAAAATATTTGAAAAAAAGCAAAATAAAATACACCCCACACACTGAAAACCAAAATCCAAAATTGAGCAAAAACTGGGGGAAAAGTCCAAGAATCACGCCAACACACAAAAGCAAAAATGCAAAGCTCAAAAGTTTGATATGACTCCACACAAAAACCAAGCCCACAGCACTCATAACAAAAGCCCTAACAAAAGCTGGAGGAAAATCCAAAATCCACGCATAAACAAACAAAGTCAAAATCACAATCAAACCAATATCAAAATATCGATTTCGATAAGTAAAATACCTAGCCTGAAAATATCCATAAGGCTTTCCAATCAAAAAATACAAGATACAAGCAATAATCCCCAAATGCAATCCACTGATTGCAAAAAGATGAGAAATATGCAAAGCAGAGCTTAGATCTCTATATTCTTTGGGAAGATATGTTGCAAAAAATAAGCTTTGATACATTTTTGCAATCAAAGGATTTGTATGCTGAGATTGCACCCAAGAGAGAAATGGTGTAGAGGTTTTGGGTAAAAGAGAGAGGGAATAAGTGATAAAAAAACAACTTTTGAGGGATTGAAGAAAATCACAAGATGCACTTTTGCCATAAAGAGATACATCCCTATAAGTCAAATCTCTAAGATCTTCTCTAGAGGTAGTATAGAGGATTTGCCCCTCTATTGTGCGTAGTTTCAACACCCACTTATCCCCCTTGATATATTGAGCCAAAACTTTGGCTGTGAGATTTTGAGAGTGGATATAGGTTTGAAAAACATAAAAACGCCAAAGAAGCATCAAGCCAAAAAGAAAGAGGCAAACCCCTCCAAACACCAGCCACTCTCTTCTTGTTTGAAATAAATTCACAATCTAATACACACTATAAAGCAAAATCCCCTGCAAAAGCAAAGATTCTAAAGCGATGATAGAAAAATACAAATGCAAACTTTTATGCCTAAGCAAATAAATCCCCACAATAGCCCCCAAACTTCCCACAACACTCCAAAGCAATAGAGTTTTCTCTGAAATTCTTCTGCTCTCCTTGATACTTTTTGTTTTGTCTATTGCATACAAAATCCCTACAACCAATGAGCAAAAAAGCCAAAAAAGCAACAAAATACAAAAAATCTTATGCAAGAGAAAAAACTCTACAATCATTCTTTCTCAACCAACTGCTTATATGCACACGCAACCCCATAAGCAACAAGACACAAAATCAAAATATACGCACAAAGTCCATAAGCATAAATCCCCTGTTTTTTGCTAAGCGTATGCAAAGCAAAAGCAAGCTGAGGAGTGATCCCCCCTACAATTGCATAGGCGATATTGTAAGAAAAGGAGATAGCAGAAAACTTGAATTTTGATTCAAAAAGCTCACACATAACTACTGGGGTAAAGATCATAATCCCAACACTATTGCAAAGCAAAAGGAAAGAGAGGACTGAGAGCGTGGAGTTTTGAAGCTGGTAGAAACAATGAAAGAAAACAATACAAACAACTGCCAAATATACCGCCCACACTTTATATCCCCTAGATACACCCCAGCGATCAGCACAAACCCCTGCAATCCCACATCCAGCAATCAAACACAATACTCCAAAAATCTGGATCAAACTCCTCTGGACACTATCAAACTTCAAAACATCTTGCATATAGTTTGGCAAGAAAAGCACAATCACAATAATACATCCAGCCAAAACCCAAGTAGAAAACATCGAAATGACAATCCCTCTTTTGGAGGTTTTAAACACTTCTTTGAGGGGAAATTTTTCTAATGATTTGTCTTTTTTCATTTTTTTAAATACTGGAGTTTCACTCAAAAAGCGTCTAAGATAGATTGAGATGATTCCAAACCCACCTCCAAGCAAAAATGGAATCCTCCATCCCCAATCCCTTAGAGACTCTTCACTCAAAACAAGACCAAGGATCAAAGCAACCAAAGCTCCAAGAAAAATCCCACCCACAACAGAAGCTGTAAGAATTGCAAGATACACACCTTTGTATTGTCTAGGGGAATGCTCTCGCACAAACACCCATGCACCAGGTAGCTCTCCACCGATTGCCACACCTTGAAAAATCCTCACAATAAGCAAAAAGATAGGAGCAAAATAACCAATACTCTCAAAAGTAGGCACAAGCCCTAATGAAAGAGTGGGGATAACCATAAGCAAAATACTGAGCATAAACATTTTTTTGCGTCCTAATTTATCTCCAAAATGCCCCATAATAATCCCACCAATAGGTCGAGCTAAATATCCTGCTGCAAATGCTCCATAAGTATTGAGATCCTTCCAAAATACGCCCAAATCTTTGGGAAAAAAATGTGCCGAGATATATTGAGCAAAGAAAACAAAAATAATAAAATCATAAAACTCTAGCATCCCTCCAAGAGAAGAAAGCCCAAGGGTTTTGATCTCATCTTTTTTGAGTGTTTTTTTCTCCGGCATTTTTGCCTCCTTATTTAAGGAATAAAAAAGCAAGATTCTATAAAAAAATCAGATGTTTGAGATGATTATTTTTGAGAATATAAGAAAATTTTTAGAATAAATAAGTCCCCCCTATTGGGGGATTTGAAATTATTGAGCTTGAGTTGCTTGAGAGTTTGCAGGAGTTGTGTTGAGATTTTGCTCAAATGCACTAAAATCTCCACCACCATTTTCAACAGCTTTTTTCATTTTTATAACAGTCTCATCGCTGAGTTTCACAAGAACAAAAAGATTCTTTCCATCAGGAGTTGCCCACATATCACTCACTTGAGCATCTCTCAAATCAAGCTGAGCCATAGAGAGGATCTCTTCTTTAACTTGCTCTGTAAGAGTTCCATCTTTTCTCATACTTTCTGTGCTTGTAGAAGTTTTGATTTTGCTTGCAAGTTGTTTTACAAGTTCAGCTCTTGCTCTTGTAAGAGCCTCAGATTTTGCAAAGCCGATGTTTTTATTTACAACTGGTGCAGAACCTACTGCACTGTATGTTCCATCTCCCATTGTAATCCATCGTGGAGCTCCTTGAAGTCCCAATGCCTCTTGAGCTTCTGGACTTAAGCCTCCACCACCGCAACCAATCATAAGAAATCCAGCAAACGCTGTTGTCAAGATCCACTTAAACATTTTTTTCCTTTTTTAGTATTTTTACTAAATCACACAATCTTAATCTCCAAAAAAATCTGACTCTTAAGTCTAGTGATTATTAGTGTGAGCAATTATAATAAATTTTGCCTCTTCTTTTTATAAAAAGAAGAGGCAAGAAAGAAATAAAAGATATTTTTTTTGAAAAATATCAAAACATTTCTAGAAATCTGATGAATACTTACTCCATTGCTTAATCTTTTTATAAGCTTGAACTCCTAGCCGTTTGGTAAAAAACGAATCTGAAATATTGGGTTTTTGCGTATCGCATACTGAAGCATTGTGTATCTCTTCATTTTTATTTTTTGCAGATATATCAAGGGTTACCGTTTTTTCTTCTTTATAAACGCCGATGATTATTTTCCACTCAGAATTTGCAGAAATTTTTGCATATTTGCTGATGTCATCCTTGATTGTTTTTTCCAATATGCTCTTGAAAGTTTTTTTGAAGTTCCCATCGTATTCAAAGATTACTGCAAGAGTAGGCTGATCCCCTGCATTTTTTGGAATGACCAATTCCTTTCCACCCAATGCACTATAAAGTGAAAATTTACTTAAAATCTCTGGGTAGAGAATGTCTTTTTTGTATCGATAATCAAAAGGGGAAGCAAGATCTTTCATTTTCTCAAGCCCAAGCAATATCTCCCCTCTTAGCTGTGTAAGCAAATCATCTTTTTTGATCTCCACCCTTGTATAGCACACGCCATCATCACATTCTGATTGAACTACCTTAATATTTATAAGCTTAAACATCTGTGTATTGAGTTTTATATCTTGCGTAGCAGAAGAGCTTAAGGTATCGCCCACTCTTTTGGTTTGCGTATTAAAAGAGGTTTGAATATTTAATTGGATTGTCCCTACAAGATCTGCAATAGCGTCTTGTTTGGCACTCTTATTATCTTTGCCTGAACCAATTCCATAAAATCCGCTCTCCAATGGGGCAGGTTTCAAAAACCATTCTGGCACCTTAGCCCCCAAACAAGCAATACAAATCCCAAATAATATAGTCTTCTTCATTATCTTACCAAACTGAAGTATTTCCAGAACTCATCTTAGAAATATCAATTGTTTTTGACCAAGCCAAAAGTCCTGTTTTGGTATCAACAATCTCAATTTTGAAGAAATAATCCACTCTCTGATCGCTTCCCACTTTTGTGATTCTCTGCCCTACCTTTCCACTCAATGATGCAGAAACTGCAAGCTTTGCACCCTTTTCTACAACACTATCCTGATTGTATTCTTCATCATTTCTTGCATCACGGCTTCTATCAATCATCCTATCTGTGCTTCCACCACTTCCACTAATGGCTCGAGTAATAAGAAACTTTCCACTATTTTGAAGCTCTTCAACTATTCTTGCAGTGATTTGTTCCATATCAAGTTTGATTGTTGTGTCATTGATGAAATCTGACACTGCCAAAACCACAGGCTTATTGAAATCGATTCGATTAAAATACCCACTTTTATACAGCGACTCCAAGCTCTCTTTAGCTGCTCCCTTGATATCATTGAGATCAAGTCCAGCACTCACATACTCCGTGCTTGCAGTATCAATATATCTTGCACCACCAGCACATCCATAAAATCCAATCGCAATCATTGTTGCAAAAACTAAGCTTTTTTTCATTTTTTCCTCCTATTTAGAATAAAGCACTTGATCAAAAATATTTTTTTGTGCATTTCGTATATAAACAATATGATTTTGATCCATGCAAAGTGAATGCTTATTATCGCATTTTTGAGAGAAGTTTATCTTGCCAATCTGCCGATTATCTGCAAAAATCTTATATTCTCTCTCAGCATTTTCAATTCTCAATACATAAAAGCTATTGGGCATAAGCGTTGAGATTCGTAAATCTGCTTTTGTAGTCGCAGCTGTATAAATCATCCCACCTAGTGTTGCAAAGACATTGAGCCATCCTGTCCCCTTTGTGCCTTGTTGAGCGCCATGCTGGATCAAAGCTTTTGTAGTCGTAGAGATTACTCCTCTTGTGATGATAAAGGGGATTTGTTTGCTAAACTCATTGAAAACCAAAGGATTGAGTGATGAGATTTTTTGAGCCTCATAGCTATTAGCCCCTCTGGCTTGATAGGTTTTTGCAAACTCCACACCCTCTTTCATATCTGGCAAGGCAATTGCAACATTAAGCAAACTTGATCCCGTATAAACAGGGAGAGCAAATCTCTTTTCGACTTTAAATGGACTTTTTCCATCTTCGATAATCACCCAAGTTTGCTTCTTTTTGTAT
>DXDJ01000049.1 GCA_019115525.1 Candidatus Helicobacter avistercoris | reverse complement strand
AGATACAAACAAAACTGAGCAAAAAGCTCAATAATCCCATTTCCTAGCCTTTGGGCTAGGAATATAAGGTTTACTGATGCCTTCACTCTCTTTGTGGTGTTAGAGGGTTGAGGGCATCATAGAGCCTTATTATTGGTTTTTGTTTTTTCGTTGAGTCTCCTTTTTATCAATAGAATTTTTTAACACATCTCCTCTGAGATGCCATTCCCTTATCCCCCCCCCCCCCCTAGGGAATGGGTGGCTCTATTGTCTCCCAATCTCATAAAATTAAATCATTTTAGTTTTATATAAAATTTATTTTTGATTCTTACAATTCCGCCATCACCTCTTAAGAGAGGCAAAATCAAACTAGGAGAAAAATATGAAAACTCTACTTACAGGAGCAATAGCAGTGATTTTGAGTACAGGAGCTTTGATGGCTTCAGATTTCAAAGGAATGATTGATAGCATTGATAATGCAAACAAAACCATCCAAGTCAATGGCAACACAATCAAGGTTATGCCCTATACAAAAATCAAACAAGAATCTTGTGGAATCGGCTGGGATAGTGACAAAAAGTTTGTAGATCTCAAACAAGGGGATTTCATCAAAGTAGGTTTAGCCAAAAACTCTCAAAATATGGTGGCAGAAAAAATCAAAATCAAATGCGTTAAAAACCCTGCGTATTAAGGAGGAAAACCTCCTCACCCCTACCCTTCCCTCTCTAGATTTTCTCTATTTTTGTTTTTATTTTTTTATATTTTGATTCTCTATATAAATAACGTTGTTTCTACGTTGAAAAATAGATATAATTTCATCATCTATAAAAATAAGGATAAAAAATGAATGCAATAGAAAGTTATCTAGCTAAAGCTACTCCGATACAAAGAGAAATGTACTCTATATTAGAAAAAGAAATTAGAAATTTTAGTTCTTTTCCTATTATCGGTAACGACACTTGTATTTCTTGCAAGGGCAGAGGCAAAAAAAATATTTGTGCTCTTGCATTTGAAAATCAAAGCAACATAACAATTTTTACCAACCTCTTGCCTAGTGATTTTGTTGATCCCAAGAATTTGGTCAAAAAACACAATGCTTATGGGAGATTTAGCAGGTTTGTATTTAAGCAAAAGAGTGAACTTAAAGATATCCTAGACCTCATCAAACAATCTTATGAGAAAAATAAATACTAAGAGGGAAATATGAAAAACATCGAGGAGAAAATCATCAATCAAACAGCAACGCTAGAAGAAATTTCACAGTGGGAAAAGCATGTATTTGAAAATTTTTCAAATATTGATTTGGATAAAGTAAAGATTCTAAGAGAGAGTGCAGAAAAAATCAAACACAATAAAGCTCTTGAAAGTGGAGTCTACACCTTTATTCAAAATACTCAAAAGCTCTTAGAAATGGAGCAAAACAGCAAAGAAATCAAAGAATATCTAGCCCTTTTAAACTCAATCAAAACAATTACTCCACAGCAATTTGCTCTACTCAAACCCCATTGCAAAGACAATATCATCACAAAAATTTCCCAAATCTCCTCTATCACTCCCCAAAAAACCACAGAGAAAAAGGCGTTTTATACCCAAGAGGATCATCTACTCCACACTCCTGCTAGGATTCAAGCAATGTATTTAGCTCTAAAAGAAGCCATTCTCTCCTTTGGTGAAATTGAAATTGAACCTACAAGAGTGTATATCATTTTTAGGGGAAGCATTAGAAGCGTGGGTTCTGTCCTTATTCAAAAAAAGCAAATCAAAGTCTATCCCAATTTTAAAAAAGGCGAAGTATTCCTAGACCCCAAAGGGATTGTCAAAGATATATCAGAAAATGGCATTTGGGGAAGAGATTATGAGATGATTTTTAACAATCTCTCTGAGCTTGAAGATATTGTAAAAATTATGAGGCAATCCTATGAGCTTAATGGATAAGATTATGAGGCTTTTTTACTTCTTTGTCTTGGTTTGGGGCTTAATGCCAATGAAATATGTTACGGACTTGAAAATGCCTATGTTGTAGCTCAAAATGAAAAGAATACTTTTTTAGGAAAAATTGGAAGCTCATTTTCTAGCGATTCAATTTTCAATGAATTTGGGAATTTTGGGAGTGAATACAGTTCGTTATCTATCTTCAATGAGTATGGAGATTTTGGAAGTGAGTTTTCTAGTTATTCCGCCACTAATCCCATTACACTTACACCCCCAATGATTATCAAAGAAGGCAAACTTGTTGGCTATATCAGCACAAACAAGACAATTCCTAATAGCATCTCCCCCTCATTACTCAAAGTCCTATGTAAGGAGTATTTCTAGCTCCTCAAGCCTATACATCTCATACCCCTCATACGCATAACTTGCATCAATCCCTCTCATAAATACACTCTCGCTCTCTACTTCATCACTGAGTGCTTCTTGAAGCAAGAGTTTAAGCTCGGTATCTTTGATAGGGCTTCGCTCCATTGCTAGAAGATGATCCTCTCCTCAGCCTCTGCAAGAGCACTTTGGCTTTTTAGCCCTAGCTTGTTTTTTAGCATCAAAGCTTCTTGATGAGTTTGTAGTGCTTTTTGGAAAAATCACATCCAAAAAGCCTTTCTATCTTTCCTAAGATTCTATGGCGTTTTTCTCTTTTTGTGAGTTTATGAGCTGGGTTTGCTTCATAAAGCTTTGGGATTAGAAAATCAAGCGTGTTTTCTTCAAGCCATTCTTGTGCGACTTTAGGGTGAGTGCCTCTAAACTCTCTTAGAACTTTGCCATCAATCTCTGCGTAGTTGTAAGTGTTGGGGTTGTGTTTCCAATACTTTGCGACTTTTGAGTGCTTGAGTGTCATCTTCTCCTCAGAGCGAATCCACCCGTAGTGATAGATCTGTGCTTGGGTTAGCACTGCTTTGGGATATCGCCCTGCTTTATTGCTTTTATCTAGCACTACCCAAAATAGCCCATCAGGTGCATAGCTTCTCACACTTGTTTTTATCGCTCTCACTTCTGTGCGATACCACCCAGCAGAGTAGGCATAAGTATGAGCATTGCCATAAAAATGCTTATAGTGAAATGCCAAAGCTTCCACTTCAGGATCATTGAGATAAGCACTCATCGCTTCTTTGATATGAGGCAAATCCTCCTCATGCAAGACCTCATCAGCTTCAAGATAAAACGCCCAATCCCCACTGCATTGAAATTGAGCAATCATCTTTTGCTGACCATAGATATAGCCTTTGCTTACCATTTTCTCACACCAAGTGCTTTGGATGATTTTGATTTTCTCCCCACCATTCTCTTTTTGAAGCTCTTGAAGTCGCTCTAGTGTATCATCCTCACTTGCCCCAACATTGACAATAAATTCATCTACAAGAGGAAGGATGGATCGGATAGATTGAATATAGGGATAGCCCAAAATTGAGCCATTTTTTAGGAAAGTAAAACCACTAATTTTCATTTTATGCCTTAATGTCTAAGAGATGGATTTTTGGTGGAGGAAGAGTTTCTTCTTCTTGAGTATGTGCTTGTGCATGCTCTCGCTCTCGCTCATCCTTCTCTTGCTCTCTTCGCTTTTTCTCAGAATCCGCATCAGGATTGATCGCTTCATTTTCTTCTAGCTTTCGCACCTCTTGAATATCATCAAGCTTGTTTTGGAAGTCTTGCATATTTGCAATATTTGCGACATCCCCTCGATGCTGGACTCCTGCTTGATGTGTCGCACTCACTTGTGCATTTTGATTGATAAAAGTCAGATTCCCAATTGAGCTAATCGCCATTTTCTCCTCCTTTTAGAATCTCAAGCTTTTTTGCTTCGCATAGACCACATTTGCACCTTGAATGATTTTAACAAATCTTCTTTGCGTATAATCGACAACAACCCCTTGGTTTAAAACCCCATTAAGTCCTGCTAGAATCTTGGCACTTTTTTCTATCATCTCCTCTCTTGGTTGTTTTTTGCCACAATGGATAATCATGTGAGATGAGGGAATAGACTGCAAATGAAGCCAAAGATCATCCGCTTTTGCATCTTGGAGAAGCTTGAGATTTTCTTTTTCATTTTTTCCTACGGACACCTTAAATCCATCGACAAAAAAGCTTTCATACTCTTTCTTGATTTCTTTGCTCTTTTGAAGTTTTTGGGAGAAGATTTGCAAATCCTCAATATCTTGAGTTTGGGAAACAAAAGCAATCTGAGAGTGCAAAAACTCGATTTTTGAGCTGAGATTTTCAAGCTGAAGATGAAGATTTGCGATTTTTTTGTTGATTTTTTTGCTTTGAGTGAAGAAATAGTTTGCTCCCTCAGTAAATGTGCGGATCTTACTTGGAAACTCTATACACACACTCTTTGCATCATAATCTTCAAGGATGAGAGGAGAGCAAAAATACTCTAGAGTGTGTAGAGAGGAGAGAATAAGGCTTCCATATTTGGAGTATTTCTCCCCCTCAACTTGCAAATCCTCTACCTTAGGGAGAGTGTGCAAAATCTCTTCTAAAGCTTCAAGTTTTTTGTGCAGATTCCTTAGCACCACAGTTCTTTTCTGCTCTAAGGCATTGGTATAGAGCAAGCTGTATTCTTGCTCTAAAAGCTCTTTGATGTTTTCAATTTGCTCAATATTTGGGATTTTGCTGGGCTGAGGAAGGGGGGTGAAGGGTTTTTGAGGTTTGATTACCCTTATGCTGCGATTTTCTGCGATATGCCTTAGTGCTTCTAGCACCACTCCTTGCTCATCAATCAAAATCACATTTGTATGTTTGCCTGTGAATTCAAAATGCAAAAAAAGCTTCTGCTCTTTGTATTGACTTTGATGCAAAAAACTAAAAATCAAAATACGATTATTCCCATCAAGAGAGCAAGAAAGTAGCTTAGCTCTAGAGCAGTATTTACTCAATGCCACATCAAAAGGGGCATTGTAAGGAGAGCCTAAAATCCTTTCTTTGCTGATAAAAACCCTAGAATTTCCCTTAGTCATATCCAAATAATATTCATCAAAATCTAAAATCAACAAAAAAAGATTATCTTCTAGTCGTCGAAGAGAAAAAATGCTCTTATAAGTAGAAAAAAGTTCGCTTAGAGCTTTGAGATAGGAGAGCTTCATATCTGTAACTTTTTGTTTGCAAACTCTAGAGCTTCAGGAGTGAGAGTCGAGCCAGAAATCATCCTTGCGATCTCTTTGATTCTCCCCTCCCTATCTAGGGCAATCATCCTGCTCTTTTCTTCGCCTTTTTTGACTAGAAAATGCACATCTGCGTAAGAGGGTAAATGGGGTTGATGAGAGATTGCAAAGACTTGATAAGTGCTTGAGAGCTTTTTTAGCACCTTTGCTACTCCCTCACTTTCCTCTCCGCTTAGGTTTGCATCAATCTCATCAAGAAGCAAGATTCCGCCATCTTTTTTGTTCTCTACGGCAAGGACTGCTAGTCTTAGTCTGTTGTATTCTCCAGAACTTAGAGTCTGCACACCACTTTGCTTGATACAAACTCCTAGCTCATCTGCTCCTAGAAAATGAAGAGGAGCTTGGCTAAGAGAGAGTCTGATTTCTTCAAGCAACAAAAGTTTTGCATAAGAATTTAGCTCTTGGATCAATATCTCTAATGCTTTCTTTCTCTCTAAACTTAAGCTCTTGGAGAGTGCTTGAAGTTTCACATCCAAAGAATCAATCTCTTTTTGGATATGAGAAAAATCCTCATCAATGCTCTCATATCCCTTAAGCTTCACTTTCTGCTCTTCAAGCCTTGCTAGAGCTTCTTCAATCCCTCCATAGCGAGAGATAAGAGAATTTAGGGAAGACAATCTGTCCAAAATCTCTTCTGGATCACTCTCTCCTAGAACATTAAGCTTCTCACATTCACTCTCAATCAACGCCCTAGCCTCTAGCATTATGGATTCAAAGCCCTCTAGTTTTAGCTCAGCTCCCTCCAAAAAGGCATTCACACTCCCCATCCCCTCCAATGCACTTAGTGCTTCATTGGCTAGGCTTTGGAGTTTTTCTTTTTTAGAGAGGCGTTTTTTGTAAGCCAAAAGCTCCTCATATTCTCCAATCTTTGGATTGATTTTCTCAATCCTCTCAATCTCAAATAAAGCAAATTCTTTGAGCTCAATAAGATTTTTTTGCTCTTCTTTGAGAGTTTTAAGTTTGTTTTGTAGCTCTTGAAGTTGGATAAAGCCTTCTTGAAATTCTCTAAGAGTTTGATGGTGAGAAGAAGAGGAGATCAAAGTGTCCAAAACTTCAAGCAAATATTCACTGCTAAGCTCATTGGAGTTTTTGTGAGTGAGGAGTTTAATATAGGGAGAAAAAATTTCATTGAATCTTTTTTTGGAGCTAGATTGTTCATTGAGATAATAGCGAGCCTTGTCTTTTTTGAGGATTTGCACTAGCACCTCTTCTTCTTGAGGATATTCTCTAAGATCTATTTCTCCGCCTATTTCTGCCTCAATCACTCCTGCATTGCTCTCTTTGATCCCAAAAAGTGCAAGCAAAGATCCAAAAAACACTGATTTACCTGATCCACTTGCACCACTGATGATGTTTAGTCCCTTTGAGGGGGCGATATTGACGCTCTCAAAAGCAGGAGAGTTTTTGATCAAAATTTTCTCTAAAAACATTTATTGCTCTCCCCAGTGAAATTTTTCTCTCAAGACTTCAAAATAATCTCTATTTTTTGGATAGATCAGCTGTGCATATTGCTTTTCAAATCGCACTTTTAAAACTTCAGAGGGCTTGAAGCCAAACTCTCTTTGTCCATCGATGATGATTTTTGAATCCCCCAGCACTTCAAACTCCAGCTCTACCTCATCACTCAAAACCATTGCTCTTTGGGTTAGAGAGTGAGGAGCCAAGGGGGTAAGAAGAATATTGCGACAGTAAGGATATACAACACTTCCTCCAGCTGAGATGTTATAAGCCGTCGAGCCTGTTGGTGTAGCTACAATCAAGCCATCACAGCGGTAATGGTTGAGTGCTTTTCCATCAATTCTTGCTTCAATTTGCGTCATTGTTGGGAGAGATTTTTTGGAAATCACAACCTCATTAAGACAGTGAGAAATAAATCTATCATCCAAATACACACTAAGCATTGAATGTTTTTCTATTTTGTGCTGATTGCTAAGAGGCAGAAAACTCTCAATCTCAGAGATCACAATCCCTGTAAGAAACCCCAATCTCCCGGCATTGATTCCTAAAATTGGCAAGGAATGGATTTTTCCAAGAGTTGAGATCAGTGTGCCATCTCCTCCTAGAGAAATAAGAAAATCACATTCTCTCTCAATCTCTTCTAAACTCTTTCCATCAAATCCGTAAGGATTGTTGGATTCAAAGATAAGTTTGTAGGGGGATAGGGTATTTGCAAGAGTTTTGAGGATTGTGTGGATTTGGGGTATATTGGCTCTTAGAAAAACTCCAACACACCCACTCATCAAATCCTACTCCACATAATAAGCACGAATGAAGTATCCTCTTTTGCCTTTTTGTTGAATACTAAGACCTTCAAATGTTGTGATTGTTGGCAAAGTTTTTCTAAGGTATTCAATCACGCTCTTTGCTCTAAATGAGGCAAGTCCTTCTTGCTTTAGCTCTGGACTAAGGCCTTTGTATTTTTGCTCATCGACTACGCCACTCACTTCAAGTGCAACAATTTTCTTATCTTCCTTGAGAATAGCTTGGACATTGCTAATCAGTGTTTTTGCACACTCTTGAGGAAGTTGCCATTTTCCTATTTTTGACTTGTAGCACTCAACAACGACTTTTGCTTTTGGTTTGATGATATAGCTAAGCTTTTGACTCATGCTTGAGGCTTGTTTTTTTAGAGCTGTATTCTCTGCTGTAAGAGTTTTGATTTGATCATTTTTGATTCCAATTTGCTTGATAAGCTCATCGATCTCTTTGGTATTCACATCATTTGTAAGCGTGCTTTTTGGGGGTTGCACGATATGCTGAGTCTTTGGCTTGATCAAATAATAATATCCCACGCCTCCTAAAGCACCCAACAAAATCATTACGCTCAAAAATCCCAATAAAAATGTTGCTATACCCTTTTTTTGCTGTTTTGGTTGTGGACTTGTCATTGTATTGTCCATATCTACTCCTTAAAATTGACTTGCACGAATGGCATCAAAAGCACTTTGAACTTGAATAAACTTCTGATGATAAGTTTGCTTCAACTCAAAATCGGCAGAAAAAACATTATCTGGATGATATTTTCGCACAAGCTTTAGATATTTCTTGCGAACAAGAGAAAAATCATCCCCTATCCTAGAATCTAAGATCAAATAGTTTTGCTCCATTGCTTTTTCTTCTTTTGTTGCAAAAAGTGAATTTCTTTTGACAAAATCAAAACTCAACAAAAGATTGCCTACAATCCTTTGTTCAATTAGATTCATAAACTTATCCCAAAATGCTTCTTTTGAACTATCTAGCAAGATTTCAAATCCTTGAGTGCTTTTGACAAATCCACTAAAAAGCTGAAGAAGGCAACGCTTTGTGCGATAATCCTGCTTCTCCATAAGGAGTTTTACCTCTCTAGCATTTTGCACCCTTGCTTGGACACAAACTTTATATACAGCCTGATTTTTTCCAACAATTTTTATTCTTAAAGGCAAATGGCACAGAGAAAAAAGTTTCTCACTACTACAAGGGGAATAACTATCAGGAAGATAAAGAATGCAATTTAGAAAATATCGCTTCTTGATTTGTTTGCTATCATCAAGAATAAGAAGTGATTTTGAAAGTTTATGGATGCTTGAGAAAAATTTGTTGGCATCATTGAGAATCTTGTGCAAATAGGGGCAATACTCTTTGACAGAAATCTCGATATATTTTGGATATGCCTCAATAAAAATCAAATTTTTTCCTTCTCTTAAATGTAGGTATTATTTTACAATTTAAGATGAAAAATCTTGATAGTTTTTGGAGTTTTTATGGATTTTTTTTATCTTGCTTTGCTTGGATTTTTTTCTGGAATTTCCTCATCGCTTTTTGGTATTGGTGGGGGGACAATCATCGTTCCTGCCCTGCTCTTGATGGGCTATGATATGCCCTTTGCTGTGGGGATTTCAATCTTGCAGATGATTTTTGCTAGTTTTTTTGGTTCTTATCTTAATTATAGAAAAAACCTCATTGACCTCAAAAATGGTATTACGCTTGGGATGGGGGGATTGATAGGATCAAGTTTTAGTGGAATGATTTTGACGCACACAAGCGTGCAGGTTCTGCATATTGCTTTTTTTATTTTTACTTTTTTGAGTTTTTATAAATATTTTTTCACTTCTTCCAAACACTACGTATGCCAAAAAACTACAAATCTAAAAAGCATGCTTATACTTTTGCTCTCAGGTGTAGTGACAGGGGTTTTTGCCTCATCTTTAGGGATTGGGGGAGGGTTGCTTCTTGCACCGATTTTGGGATATTTTTTGGGATTAAACTCCAAAGAAGTTGTGCCATTGGCACTATTTTTTGTATGTTTTTCCTCCACCTCTGGGGCAATTAGTCTTTATGAGGCAGGATTTGTCCATCTTCATTCTGGGATTGTTGTAGGAATCTTTTCGATGGTAGGAGTAGTTTTGGGGCAAAAAATCCTCTCTTCCCTTACCCCTAAAACTCACAAACTGATTTTAGGGGGGATTTATCTTGCTTCTATGAGCATTACGCTTTATAAGATACTCTGTTAAAAAACTCTATGATTTCTTTTATCACGGCTTTTTTGTTTTTTTCTAGCAATAGCTCGTGTCTTGCCCCACTATACAATCTTAGCTCAACATCATCATACCCTTGAGATACAAGATGTTTATAGGCCTTGTATGCTCCCCTCCCACATTCTCCGCAAGGATCATCATCCCCACTCATAAACATAATGGGCAAAGAAGTATTTCTCACATTGGGGTATGCGGAGAAAACCTGTTTTACTCCACCAAAAAGTCCCTTGAAAGAATTGAGTGTAAAAGAGAATTGATAATCCTCTCTACAAGTAAAAACTTCTGCATTCTTAAACTCTCGTGTTAGCCATGCATAGGGAGGATTACTGGGATCTTCTTTTTTGAATTTTTGATTAAATCCTACAAGAGTGAGAAGATTCATAAGTTTTAATCCTATGACGTTAAACCCCATTTTGTTTAACCCTTCACACAAAAACGCTCCAAACCCAGCCAAAGGATTGGGAGATGGGGTTCCCATAAGAATCAACGCATTTAATTCTTCTTCATATTTTTGCAAATACACTCTTGAGAGTAGGCTCCCCATAGAGTGACCAATCAAAAAGAAGCGATATCCAGCAAAACGCTCTTTTAGAATTTTTGTGAGCTGGTGCATATCTTCCACAGCTTTTAAAAATCCTCTCTCGCCCATTTCTCCCCATTTCACTTCATAGTCCCCACTTCTTCCTCCTATACTCTGTCCATGCCCTCGATGATCATTGACTGCCACTACATAGCCATTCTCACTCAAAGCAAGAGCAAGTTCGTGATACTTGCTTCTCTCCTCAATCATTCCATGAGCGATTTGCACGATTGCACCATTGGGAGTTTTGGGATGATAGAGGGTATAGACTATCTCTCCAAAATCACTTCTAAAACTTAGATTCTCTTGCATTTATGGCTCCTTAAAGAAAAAATCTAAGTATAGCCACAAAAACTATTGTTATCTCTTTGGCTTGTTATGATAAAAGATTTTGCATATCTTTTTTATCTTTGCAGATATTTTAAAGAAGCGATGATAAAAGCGAATGAAATAAAAAAATCCTCCACTAGGCATCAACACAAGAGCATCAAGAACTATTCTTTCTCTATTTTTCGGAGGGGGGGGGGGCAGTTGCAAGTCTTTTGCAAGTTTTTTGGCTTTTTTTAAATACTCTTTTTCATTTTCATATCCATAAGCACAGGAATGAAGAAAATAATATGGGGGATTTAATCTCTGCAAAAATCCCTTGCTTTGATAAAAGCGATAAATCGCCTCAAACACATCAAGCAAATCATAACTTCTAAACCTCTTATGATTGCTCATAATGCTGTTTTCTCTTTGACGGTAAAAATACGGCTCTCCGCAATATCGCACAAACTTATTCACAAAAGGCAAGATCATATACAAAAACCCTTCATCTTCATAAATCTTGCCTTCTAAGAAACTCACCCCACTTCTAACCAAAAGACTTTTTGCAATAAGACATCTCCATACCGCTCCCCCTAGCATAATGCTTTGAGAATCCACCTCGATTTCTTTTGGTTGTATTCTCTCTTTGTATTTTGGCTCATTGATTCCAAAAGTAGCAATATGATCATTGCACACAAACTCTACTTCAAACCTCTGCGCAATCTCCACCATCTCTTGCAAAAAACCCTTTGCAGTATAATCATCACTATCTATAAAATAAATATACTCTCCCCTTGCTTGATGAAGTCCAATATTTCTAGCTTTGCTTAGCCCACCATTTTGCACGCAGATTAGCTCTACTCTCTCATCTCTTAAATACTCTTTTGCAATATCTTCACTCTCATCAGTGCTTCCATCATTGACTAGGATGATTTGAAGATTTTGATAGGTTTGAGAAAGGATAGAATCCAAACACGCTCTTAGATATGGAGCAACATTATAAATAGGGATAATTACGCTGATTAGGGGATTCATTATTGCCTCCCGTGGAGAGGGGAGGGATTAAGAAAGTTTGAAAGGATGCTCAACTACTCTTTTTCTGTCGATGATGTAAGGGATCAAAGCCATGTGTCTAGCTCTTTTGATCGCTTTCTCAACTCTCTCTTGCCATTTTTTTGTATTGCCTGTAAGGCGTCTTGGCATAATTTTGTATCGCTCTGATAGAGAATGCTTAAGCATTTCTACATCTTTGTAATCGATAAAATCGATTTTTGCCTCAGTGTATCGGCAATATCTTTTTGAATATTTCTTCTTTTCCATATTAACTTCTCCTAGAATGGTATTTCATCATCATCGATGTTGATTTCAGGAATGTTTTGCACATAAGGCTCTGGATGAGCTTGTTGAGGCTGATATGTGTTTTGTTGTGGTGCTTGATAGGTATTTTGTACCGGTGTAGGAACTTGTTGTGGAGCAGGTGAGCTATATGAATCATAGCTTTGAGTATTTTGAGAATCTTGTCGAGTATCAAGCATTTGCATATTTTCACCCATAATGCTGTGGCGACTTTTTTTTGCACCAGTTTGATCTGTCCAAGTCTCATAAACCAAGCGTCCTTCGACCAAAACTTTGCTTCCTTTTCTTAAATATTGATTGACAACCTCAGCAGTTCGACCGATAAATTTGACATCAATAAAACAAGTTTCATCGCCCATGCTTCCATCTTGTCGCTTAAATTTACGATTGCAAGCCAAGCCGATCGTCGCAATAGCACTCCCACTGTTTGGAAGATAACGCAACTCTACATCTCTTGTCAAATTTCCTATCATTACCACTTTGTTAAACATCGCTCCAACCCTTATGCTTGTTCTTCTTCCTTACTCGCAGTTTCTGCAACTTCTTCTTTTACTTTAGGGGTTTCTTCTTTTTTAGAAGGCTTTTTTGCATATTTTGCAGGGTTTTTAGCCTTATCCACCAAAGTTTCCCATGCTTTTTGCTCTTTTTTGCTCTCATACTTTACAACGATAAATCTCAAAATATCTTCGTTGATTCGGTAAAGTCGCTCAAGCTCAAGGATCAAAGAAGGTTCAGCTTTGAAGTAGATTACAAAGTAATAACCTCTTTTGTTCTTCTTGATTTCATAAGCAAGATGTCGCATACCCATATCTAGGCAAGTTTCAATCTCACCGCCATTTTTGATGATTGCTTCTTTGTAGAATTCGATTTTTGATTTAATCTCATCTTCTACAAGCGTAGGTTTAACGATAAACATCGTTTCATAATGTTTCATAAAAACTCCTTGTGGTTTCCGCCCAACTCACGATTGTGTGTCAAGCAAGGTCTTTTTAAAAATAAAAAGCGTTCAATTTTAGCGTAAAATTCCTTGAAGTTTGTTTAAAGCATAAATCCCATTGCTTTCTTTTCCTTTTCCAAAGAAAATCTTTTCTCTCCATTCAATCAATGTTTCAAAAACTTTTTTGTATTGTTTCTCTCGCATACTTTGAGCCTCTTGGATAAGATTGGTTTGAACAAAAGGAGGTGGAGTATAGCCCAAAACCTCTGTTGCATCAAATCTTCCAAATGCTCTCATATAAACAAATACCAAAAACAAGCGATAAAAATAATTTTCCAACGCACCAAGAAGTTCCATCTCGGTAACTCCCTCTTCTTCAAGTTGTGCATAGAGCTTTATGGCTTCTGCTCCTTTTCTTTTTATAATTTTCTCAAGCAAATCTTCTATCTCTATGCTCCCTAAAGCTGAACAAAGAAAATTTATGTCCTTTTCTGTAATCTCTCTTGGATAGAGTGTGAATTTTTCTAATTCTTGCAGAGCAATAGCAATATCCCCATTTTGAAGCTCTAAGAGCGATGAGAGAAGTCTAGGATGGATTTGAATCCCTAGTTCACTTGCTCGATGAGCCAACACTCCTACACCCTCATTTGCATTTGGTTCATAAAATCTAACCTCAACGACTCTGTCTCCCTTAAAAACACTTGCCATTTCCTTGAAATCTCTTGAATACTCGCTGGCACTTTTTTTTTCGTTGCGATAAAATTCTATAATCAATGAGTTATTGGGATTCCTTGAAAGGGCTTCTAGCAGTCCTTGGATATCTTTTTTGGAAATTTTTTTATCCACTTTGATGATTGCTAAGATTTGATCTCCAAAAAGTGAAGATTGGTTGAGTAGCTCATAAACTGCCAAAAAATTGTAATCCCCATAATAAAACACGCTTGTATCTTCTCTTTGGGCAAGTTTTGGGGCGATAAGTTTGGAGTAATACCCTATCCAAAATTCTCCATCACCATAAAATAAACTTGCTTGAGGAAGTGAGGTTTTTAGATATTGATCTAAGTTTTTTTTAGTCATTGATTCTCCCAAAAATCCTTGCATTAGCAAGATTTACTTCTTCGATTATGATCTCAAATGTGTCAAATTTTTCACACATTATTTTATCTTTTAGCACCACTCTTGCACCATAGATTTTCTCCAATGCTTGGGTTAGAATGGGATATTGTGTATCAATGACACTTACCTTTATCCTCTCTCCTATATGCTCTCTTGCCCAATGAGCAAATTTCCTGTCTTTGTATTCCATCTCTGCTCTGCTAATTCTTTTTTCACTCTCACTCAAGCTCTTACAAACTGCTCCAATCCCCTCGCTTAGATATGCAAGTTTTTTTCCTCCTTGTAAGTATTCTTTGAGCAAACGATGCAAAAGCAAATCACTATAGCGCCTAATAGGAGAAGTGAAATGTGTATAGATTTCAAATCCCAAACCAAAGTGTCCTAAATTTTCAGAGCTATATACTGCCTGTTTTTGGGCTTTGATAATCATCTTGTCAATCTCTTTTTCTACCCCTCTCTCCTTTGCCCACTTTTGAATAGAGGTGATTAGAGAGTGGATGTCTTTGCTTTTCCCCTCATATCCCAAGCTTCGCACAGCACTGAGCAACTCAAAGATTTTTTCTTCTTTCATCTCCTCATGGATTCTATAAATCCCCTTACATTTTAGACTTTGCATAAGTTTTGCACTCTCTACATTTGCAAGCAACATTGCTTCCTCAACAATATGGTGGCTTACACCCTCTACACTTATTTTTATATCTTGCAAAGCTGTATTCTCATCAAGAATGAGTTTAACCTCATCTCCAAAAAATGTATATCCCTTTTTTAATCTTTGATCAAAAAGTTTCATGGCATAAGGATAAAAACCCTCTATACTCTCTCTTACATTTTGTGGAATATTATCTGTCTTATTTTTTTCTATAAGATCATCAACTCGCTCATATGAAAGATTACAATGATTAAGAATCAAAGCTTCAAAAAGTGAGCTTTTTTCAACTTTTGCACAAGAGCTAAGTGTGATTTCCCATACAAATGCAAGCCTGATTTCCCCTTCTTTAAGAGAGCAGATATTTTCACTCAATTCTCTAGGAAGCATGGGGATACTTTTGTGTGGAAGATAGAGGCTAAACCCACGCTCTCTTGCTTCTCTATCAATAGAGCTTTCTTTGCTTACATATTCGCTCACATCAGCAATAGCTACATAGAGCTTTTGTTCTTGAGGATTGAAATATATTGCATCATCATGATCTTTTGCATCACTAGGATCAATAGTGCAAAAGGGCAAATGTGTAAGATCTTTTCTGCTGGGATATAGCTCAGAAAATACGCTATCTCCAAAACTTTGAGCCATTTGCACGCTAGAGGATGAAAACTCCTCTTTGAGGTGATAAAGAGAGAGAATAATCTTCTCATCTATCCTTTCATCCTCCAACACTCCCAAAACCTCTACAATCTCTCCATTTCTCATATCTACTTTTATTACCGTATGAGGGGGAAGAGAACTCAGGGCTTTTTGTCTAGCTTTGATTGGGATTTGCAAAGGCTTTTCTTGAGTGCTTTTAAGCTCAAGAGCAACTATCTTGCCCTTTATCTTTTCTAAATACCCCAAAATTTGCATAGGTGGGCAATAAAGAATGCTCACTAGCCTTGCTCTTGTGCTTTTAGAAATGGTTTTAACTAGCACAATATCTCCACTTGCAAGACCCTTAAAAGATTTCATCAGTTTGAAATCTTTTTGATGAGCTGGGGAAAAGGATTTCAAAAAGATCAAATCCTCTCGCACTACATCAAGCTCACCAATAGCATAGCCCTCTTTGAGGACAAAAATTTTTCCTTTTTTACTTATGACATCGAGCTTTTGGAGAGCATAGAAGAGTGAATGATGTTTTTTGGGAATCTCTCTGATCCCTCCACAGAGTTGTTCTAAAAAATCTTTGACTTGCATTTTGAAATTTTACATTGTGAAAACAACACCATGAAGTATTTCTTGAGATTATTTCAAATATATCTTTTGATCTTTTTTAAATAAGAATATATTTTTGGAAAATTTAACATCAAGGATGTTTTTAAACTTCTATATTTCTCGTATTTTTTTATCTCATTTCTAATTTTTTGTTGAAAAGAAGAATCAAGCTCTAAGTAACTTTTACACATCATCGGGAAATAAAAATTTTTGATATATTTTTTTATAATTTTTTTATAATTTATATCTTGAACATCTTGTTCTAATTTTTCTATTGTCATTTTCCAACTTTGAAAATTAAGCAAGACTCTACTTTGTGTAATTTCTTTTGGTCGTGTTATACTATTCATAGTGTTTACATAATAGTAAAAAAAATAATTTAAAACTATAATTCTCCTTGCTTTCATGAAGAGCATTATTCCAAAATAATGATCTTCATAAATAATTCCATTAATAAAGCGTAAATTTATTGATTTTAAGAATTTAAAATTAATTAGAATATTCCAAGAACCATAAAAAAAATTATATTTATTTTCTCTTATAATTTCTATTCCTTTCAAAATTTTATTTTTTTTAACTTCATGTAATAATCCAAAATCTGACGAAATCTTTTTATACTCATTAGTTATATGATTGATTCCAGCACAAACAAGATCTAATTGGTATTGTTGAGCATATCTTATAGAAACCTCTATACAATCTGATTCTAAATAGTCATCACTATCTAAGAACTCAATATATTCTATTGTTTCATCGATCAATTGAGGGGGGGGGGTAAAAGAAAATACCTCAAAATGAGGATTTTCTAAGATTTTGTATTGGTTTTCTCTTATTTTTTGGAAAGAAAATTTTTTCTCTAAAAATTCTAATCCTGTATTCCTAGTTTTACTCAATCCTTCATTTATTTTTTTATCAATTAAAATAAAACAAGAATTGTTTAAACAATAAGATTTGGCTATCTCAACACTCTTATCACTGCTTCCATCATTAATCAAAACAAAAACTAAATTTGAGTAAGTTTGTTTCAAAAGAGAATCCAAACAATGAGAAAGATAATTTTCCACATTATAGATTGGAACAATGATTGCAACTTTTGGATTATCTTTCATTCATTACTCCTTCAAACAAAAACTTATGCTCTTTTGGCAATACCTCAAAGAGTGCGTAAGCTAGATTTCTAATCTCCCATAATGCGGATTTTGAGCTTCTTAGAGAGAGGAAGTTTTGCAAAGCCCTTGCATTCACACTCCAAGCAAGAGCAGTTTTGTAGCACTCAGGCATTGCGTATTTTGCTAGATCATTTGCAATCCCTTCAAGCAGGAGTTTTTGAAGGTTTTCTAATGCCAAAATAGAGCATTCATCCACTCTCTCATCTCCACTCATCACGATATATTTACTTGCCACAGCTCGGATATTTTCCTCACTCTTTAGCTCTTTGAGTGTATAGCGAGAGGATTTGACAGAAAGTGAGGCGTGGCGGTGTCGTGCAAGTTCTTGCAAACAAGCTCTAGAAATCCCCTCAATTGCAAAGTTATAGTTTAGATGCTCTCCTACTGAGCCGTGTTTGTGTTTGTTTAAGATTCGATCTAAAAACTCTTTGTCCGCTTCAATGATTTCATCTGTGGGGATTGGATAGCATCCACCTCTTTCTTGAGATTGCCAACAAGTGCGTCCTGCACTCACACAGATTGAGAGTGGGGTGTGAAAAAGTAGTTTGACTTCCATTTTAGCTCCTTAGTTTGATTCTTTGGGCATGTGTAATCCCTACAGCAATAGCATCAGTAATATCCAAAGGTTTTATTTCTTTTGTGATTCCCAAAAGTTTTTTTACCATAAATGCAACTTGAACTTTATCAGCTTTTGCTTTTCCTGTTAGAGCCTTTTTGACTTGCAGAGGAGTGTATTCATAAAAATACCCTATCTCTTGAAGGATTTTTAGACTAAGGGCTCCACGAAATTGTGCGAGTTTGATCACACTTTGAGGATTATAGGCAAAGAAGATATTCTCAATTGCTACCTCATCGATTTTGTGAGCTTTTAGTACCAAATCAATCCCTTCTACAAATTCTAGAATCTGAGATTGAAGTTCTCGCTCTTTGATTTTGATAAGCCCAGCCTCAAGTAGTTTCATCCTAGAATTTTCATAACTAAGAATTGAATATCCACAATTCCTACTCCCTGGGTCAATTCCCATAATATTCATTCAAAACTACCTTATAATTCACTTCAAAAAGCAAAATTATAACTTATTCACATTTTTATTCACATTGTGAAAACTTATGAAAATGGAGAAAAAATGAGTATCCAAGCGGTTTTTGAGAATCTAAAATTACAAGTTTTACCTGATGAATTTGAGCGATATTTTTCTCAAATGCAATACGACCCAGAAGCCTCACGATCGGATCTTCTGGTTTTCAAAGTTCCCAATCGATTCATTGCTTCTTGGATTGAGGCAAAATATGCTTCACTGATTGCCTCACTCTGGGAGGATATTCACGGAACTCTGCCCAAAATCCAGATTTTCACACAAACCCAAAAGCAAGATGTGAATAACTCATCTCAAGAAATTACCAAAGTAACTCGCATCCAATCATTATTCAATCCTGATTTGACATTCAATTCTTTTGTGAGAGGAGATAGCAATAAAATTGCATTTGATATAGCCAAAAATGTATCTCAAAACCAAGCCAAACATTTCAATCCTGTATTGATTTATGGAAATACTGGACTTGGAAAAACTCATCTTCTCAACGCCATAGGAAATGAAGCACAAAAACAAGGCAAAGTCGTTATCTATGTAAATTCTGAGCAGTTCCTCAATGAGTTTTTAAATCGAATCAACAACAACACTATGGATAGATTCCGAGAAAAATACCGCCAATGTGATTATTTTCTTATTGATGATATCCAGCTCATTAGTGGAAAAGAACGCTTGCAAGAGGAGTTTTTCCACACTTTTAATGAATTGCGTAACAATCAAAAACAAATCGTGATGACAAGTGATAAGCCTCCAAGAAAGATTATCGGACTTGAAGATAGGCTAAAAAGTCGATTTGAGGGGGGAATGTGTGTAGAAATCATTCCTCCAGAAATTGAATTAAAAATTGCGATTGTGAAACAAAAATGCCAAATCAATCACATCAATATCGATGAGGAAAGCATAAATTTCCTAGCTACAAATGTGAGTAATGTGCGACAGATTGAAGGGGCTTTGACATGGTTGAATGCAATGGCAAATATTATGGGGGTAGAAATTTCATACAAAATGGTTGAAAATGCTGTTAGAAACAATACAAATGTCAATAACAAAAATATCACACTTGAAAATATCATCAATAAAGTCGCTCGATTTCTCAATATCAAACCTTCTGAAATCCGCAGTAAAACTCGAACAAAAAACATTGCAAATGCAAGACGCTATGTGATTTTCCTCGCAAGAGAACTTATTCCAAACTCGATGTCAGCTCTTGCAAAAGAACTCAATATGAAAGATCACAGTGCTGTTTCAAAAGCACAGAAAAAAATGGAAGAAGAAATTGAGGGTTCTGAAGCACTCAAAACAATCATTAACGATATAAAAAACCAAATTCAAGAAGAGCAAGATGATAAACTCTCTTGATATAGGGATTTTTAGATACAATTTGAGTGTGAAAAAATGTGAAAAAACAATTATGAGTTTTTCACATTGAGATTATCCCAAAAAAAGGGCTTTGGAGAGGGTTGTTTCACATTTCACATCACTCTACAACTTCTTCCACTCTTTTTTATATCTATACCTTTGAGGAGTAACAATGAAAATACAAATTTATAAAACCCCTCTTGAAAATATTCTCAACAATTTTCAAGCCTTCCTAGACAAAAGAGATCAAAGCAACATCACTTCACACATTCTCTTTAGAATCCAAGACAATCAACTTTTACTTAGAGCGACTGATTTTGAAATGGGAATTGAATCTCTGATTAATGTTACTTCTATCCAAGAAGAAGGAGAAGGAACTGTCAATGGAAAAGAAATTTTAGGGATTATCAAGCAACTCAAAGACGATAAGGAAATTACCTTTGAAACAAAAGATGAAGAACTCATCATCAAACAAGGAAGAGCAAGTTTCAAGCTTCCTATGTTTAACTCAGAAGAATTCCCTAGATTCCCTCTTTACTCTGAAGAAAATAAAATCAACATTCCTACAACAAATTTCATTGAGGCTATCAAAAAAATCTCTCCAGCAGTAGCAAACAATAATACAAAAATGGAGCTCAATGGTGCAAATCTTGATATCAAAGAATATGTCATCAATTTTGTTGCAACAGATACCAAACGCCTTGCACTTGTAAAAATGGAAACTCAATCTATTTCTACTCTCTCAATTATCATTCCAAAAAGAGCATTGCTTGAGATTTCAAAACTCTTTTCTAATGATTTTCAAATCTACTATAACGAGAGCCAACTTATCCTTGTAACAGAAAACTATTCATTCTTTACAAAGCTCACTAATGGAAGATTCCCTGATTATGAAAGAATCATTCCAAAGGCTTTCAAGCATACTTTTACACTCAATAAAAGCAAAATGATGGCTTCACTTAGAATGATCCAATCTCTCTCTCAAGATGTCAAAATTACTTTTAGTCAAAATGAGATTGTTTTTGAAAGCTTTGGAAATGGAAATTCTCATGCTGAAGATAGAATTGAGGCAGATATTTCTATCTCAGAATCAATCCAAATTGCTGCGAGTTTGAAGAGTATTTTGGATTTCTTGGGGCAAATTGATAGTGAAACTTTTGAGTTTTGTATCGGAGAAGTCAATCTGCCTTTTATGATCAAAGACAAAAACTTCTCAACCATTGTTATGCCAATTAGCTTATAAAACGGAGTAAAAAATGAGCGAAGTCAAAGACTACGGAGCAGGAAATATCAAAGTCCTCAAAGGACTTGAAGCTGTAAGAAAACGCCCTGGAATGTATATTGGGGATACCAACATCAATGGGCTTCATCACATGGTCTATGAAGTGGTGGATAACTCAATTGATGAGGCGATGGCAGGACATTGTAATGCAATCTCTATTACGCTTACAAGTGAGGGAAGTGCGATTATTGAGGATAATGGTCGTGGAATCCCAGTAGATATGCACCCAACAGAAAATCTCCCTGCTGCTACTGTGGTTCTTACAGTATTGCATGCTGGAGGAAAATTTGATAAAGATACTTACAAAGTCTCAGGTGGTTTGCACGGAGTTGGAGTGAGTGTCGTCAATGCTCTTTCACGCAAGCTTATTATGACAATCAAGCGTGATGGAAATATCTATCGCCAAGAATTTGAAAAAGGGATCCCTACAACTGCATTAGAGATCATTGGAAAGACAAAAGAGCATGGGACAACCATTGAGTTTTTCCCTGATGGTGAAGTAATGGAGGTGCTAGAGTTTGATAGTGAGATTTTGATTAAACGCTTCAAAGAAATGGCATATCTCAATCACAATATCACAATTTCTTTTACTGATGAGAAAACAGGAAAAAGAGAGAAATATCACTTTAAGGGGGGACTGAAGCAATTTGTTGAGGATATCAACAAAAAGCCACTTCTCTCTGAAATCATTAGCTTTGAAGTAAGTGATGAAGAGCTTGAGGCTGAGATTGCCCTAGCTTATAATGAAGGCTATGATGAAAAAGTTCTTAGCTTTGTAAATAATATCCGCACCCCTGATGGTGGAACACACGAGGCAGGATTTAGAGCAGGATTAAGCCGAGCGATTATCAACTATATTGAAGCCAATGCCAATGCTAGAGAGAAAGACTCAAAAGTAACAGGTGATGATGTTAGAGAGGGGCTTGTTGCAATCATCTCTACAAAGGTAATGGAACCTCAATTTGAGGGACAAACCAAAGGAAAACTTGGAAGCTCATTTGTTAAGCCAATCATCCAAAAGCTTACTTATGAAAAGCTTGTGAAATTCTTTGAAGAAAACCCTATTCAAGCCAAAGCTATTATGCAAAAAGCGCTTTTAGCAGCTCGTGGGAGAGAGGCAGCTAAGAAAGCAAGAGAGCTTACACGCAAGAAAGAAACGCTATCTGTGGGGACTTTGCCAGGGAAATTAGCTGATTGTCAAAGCAAAGATCCAAGTGAATCAGAAATCTATCTCGTAGAGGGAGATAGTGCGGGTGGATCTGCAAAGCAAGGAAGAGATAGAGCTTATCAAGCCATCTTGCCACTTAGAGGAAAAATCCTCAATGTTGAGAAATCTCGCCTTGATAAGATTCTAAAAAGTGAAGAAATCAAAAATATGATTACAGCCTTTGGTTGTGGGATTGGTGAAGAGTTTAGTCTAGAGAGATTACGCTATCACAAAATCATCATTATGACTGATGCTGATGTAGATGGTAGCCATATTCAAACGCTTTTGATGACATTTTTCTATCGCTATTTAAGACCATTGATTGAAAATGGGCATATCTATATCGCTCAACCACCACTCTATCGCTTCAAGAAGGGCAAAAAAGAGATTTATCTCAAAGATGAAAGAGCTTTGAGTGAGTATCTTATTGAAAATGGGATTGAAAACTTTAGCTTTGAGGGCATTGGAAACAAAGAATTACTTGAGATTCTCAAATTTATCTCAGCTTATCGCAGTGTGTTAAAAGAGCTTGAAAAACGCTATTCAATGATTGAAGTGATTAGATTTTTGATTGAAAATCGTGATTATGTGGGGCTAGAGTTTTCAGCTTTGAGTGAGAAGATTGAGGAGTATTTAGGAAGCATAGAGTGCAATATCCTCAATAAAATCGTAAGTGAGAATGAAATCTTATTCTATGTGCAAACCAAAGCAGGACTTGTAGAGCTTGTATTAAATGAAGATTTATTTACAGATAAATACTTTGAAGAGGCTTATTATATCTATAGCAAAATCCAAGAGAGAGATTTAGCATTTTTGCAAAATAAAGACTTGCTAGAAGTGTTAGAGAGCATTGAGGAGAGTGCGAAAAAAGGAGCGTATATCCAGCGATATAAGGGTCTTGGAGAGATGAACTCAGAGCAACTTTGGGAGACGACAATGACTCCACAAAATCGCACACTTTTGCGTGTAAAACTAGAGGATATTGAGAGTGCAGATGAGATTTTCACACTCTTTATGGGTGATGAGGTTGAGCCAAGAAGGGCTTATATCCAAGAAAACGCCAAAAATGTGAAGCATTTGGATATCTAAGTGGAATTTTTTTATAGTGTTTCAAGCCCTGCTTTGGCGTGGGTTTTTGCACTTTTGTATTTTGTGCCTTGTGTGATTGGCTTTGTAAGAAAACATAGCAGTCGCTTTGGAATCTTGGTGCTAAATCTTTTTTTGGGTTGGACTTTTATCTTTTGGGTTGTGTCTTTAGCGTGGGCATTGAGTAAGAAAGATTAAAATGGAATCATTATTATTTTCATACGTTTTTTTCTTTGTTATTATCTTGATTTTCTTTTTTATTTTCTTTTTACCTACAAAGATTGCATACTCTAAGAAATCTAGAAATAGAGGAAAAATTTTTTTAGTTAATCTCTTTTTAGGTTGGACTATCATTTCGTGGTTTATTATTTTGATTTGGGCGATTAACGATAAAGAGGAGGATTTTTATGTTTGAAATTTTAAGCAATATCAATGTGATTTTTTATATTTTGGCTTATGTTATGGGTGGGATTCCCTTTGGACTGCTTATCTGCAAAAGCGTGTATGGAATCAATTTACGAGAGATTGGCTCAGGAAGCATTGGAGCGACAAATGTCTATCGAGCGATAAAAGAAGTTGATCCAAGCAAAGCAAAATTCTACTCAATCCTTACAATCCTCCTTGATGCGACAAAGGGAATGATTGTCGTAGCTTTGGCAAAGATTTTTGGGCTAAGCTATGACACACAATGGATGATTGCCTTGCTTTCAGTTATCGGACATTGTTATAGCCCATTTCTCAACTTCTCAGGAGGGAAAGGCGTTGCCACTTCGATTGGCTCAGTTTTTTTGCTAATGCCAGTTGAGGGAAGCATAGGACTTATAGTGTGGTTTATCGTAGGAAAAGTGTTTAAAATCTCTTCACTCTCTTCACTCATTGGCGTTTTAAGTGGGATCGTGCTTACTTTTGTTATCCCCTCTATCTTTTCTTTGCCAGAGTGTATCAATATTAACTTACAAATCCACTCTCACGCCCCTGTGCTTCTTATTGGTGCGTTGATTCTTTATACGCATATTCCAAATATTGTCCGTCTAATCAAAAGAGAGGAAAAAAGGATTTTTTAATGACACTACTTATTCAAAATCTCTCACTTCAAGCAATCATTGGGATTTTACCTCAAGAGAGAGAAAAAAAGCAGAACATTATCATTGATGGAGAGTTTAGTTATGAGTATAAGGGAGAGTATCTAAACTATGTTGAGATTGTAGAGTTTTTGAAATTCGAGTTTGAGAACAACACTTATGGGCTACTTGAAGAAGCTTTGCAAGATTTAAAAATGAAAATCAATTCTTATTTTCCCTCTATCATTCATTTCACTCTAAGCATTAAAAAACCTCAAATTTTAAATGATTGCATTGTAGGAGCAAAGATCAGTGTATGAAAAAGCTTATTTCTTGTGTGTTTTGTGGGGTATGTATATAAAGAGAGTTTGCTAAGCTCTTATGCAAAAGCTTTTGAAAAAGAAGTAGTAAAAGAGCAGATTCTTGAAGTTTTTGAGGGCAATAAGTTTTTATTTTCTCCAATTCAAAAGCAAAATTTTACTTACAGCTATGAGGGAGCACTCATCTTAGGAGGGAATCCACTGATTCGACTTAATGGTGCGATTGCCTTATATAAAAGCGAGATTGTCAAAAAGATCTATATCACTCAGCCCAAAAACCATATCCAAACTTATAATAGACTGCTTCAAAGCGAGTTTGAAAAGCTTTCTTTGGTGCTTAGCTCTCTAAAAATCCCTTATGAAGTGGTGCAAAACCCTAGAAATGGTGCGACAAGCACGCTAGAGGAAGCTAGAGATTTTGTGAGATTTGCCAAAGAAAATAATCTCCATGAAGTTTTGATCCTCACAGATAGCTTTCATACTTCAAGAGCGTATGATACATTTAAGAGTGTGTTTAAACAAGAGGGATTAGATACCAAGCTTTACATCATCGGAGTGCCAAACCCTTACTACAATACTTCTAATTGGTGGAAAAGTGAGCTAGGGCTTAGAACTTATATTGTTGAGAGTGGGACGACTTTAGCCCATTGGCTCAAAGCTTTTGAGGATGTAGAGGAGTATTGAGAAAAGCTTTCTATTGTAAATGGTTATGAACATTTACAATCTATATAAATAGGGACTTTTTAAGAGTTAGAAAATTTTTTAATCGATCAGATTGTTGCATATGTGAATGTATTTTTGAGTGGCATTCTACACATAAGACTTTTAAATTTGTGGATAAAGAGTTGCTTTTGTTTCCATCAATGTGATGAACATCTAAAAAATTTTTGTGTTTTTCTAAATGAATACCACATTCTTGGCACATCCAATTTACCCCTTTTCGAGTTTTTTCAGAAATATAAGTCCAATTTGGAGGATATACATTATTACGGGCAATCTCATCTCGAGCAATTCCTACCGCATCTATAAGATTTTTTGGATAAAACTTAAAAAAATTCTCAAGTGTAAATCTATCTTTAATTTCTTGTTTTTCTGATTTAGATAGTTGTGAATGGTATCCCATCCAACTTATTGTATGTAAGCAATTGCTACATACCTCAAGTTCAACCTCTTCTGTTCTTTTGATTTCATTATTTTCAATTCTATGAACTAAAAATAAGCCATCATTTCTACTAGCAATAACATATCGATTTTTACGCTTAGTTGCAAACATCTTTTGTAATGTTTGACAATAAGATATATGGAATTTTGGAGAACTTTCTGAGTGTTTTTCAGAATAAATTGTCCAATCTCTAATATAAAGAATGACTCTTTTATTTTTATATTGAATTGTCTGATCTTTTCCATAAGTTAGATCTTCTATACTTATGTCAATCCCTTTTGATTCAAGTAATTTTTCTATTTCTTCATCAAGTCCAATAAAATTAAAATTAGAAGTTAATGGAATATATTCAGCACCCATTATTTGTCTAAGTCTTTCTAATGGCTCAAAGGTTTTAAAATCAATCAATTTCATTGATTGATAACCTTTTCAATTTTTTCTTCAATATTTGTTCTTACTCTAAATTCAACTCTTTGTGAGCGTTTTGTATCTTCTTCTTCTCTTGTCTTTGCTTCTTCTCCTTTTGAATTTAGAGGAATTGCAGAAGAAAAGCCGATTGCCCTAAAATGTCTTCTTAACCATTTGCGTTCTTTATTATCCAAGTCCATTTGTGGAGATTCAAAAATATATTCCAACACATTCATTGTTCTTTCTTGGGAGAGCTCCATATTTTTAAAATATGCAATATCTTCTGGTGTATATTTCGTCCATACTGATGAAGTATGTCCCTCAATTCTAATTTCTTCAATATTATTGATGAATTCTTTCTTCATCATAATGTTGAGATACCTTGGAAAAAAATCATCAAGAATTTGTTTGAAACGATCTTTTACTTCAGACTCACTTGTATCAAAAAGAATATCTGGAGACTGAAATCTAATAGTCAAATCTTTATCCATAACGGCTCCCCATTTTTTGAAATCTTGTTCAAATTCTTTATTGAGAGCTTCGCTTAATCCCTGTGTTACTTCTTTGTAAATTTGAGGAACTTTGACACTGTCTTTGACTTTGAGCATATAGATGATTGCAATAAGCAAAAACAATAATGCCAAAGCAGTCATCATATCACTTAGACTAATCCAATATTCTTCCCCTTCTTTCTTTTTACTTTTTAAACTCATTTAATTCCTTTTGAGATTTCAACAACTCGTTTTAATTGTTCGGTTAGAGGTGTGTAATCATTGACAAATTTAGTAGAGAGTGAGGCAAGTTGTGAACCTAGACTATTAAGAGAATCTTGTAATGCAGATTCTAAATTCTTATGAAGAGCTTCTGCTTGATTTCCAATTTTCTCACTAATACCTGTGATATTTTTTTCTAATGAATCAGTAATTTTTTCGTGGAATGAATTGAAATCTTGAATAAGGCTAGTATGTGTTTCTTCTACTTGATTTAAGAAATTTTGAGAGGCTTTACCCATTTCTTGAAGTTGATTAGCAACGTTTGGGATATCTCTTTGTAAAGTAGAGCAAAGTTCAGAGAGTTGTTCTAGATTATCAGAAAGATATTCTTGTTGGGAAAGATTATGTTCATTAATTTCTTGGAGACTTCTAGCACATTTTTCAAATTCTTTTGAATTCTCAACGATTTGGCTGTAATTTGTGGATAGTTCTTCTAGAGTTGCCTGTAATGAATTAAAGAAATGAATTTTTCTATCTAGTTCATTTGCATATTGATCTTGCCAATCCAATAGTCTTCCTACCGCTTCATTGAGGTGTTTAAAGTTTTCACCAAATTGCTCATTTATTTTGGCATTAAAATCACGAATTACTTCCTGTAATGCATCTATAAGAGCTTGAGAATTGTCACTTGCTATTTTTTCAGCAAACTTCTCAAACTTATCGCCCATATCTCTAAAACCAACTGCTGTTTCTTTTCGGATTGCATCTAAAGATTCAAGTAGTAAAGAATCTTTGGAATTAAGAAGAATATGAAGAAGTTTTTGAATTTCATTTTGCTGTGCAACGATATCGTCAATTGAGCAATCTGTGGCTACTTCACTTTGTTTTACAAAAACAGCACTAAAAAGCGAAAATATTTTCCAAAAAAGAGCAAGTGTAATCGCAACTGCTGAAGGTATAAATGCTGTTTTTATTCCATCAATAAGGTCTTCTAGATTACTTTCAATATTATTTGTATCTAAATTAAAAAGTCCAAGAGAAATTCCAAAAAAAGTACAACAAATCCCTGTTACGATGATGATATTTGTAGCACTTCCTTCTACGTTTTTATTCTTAAAGCGTAATCCAATCATTGTGATAAAAACTAAAATAACAATGCATAATGAAACAACAGTTTCAATTCCCATAATCTTTCCTCTTAGTATTTTTATATATGATAAATCTTAAAATATTCTATCAAAAAAATTATCATTACTAGAATTAAAAAATATTTTTAAATAATACTTATATGAAAGAGAATTTCACTTTTTAATAATTTATTTTTTATGATTTGTATAGTAAGAATAAAAAGTAATCTTTTAAAAAAAGGGATTCACACCACAAAAAACTCTTTTCTGAGCTTATTAAGCTTTTCAAGTGTACTTTTGAGTTTATCTGCTGAAGTGTTGATCTCTTCAAATGCCCAAGCACTGAGATGCTCTGGCATATCTTTTGAGCCTCGTTTGATGAGGATATAGTCTTGCATTGAGAGAGAAGCAAGATTTAGAGCGATTTGAAGCTCTTCTCTTGCCACTTCTATTTCTGTATAGATTTGATCGATTCGTGCAAGCAAAGGATCGATTATCATTTGATCCCTGCCTCAATGAGTGTGTGAAGATGTAAAACGCCCAAAACTCTTTTTTCCTTATCCGTGATAAGTAGAAGCTGAATCTTATTTTCTTCCATAATCTTAAGTGCCTCATAAGCCAAAAGATTTTCATCCTCACATACCCTAGGATGAAGTGTTGCAAAATCCACTGCTGGACGCTCAAAATCAAAATCACTTCTCATCATCGCTCTTCTTAAATCCCCATCACTTAACACTCCTACAAGTTTGCCATTCTCTACCACAATCGCACTGCCAAGCCTTGCTTCACTCATTGTGATGATTGCGTCTTTGAGGGAGAGTTTGGTGTCAATAAAGGGGAGATTGTCTCTTTGCATCAAGTCTTTGATTTTCACAAAAAGTCTTTTCCCTAGTGCTCCTCCTGGGTGAAAGGATGCAAAGTCTTGATGAGTGAAATTTCTCTCTTTTATCAAACATACTGCTAGCATATCCCCAAGGGCTAGAGTGAGAGTTGTAGAAGTTGTAGGAGCGGTATTAAGAGGACAAGCTTCTTTCTCAATCTCAAGGCTTAAGAAATAATCCCCAAGGAGTGAAACTGAGCTTTTGGGGTTTTTTGTCATTGTGATGATTTTGGCCCCGATTCTCTTGATGTGAGGAAGAACCATTTTTAGCTCATCGCTCTCTCCACTAAAACTAATGGCTAAAACCATATCTTCTTTTTCAATCATCCCCAAATCCCCATGAAGTGCTTCTGTTGGGTGGATGAAAAAACTAGGAGTGCCTGTACTTGCCAAAGTGGCAGCAATCTTAGCTCCGATATGCCCACTTTTGCCCACACCCATCACGATGAATTTTCCTTTCAAAGAAAGAATAGAATCTACAATCCCTCTTAACTCTCTCTCATCAATTCTCTCACTCGCTTTGATGAGTGCCTCTGCCTCATCTCTTAAGACTTTTTTTGCAATCTCTAACATCATTTAATCCACAAAGAAAGAAAGCGAGAGGAGAGGATATTTTTTGTAACGCTTGAAAAGCAGTTTTTTGAGGATATTTCTCGCCTCAATTTCAATATTTTTGGCATTGAAATCTTTTTTGAATGCTTTGAGCATCAAAGTGAGAGTATCGATTACTTCTTTGCTTAGAGCTTTTTCATCTCGTGGATTTGTTAGTCCAAAGCTTGCAATCCTCACCTCTCCATCAAAATCCATATTTTTTCTATTTACTTTCGCACTTAGAGTGAGGATCCCATCACTTGCAAGGTTTTGGCGATCTAGGATTGTGTTGTAATCAATCTGTCTATCAGCTTGATTATCGATGAAAACTTTTCCAGTTTTTACAGAGCGAACCTTGCGGATATAGTTTGGATTGACCTCGATTTGATCGCCATCTTCCATAAGATAGATATTTTTCTCAGGCACACCGCACTTCATAGCTGTTTCTTTGTGCTTTGTAATGTGATTGTATTCTCCATGGACTGGGAGGAAGAATTTTGGTTTGATGAGGCGAAGCATAAGCTTTTGCTCCTCTTGGGCGGCGTGTCCGCTGACATGAATCTCGCTAAAGTCTTGATACACCACTCTTGCTCCACTCTTTTGCAAGAAATTAATCACAGCAGAGACTGAACCCTCATTGCCTGGGATGGCTTTGGCAGAGATGATAACAAGATCGCTTGGTTTCATTTTGATATGGCGATGCTCATCTGTTGCCATACGATAGAGTGCACTCATAGTCTCCCCTTGTGATCCTGTGGTAACGATTAGCACTTCTTCATCAGGATATTTTTCTACTTCATGAGCTTCGATGAAGATTCCTTGAGGGATATTGATATAGCCTAGCTCTCTTGCGATTTCTAGGTTTTTCTCCATTGATCTTCCAATGACAGCGACTTTTCGATTGTATTTGATTGCATAGTTGATGGCTTGATAAACTCGGTGAATATTTGAGCTAAATGTACTCATAATCACCCTGCCCTCAGCTTGTTTGAAAAGTGCATCAAATGTTGGTCCTACCACTGACTCGCTTGGTGTTACGCCACTTTTGTGAGAGTTTGTACTATCACTTAGAAGCACCATTACCCCCTCTTCTCCATAATGAGCCAATCGGTGCAAATCTGTGGGAAGCCCATCAACAGGGGTATGATCGATTTTAAAATCTCCTGTGTGAAGAATCACCCCTGCTTCTGTGCGGATTGCCAAAGCAGAGGCATCAATCACTGAGTGAGTGATATGAATCCACTCGATTTCAAATTCTCCGATTTTGATGGGCTTTCGCTTCTCTACACTTCTAAAGAGTGAGCGATATTTTTTTAGCCCATGCTCATCAAACTTCGCACTAATCATTCCTAGAGGCAACGGTGTTCCATAAAGTGGGAATTGCATAACTTTGTAGAGATAAGGAACGGCTCCGATGTGATCCTCATGTGCATGAGTGATGATCACTGCTTCAATCTTGTCTTTGATAGTTTGCAAGTAGCTAAAATCAGGCACTAGGATATCTACCCCTGGCATACTCTCATCAGGGAAGCTCATCCCTACATCGATGATGATTGCAGACTTTTCAGTCTCAATCACTGTCATATTCCCCCCAATCTCTCCAAGACCACCTAAGGGAGTGATTCTCACTTTTGCTTTTGTGTTGAGGTTGAGCTTGTAGTGAGGATTTAGACTTCCTTTCTGAATCCTTGTGTTGTTATCTACATTGCGTTTGAGTTCTCTGTGGAGATTGAGATTGCCTTTTTCATTGACACTTTTAATCTCTCTTACACCCTCAAGGTTTTCACCTTCTTCTTTTGGTTTATTGTTGTGAGCGTGATTATTTTTGCCATTCCAGCGACGATTTTGAGGGCGTCTTTGCTCTTTGTTTTGATCGTTTTTTTCCTCTTTATTGTTTTCTCTAGGAGCATTATTGTTTGCTCGACGCTCTCTTCCTTGCTCCCTATTGTGGTGCGGCATATTCTTTTGTTCGTTGTTTTCCATATTTTTCCTCATATTCTAAAATTTGGTGATAGAGCGTAGTGCTGACTTGATGAGGTCTTAGATTTTTATCTATGCCTAGATGTGAAAAAATCTCCTCAACTTCTTGCTTGGGATAGAAATTTGCTAGATTTTTCTCTAGTTTTTTACGAGGCGCACAAAATGCGGCTTTGAGTAAAACCTCAAGTTTTTCTATCTCTTCCATTCTAGGGTGGTTAGGTTTTTTTATCACTCGAAATACTGCTGAAGTAACTTTTGGAGCAGGTTCAAAAGCACTTGCAGGAACTTCAAAAAGAAGCTCAATTTCTCCCACACTTTGAGCTATAACGCTAAGAGCACAAAACTCTTTCTCCCCCACTTGAGCGCAGAATTTTTCTGCCACTTCCTTTTGGGTCATCACGACAAATCCCTTACACTTCTCATCTCTAAGAAGCTTTAAGACAATCAGTGTGGCGATGTAGTAAGGGAGGTTGGATACCAAAAAATATGGCTCTGGGTGTAGCCATCCTGTGGAGCCCTCAATCTCCAAAACATCGCCTAGGATCAGTCTAAGTTTTTGCGTTTCTAGCAAACTAGAATGCCTTTTAGCAAGCAAAGAACATAAGTCTTCATCTACCTCATAAGCTATCAAATTGTGGATTTTGAGTAGCTCATCGGTCAAATCACCCAAGCCAATCCCAATCTCAATCACTTGTGAGGAAGTGTTGGGAATCGCTTGGACAATCTGTCGCAAGAAGAAACTATCTTTTAAGAAGTTTTGTCCGTATTTCTTTTTTGCTTTATAATGCACTCTAAGTTTCCTTTTGGTTAGGATTTTATCTTGTTTTTGGAAATGGTTGGAGAAAAAATGTTTGTATGTGCTGGAAATGGTGAAGAGTTTGAGTTTGCAAGGAGTATTGGCGTAGGGTTGGTAGAGAGTGCAATCACTCTAAGCAAACTTTGTATGAGTGAGCAAGTGGAGAGCTTGGTATTTGTAGGAAGTGCAGGGAGCTATGATAAAGAAGTGGATTTGCTAGAGCTTTTTGTCAGCACACAAGCCACTCAGATAGAAGGCTCATTGCTAGTAGGAGAGAGTTATACACCCCTTAAGCAAGAAGTCAAAAGTCTTGAAAATGTTTCATGTGAAACAATCAGCAAAATCCTTGATTTGAATCTCCCTCAAGCCATTGTCAATTCTAGTAATTATATTTGCATAGATTCCGCTTATGCTCTTAGAATGAAAGAGAGAGGAATCTTGCTAGAGAATATGGAGTTTTTCTCAGTGCTATCTGTGGCAAGGAGATTTAATATCCCTGCTTTGGGAGTGTTTTGTGTGAGTAATCATTGCCATAGCAAGGCCCACAAAGAATTTGCCGAGAATCGCTTGAAGGTGCTGAGACTTTTAAGATCAATATCCCTGACAGCTTTTTAGAAGTTTTTCACTTTGCATTAGATTGGCTATTTTTTGTTGAATCTGCTGAAGCCTCTTTTTATTTGCTTCATTTGGAATAACTTGAGCTGTTAGAAAATTAATTTCAGAATCTTCAAGACTATCAAAGGTTTCTTTTGCCAAGCATCTGCACAATCCATAATCTATTCCTGTTCTTTGACATAGATCGGTATATGCACTAGAAAGCTTGCTCTTTTTGCTATTACAACCATTAAAAGAAATGGCAATTAATCCAACAATCGCTAGAGTATTAATCCTCATCATGATTTCTCCTTGTTTTATAAATGATGTATAAGATTCCACAACAACCTAGTGGAATTGAAAAAAAGAAAATAATGAGTTTGACAATTGCTTTTAAGAAAAAAAGATACTTCAAGCTCATTATAAAAACCTGCTCCCCAAGAAAAGTTTCTCTTATTACCTCATACATTAGTGTTGCAAAAGGAAACAAAAATAGATTGACACTCATTACAAGTGCGGCTACTTTAAATTCTCCTCCCATTAACATCTCTAGATAATATCCCATAAGAAGAATGTAGATAATTAACCCAAAGAAGTAATTTTTTAGATAGAAACTAATTTTTAAGGAGCAAAAAATCCTTCTTAACATCGTCCCTCCTTTCTAAAGATTTTTACCAAAAATATTTT
>DXDJ01000048.1 GCA_019115525.1 Candidatus Helicobacter avistercoris | reverse complement strand
ACCACGACCACGACCACGACCACGAAGCATACGATCCTCATATTTGGCTTAGCCCAAAACTTGTCAAAATCCTAGCTTGCAATATTGCTTCTATTCTTATTGAGAATTTCCCAGAGCACAAAGCTCTCTATGAAAATAACCTTGCTCTTTTTTTGCAAAAACTAGACTCTCTTGATCATCAAATCACTCAAATTCTCTCCCCTATCAAAAATAGAAAATTCATCGTCTATCACCCCTCTTGGAGCTATTATGCAAAAGCTTACAATCTTGTGCAAATCCCTGTTGAGATAGAAGGAAAAGAGCCCAAGGCTAAAGAACTCAAGACCTTAATCACCCTTGCAAAAAAAGAGGGGATCAAAACAATCTTTGCACAAAATGGCTTTTCCCAATCCTCAGCCAAAATCATTGCAAAAGCCTGTGGTGCAGAAGTGCTCATCACCGATCCACTTGCTTATGAATGGGAAAAAGAGCTTTTGTATATCACTCAAGGACTTGCAAAATGGCGGAAATAAAGATTGAAAATCTTTGTTTTTCTTACTCAGGTGAGCGTGTGTTGGAAAATATTTCCTTGCAAGTAAAACAAGGGGATTTTTTAGGAATCATTGGTGCAAATGGTGGAGGAAAAAGCACCTTACTCAAAATCATATTGGGGCTTTTACCTTGTACTCAAAAGATTTACAACTCTTTCTCTCACATTGGATATGTCCCTCAACACGCCTCAGCTAATCCCTTTTTTCCACTAAGTGTATTTGAATGCGTACTTATGGGTGCACTCTCCCCTAGAGGACAATACGCACAAAAGGATAGAGAGAGGGCTTTGGAGAGTATGAAGACCTTAAAAATCGAGCATTTGAAAAACAAAAAGATGCAAGAGCTCAGTGGGGGACAGAGACAAAAAGTGCTTATTGCAAGAGCGATTTGCACCCAAGCACCCCTGATTATTCTTGATGAGCCAACAGCAAGTCTTGACCAAGCCTCAACTCAAGAAATCTTTTCTTATCTGCACCATCTCAACACTTTGGGGGTAACTATTATCACAATCTGCCACGATTTAGAGCTTTTGCTAGAAGTAAGCACGCATATTGCACATCTTAAAAAAACCCTGTCTTTTTATTCAATCCCTAGAGATTGTCAAAAACTCATTGAAGATTTTGGATGCAAGCACCACCTTAAAGGAGAATGTGATGTTTGAAAATCTTCTTGAACTTCTAAAAATGCCTTTTGTTGTTGATGCATTTTTAGGGATTATCCCTCTTTGTGTTCTCTGTGGTGTGATTGGGACGCTAATTTGTGTCAATCGCCTCTCTTATGTTGCTGGAGGATTGACACATGGGGCATATGGAGGTGTGGGAATTGGAGTGTATTTTTCTCTCCCTATCTTAGTGAGTGCGAGTATTTTTACTTTGATTCTTGCTCTTATTGTAGGGTTTCTCATCTTAAGATACAAAACCCAAAGCGACCAATTCATCGGTGCAATTTGGGCTTTTGGTATGGCATTGGGGATTATTCTCCTAGAGCTCTCTCATGGCTACAAAGCAGATATGATGGGTTATCTTTTTGGGAATATTTTGGTTCTCTCTTCTTTGAACCTCTATTTGCTTTGGGGAGCTGGGATTGTATGCGTGGGGCTTGTCTGGTATTTTTATCCACAATTTCAAGCACTTAGCTATGATGATGAGTTTGCAAAGATTATGGGGGTCAATCAAAAAGCATTTTTTTATCTTTTGATTGTCATGATTGCAATGTGTGTGTCTTTGAGCATGCAAGCTGTGGGGCTTATCCTTGTCATCTCTCTTTTGAGTATTTCCACCTTTATCGCCCAATCACTCAGCAAAACACTCAAAGGAATGATGATTTATTGCACATTTTTAAATTTCCTTTTTTGCGTTTTGGGATTGCTTGTGAGTTTTTGCTTTGATCTCTCTAGTGGTGCAAGTATTATTATGGTAAGCGTGGGCGGAATGCTTTTGTTTTTTCTCTACAAGTCCATAACTACTCTTCCCTCAAAATCTTGAGGGATAGAAATAGAAAGCTGAATAGTATTTTTTGATATTTGGTTTTTAAAATTTCAAAGCTTTATATTTTTTTATCTTGAAAAAAGCATTTTTTTCTTATAATCTTATTTTTAGAAATTAAAAATAAGGAGCTAATATGGCATTTTCACGATGGATTAAAATCACTACTTTAGGACTTTTGGCTTCTTCAAGTTTGCTTTGGGGAAGATTTTATATCGGGGTTGAGGGGGGATATCTTGGAAATGAAGCAGTTTATAGCACCGAGATTAAAACACCACAAAAAATTGAAACAGAAAAGAAGCTTAAGGGCAATGGTGGATTTGGAAGTCTAATCTTTGGAACAGAGCATTTCTTTGGAAAAAACTATTATGGAATCCGATGGGGACTTTCTGCAGGATATAGTCAAACCAAAAGCAGTGATTCGCAATGGGGAGATATCACTTATCACTCATTTTGGGCTGGAGCAAGTTTTGATATGCTTTATAACTTCTATGCTATTCAAACCTTTATGACAGGTTTATTTACAGGGGTAGAATATGACTTTGTTCTCCTTGAGCCAAAAGAAAAGATTGACTTTGGAATCAACACCAAAACAAACACTCACAACCTTGCTGTTCGTGTGGGACTTAGCACACTTTTTGCCAATCACCACAGACTTGAGCTAATGGCAAAAATCCCTGTATGGATGCAAGAGCGATCTAAGAGCGTAGGCAGTAGTAAATATGAGTTCAAATACAAATTCATTCAAGGACTTCTTGCATATAAATTTGTATTCTAATCCGAGGCTGTTGGCTCAACAGCCTCGGATTTTCTTCTCAACGCGCAAAAATCATCAAAGATATTATTTCTCTAAACAAAGCTTATTTTAAAGAGATAAAATACCGCTTCTTATTTTTAAGGAGCAAAAATGATTTTTCTTATCACTATTTTGTCTTTCTTCCTTGGAGGGTTGTGGTTCTCACCTAAACTTTTTGGAAATATTTGGTGTGAGGCAGTCCAACACCCCAAAGATTTCAATCCTAGCAAACTCTCAATCTTTCTTGGCATTTTTAGGATCAATCTCACTCTTAGCTTTTTAAAAGTCTTGAGTGCAAGTTTTGCGCTTAAACTCACCTCAGATTTAAGCCTCTATGTTCTTCTTGGCGTAGTTTTTGCCTTTTTTATGGCAAGTGTGCATATCCAAAACCTCTATTTTGCCAAACGAAGCCCCAAAGCTATCGCTGTGGAGTTTGGCTATCAGCTCCTTGATCTTATCATCATCTTTGCTCTTATCTATTGGCTTGGCTAGATTTTAGACACCACCTCTAGCGCTTCAATCACTCTGAGCGTATGCTCTCTATCTTCTTGGGTGTTTTGCAATATACACTCATAAAAGCACTCAATAGATTTATCAAGTGAGAGGTAGCTGGGAAGCTCTGGGGTGTATTCTTCTCCGAGCTTATATTCCACCATTTTGGCATAAAGGCTGTTTTTGTCTAGCTCATCTTTGACAATCACTCCAGAGTCATAAATCTTGATTTTCTCCCTCTTTGTATCATCATACACTGCACTTTTTTGCGTCCCACCAATAATCATTTCACGCACTTTTACAGGAGAAAGCCAAGAGACATTGATGGTGATAATGATTCCGCTCTTTAGCTCGATATTGATATTGGCTAGTGCGTCATTGGGGTAGCTCTGATATTTGCGCGAAAAAGTATTGACCTTTTTGATCTCAAGCTTGACAAGGGCATCAATGATACTTAAGTCATGGATTGCCAAATCCCATATCACATCCACACTGCTTTGAAAAAGTCCAAGATTAATCCGCCTTGAATTGATATAGACAATATCTCCAAAAGAATTGATGTTTTCTTTGAGGTATCTCACTGCTGGGGAGTGTAAAAATACATGATCACAATGCAAAATCACTCCCTTTTTCTCTGCCAAATCATAAAGCTCATAGGCTTCTCTTGAATTAGTCGTCAAAGGCTTTTCTACAAAAATATGCTTCCCTGCTTGTATTCCCTTTTTTGCCAGAGCATAATGAGTTTGCGGAGGGGTGATGATAAAAAGTGCTTCTATATTTTCATTATTCAAAATCGCCTCAAAACTCTCATAAGGAGTGAAATTGTAGAGCTTTTGAGCTTCTTGCACTCTTGAGTTATCCATATCAAAAATACTCTCTATCTCAAAATCCAATCCCCTCTCTCTTAGTTTCTCAATCGTTTTGGCAATATTGATCCCCCAATAGCCATATCCAATAATCGCAATCTTCATCTCTTCTCCTATAAATCCCTAATTTTTCTTGCAGGATTCCCTGCATACACGCCCTTTTGTGTGATGTCTTTGCAAACTACACTTCCAGCTCCTATCACTACACCATCACAAATACTTATGGGCAATATCGTCGCATTTGATCCAATACTTACATGATTCCCAATCTTTGTGCTTTTCCACTGACTAGGACTCTTAGAGGGGGCACCTTCTGAGAACAAATCATTGATAAACATCACGCCATGCCCAATGAAACAATCCTCTCCAATCTCTACAAGTGAGCAGATAAAGCTATGGCTTTGTATTCGGCTTCTAGCTCCAATCTTCACATCACTTTGAATCTCTACAAATGGCCCTACAAACACATCCTCTCCTAGCTCACAACCATAGAGATTGCAAGGCTCTATGACTTTAACTCCTTTTGCACTTTTTACATTGATGATTTTTGATTGCATTACTTGCATATACTCTCCTTCAACGCCAAAATCTCTTTTTGCACCCCCAAAAGCTCTTTTGCCAATCCTTCAATCTTGCTCATAGCTAGGGCATAGCGTTCAAGATCTTGAGGCAGTGGGATTTGAGCAAGTTTTGTAACATCTAGCACTCCATCACACAGATTTTGAAGCACTCTCTCTCCTTCATTTGAAAACAAATATCCATACAGCCCTCTAGCCTCACTCTCCCCTCTTGTTCTTAAGATCAAAACCCCTACATTTGCAATGCAGGGCAGGGAAATATCAGGAGAGAGTATGGTGAGTTTTGGAGAATTACCCCTCAATGCAATCAAAATATCATAGGGCTTAAGGGCGTATTTTTGGATTTTTTCCTTATTGCCTTTTTGGCGTAGGTTTTCAAAATGTGAGCTAAACCCCAGCGGTGCAAAATCACTCACCCCCACTTCAAAATACTCAATTTCCTCATCTTTGTTGCTCCCATACACCCTCTGCCCTCGAATAATCTGGGCAAAATCTGCGATAGTGTGATTTTGAGAGTTTGAAGATTGCAAAGAAAAAATCTCCTCAATCTCTGCCACTCTCTTGCTATAAGCACTATTGCTATTTTGAGCATAAAGCTCATAGATTTTCTCAAGGTTGCTTAAGCGATTGTATCTCCCCTCTTTTGTATAAAACTCCTCGGCATTGATATATAAAATCTCTTTTGCTCCTTCTTTTAAAATCACAAGAGAGAAATCATAGTTTTGGTAGGGGAAAATATTTTTAGGAAGCTGGATAATGCAGTGCAAACGCCCCTCAAAAAATGATCTAAGCTTGGATTCTAAAGTGGAGTTTTTAAACATTTGAGTCCTCAAGACAAACGCCCCCCTCCCTCCAAAATGCACTAAAGCGTGAGAGAGGAAAATGAGTTCAGGATAACTTTTGGATAGCACCCCACCAAAACGCTCATCTTCTTTGATGTAGTGAGTACCCATATGAGAATGCAAAGGGGGGTTGCAAATCATGGCATCAAATTTTTTGAATCCCTCTCCTTCTTTGAAGCTTGATTGCTTCAAAATATCGTTTGTGAGCAAATTTGACGGATCCATATCTAGAAGCGTGCATAGCAATTTGGCAATCACAGAAAAACGCTCATCAAGCTCTTCTCCATAAAGCTTGATAGTTTTATCAATCTGTAAAAACAAGCTTCCAACCCCATAGCAAGGATGATAGAGACTCTCTGTATCCTGCAGAGCAAGCAAAGAGAGAATAAGCTCTTGGATCTCTGTGGGCATCGCATAAAAATAGAGCTTGTTTTGAGTTTTTTTCTGAGTAATCACATCAAAAAACACGCTTAGGTTTTTGCTATCTAGCACACTCTCATCAAGAGTTTTTAGGATTTTTGTGAGATTGAGTGTAGGGTTTGGGGGGATGAAAGAGGGAATGTGCTTTTGCATAATCTGCACACATTCTGGATAAATTTTTTTTCTTTTTATGGCTTTGAGTAGAAGAGGGGTGTGAAGATCAAGCTTTTTTAAGATACAAAACTCTAAGAAGATATGCAAGGATTCTAAAATATCCACATGATATCTCTTAATATAATCAAAGCAATCCAAAAGCTTCTTCACCACTTCCTCCTTTGAAGATTTTGGTGAAATTTTAGCGTCAAATACAAGATGTTTTTAAATTTTTTGCATTACTCTTTGAGAGGATGGGGAGATTAGAATCTCTCCATTACAAAATCGATTGTGAAGTAGTAGGGGGAGTATTTTGCTGAAGCAATTGACTGGACTGTTGCATTTTTCCAAGCTGTTGTCCCAACAACAGGGAGTTTCATCATAAACTCCACTCCGTATTTTTTATCAAACATTGCTCTTGCTCCAAGATTGAAACGAAATTCAAAATCAAGAAAACTCTTTACCTCATTGAATGAGTAAAACAAAGTATCATTTTTTGCAAGAAATTCACCAGCAACAGCCCCCATACCAATGCCCCCGATCACTGCTACATCAATATTGCCATGAGTGAAAACATTGACAATCACATCAGCATTGATTGTATGAGAAGCAGAAAAAATATAAGGAGTTATAGACTGCCCATTGACACTAAATTCATCCATAGGAAGAACATTTAAATCAAGGTTGTAATACCCTCTTAATCCAATCATAGGGGTAAAATAATGATATATCCCTGCCTTGATTGATGCTACAAATGAAGCATAACTAATGTTTTTATCATAAAGAGCACCTGTCACTGTGTCTGGGATAGATAAAAAATTCATCGCATTTGCCCCTACACCAATACCTCCACCAATAAAAAATCCAATATCCACTTTTTTCTCTTGGGTATCCACTCGTAACTCTGCAAAACACAAACTCATCACAGCCAAACAAGCCAGAATGATTTTCTTCATCTCAAATCCTTTTTTGAAAAATTGCGTAATTATACTTAGTTTAGTTTTGCCAATTGATTGGAGGATGACCAAATCTCACAAGAGCTTCATTGGCTTTTACAAAGACTCCACTTCCTACAAATCCTCTTGCAAGGGGACTTGGGTGGGGAGCTTGGATAATGCAGTGTCTATAAGGATTAATTAACTCTGCTTTTTTCTTAGCATAATTTCCCCACAGCATAAACACCACGCCATTAAGATTGTTTGAAATATAAGAAATCACACTATCTGTGAAATTCTCCCACCCAAAATGCGTATGAGATCCTGCTTTTCCTGCTTCCACGGATAACACACTATTAAGCAGTAGCACACCTCTATCACACCACACGCTCAAATCCCCATGATTTGGAGGGATGAAAGAAATAGTGTTTTGCAATTCTTTATAAATGTTTTTAAGACTTGGGGGAGCTTTGAGAGGTTTGGGGACTGAAAAGCTCAAACCCATAGCTTGAGCAATCACTTCACCATTGATGATCTCACTACCATGGTAGGGATCTTGTCCTAAGATTACAACTCGCACATCCAATGGAGCTAGGCGATTGAGAGCTTCAAAAGTCAAACTCCCTTTGGGATAGATCAGCTCTCCTCGTGCCTTAGCCTGAGTATAACACTCCCTAATGTGAGCAAAATAGGGTTTAGAAAACTCTTCTTTGAGTGCTTCTTTCCACTCATCTCTGAGTTTGATTCTTGAGATATCCACTATTCAATGATTTTTGGAACGATGAAATAATTATCCTGAGCTTGAGGAGCGTGAGAAAGCACATCACTTTCAATCCCACTTTCAATAGAAATATCTTCTCGCATCGGAGTTTTTGCACTCTCTTTTGGAGCGAGATTTTGAGTATCAAGGGTTGCGATATTATCTACAAATCCCAAAATCTCTGAAAGCTGAGTTTTAATCTCCTCTTTTTTGCTCTCTTCAATCTCAATCATTCCGAGTCTTTGGAGTTTTTCTAGTAGTTTGTCATCAATTTGCATCATCTTTCCTTAGGGGTAGAATACTTGTTTTATTTCTTCAAAACTATAAGCATTTTCACAAAAAATCTCAAATGCCAAAAACGCTTGATAGCATAACATATCAAGCCCATCAATTGTAGGGATTTTGTGCTTTTTTGAAAAAGAGCAGAACAAAGTATCTTCTCTTCTGCGTAAAAATTGCAAAAAATCTTCCAAAGTCTTCACGCTCGATGAGCTTGGATAGATCAAGTCAAAAGTGAGAGTTGCCTTGCAGATTATCTCTCCTAGGTGAGAATCTTCGAGAGGCAAACTACCCTGAAGTCCAGCACTTGTAGCATTGACAACCAAATCATACTTCTCTCCTCTTTCATAAGGTTTTACCCCTACAAAAGTAGCGATCTTGTGTGCTGAGCGATTGAGCATAGAGACTTCAATATTGTGTTTTTGCAAAATCGCACAAACCGCCCTCGCACTCCCTCCAGCTCCCAAAATCAAAGCATTTCTAATCTCGCTTCCTTCCAAAGAGAGATAAAACCCCTCTGCATCTGTGTTGTATCCTATCCAGTGATTGTTTTGATGATAGAGGGTGTTGATCGCCCCTATCTCTTTGGCCACTCCTCTTACCTCATCGCAATACTTGATTGCTACTTCTTTGTAGGGGAGGGTGATGTTTGCTCCATGAAGATTGCTAAGCAATGAGGGGAAATCCTGATGATTTGTAAGCAAAAACTTCTCATAGTGATAGGGAAGTGAAAAGTAAGAAAAAAGGGAATTGTGAATAATAGGAGAGAGGGAGTGGGCAATAGGATTGCCAATCACTCCAAACATTTAAGCTCTTGAAAGGTATTTTAGAAGAACCCAACCATTCTCTAGCTGAGCCCACTCACCCTCAACACCAATAACCTCAACAGAATCTGAGCGATAAAGTTTTGCATTGATTTTTGCTTGAGTAGAAGCTTTTGATCTGACATTAAGAGCAGTTGCATCTACAAGATATTCACCCAAAACCTCGTTTTTTATCTCTGGGAGAGCTTGAGGCTCTTGGATCATCTGAACTTCTTGAGTAATTTGTGGCTTTTGCACTTGTGCTAAAGTCAAACTTGGTTGGTTTGAAGTTTTGTATTCATAGGCTTTTTCATACGCCATACAATAAGTCGCGATTCCAAAAACTGCGACAAAAACTGGAAGAGAGTAAAGTTTGAGAAATAATCTCACTCGCTCAAATGGAGATTTTGCGTGTAAATCTAAATTCATAGTAATGCTACTTCCTTTCCTTTGGTCACTTGACCGATAACATAACCGCCACTTTTGGCAATCACACTATCAATCTTATCTTTAGGACAAGCAAGGATCATTCCAACTCCCATATTAAATACCCTAAAGCATTCTTTCTCATCGACATTTTTGGCAATTACTTTAAAAATCTCGGGAATCTTTATCGCATTTTTTTCAATCTCTGCACCCAAGCCTTGAGGCAAAACCCTGGGGAGATTTTCTACTATCCCTCCTCCTGTGATGTGGGCTAGAGCGTGGACTTCACAAGCTATGGCTTTGAAAGTCTTGACATAGATTTTGGTAGGCTCTAGCAAAACCTCAATCAAACTTCTTCCATCTATTTGAGACTCAAAGCTAAGCTTTTGCTCCTCAAATAACACTTTTCTAGCTAGAGAATAGCCATTGCTATGCAAACCACTGCTAGGCAAAGCAATGAGGTAATCCCCCTCTTCTACTTTACTTCCTCCCTCTACTGCTTCTCTCTCAGCAACCCCCACAGCAAATCCTGCAAGATCAAAATCTCCTCCCTCATACATACTGGGCATCTCTGCTGTTTCTCCACCAATAAGAGCACACTCTGCTTGAATACACCCCTCAGTAATGCCTTTTATCACTTGCACTGCGTGAGCTTTTTGAAGCTTCCCGCACGCATAATAATCCAAGAAAAACATCGGAGTTGCAAAGTTGCAGATGAGATCATTGACACACATTGCCACTAGATCAATCCCTACACCCTCAAGACGCCCTGAGTCAATAGCAAGTCTTAGCTTTGTGCCTACTCCATCAGTCGCTCCTAAGATCACTGGGTTTTTGTATCCCAAAGGAAGTGCATAAGCCCCTGCAAACGAGCCAATCCCACCAATCACATTGTTATCAAAAGTTTTTTTCACATAAGGTTTGATTTCCTCAACAAACGCATTTCCCTCGCTGATATCCACTCCGCTCTCTTGGTAGGTGATCTTCATTATCTCTCCTTAGTTTTAGTGTCTAGCCCAAATCTCATAACTTCCATCTTTTTTGACATAATATACATTGTAATGCTCTTTGCCCATTCCCTGCTCCATCCCTGGGCTTCCTTGTGGCATATTTGGCACAGCAAGTCCAATCACATCTTTTGGCTTTTCTTTTAGGAATCTTGCAATATCCTCTGCTGGGATATGCCCCTCAAAAAAGTATCCTTCATACACACCAGTATGACAGCTTCTAAGCTCTTGAGGGACTTTCATCTTATCTTTGTAATCCCACCATTGCTCTGTTTTGATTTCTTTTGCAGAAAATCCATTTTTTTCTAAGTGCTTTGACCAAAGCCCACAACACCCTCAGGTGGGGCTTGCATATACACTGATTTGAGGACTTGCCCACAAACTTGCACAAGTAAGTAAAAATAAAGCTAGCTTATTCACTTTTTCTCCTTTTGGTAAATGACGCAAAAGGCTAACAAAAAAACTTAAATAGTGTTTCTAACAATGAGGCTTTTGGGTAGATTGAAGATTTCTATGAGCTCTTTTTCTCTCTCTCTGTGTTCTCCATTATCCACTTCGTGATCATAGCCCAGCAAGTGCAAAAGGGCATGAATGAAGAGAAGCGTTGCCTCAGATTCTAAGCTATGGGAGTATTCTCTAGCTTTGCTTTCAATGAGCGTGGAGCTCATCACAATGCTCCCCAGTGGCAATCCCTTCACCACTGCCTCACAAGGGAATGAGAGCACATCAGTAATCCCTTCTTTTCCTCTATGAGTGAAGTTAAGTTCAGCCATATCTTCATCTTCTAAGATATACACCTCCACCTCTCGTGTGATGTGCAGATGCTCTAAAATCTTTTCAAATTTTAAATCTTTTAGCTCTAAAATGCTTTGGTTTTCAAAGTAAATCACTTGCTTTCCTTAACTAGGGATTATGGAGTTTTTGCGTGCTGTTTTGATGAGAGAAAAAACAAACAATGCAAGGACAATAGAATAAACAACATGAATTATCTTGAGAACATTATTAAAAATCCAATTCTTAAAAACTGTTATGGACAAATCCAAATTGGTTTGATTTGCACAAATTTCATCTGTCAACAAAATTGTAGAACCACCAAGCAATACTTGTTTGATTTGAGAATATTGATTTCTTGACCAATCAATTTGACGATCAAGTTTTTCACATTGCTGAACTACTCCTTTTAATCTGTCAAAACTTGTATTTTGAATGTATTCCTTCATAAAATAGTTATACATTTCACTCTTATCACTGTTTTCAAGTACTGGCGCAACGATGTATGGATTTAAACAAAAAAAGACAATAAAAGCCACATATGCCAATGAAACAAAAATACTCCTAGTGATTATAAACTTCATGATTTGAAAATAAAAATACAACATTAATAGGTAGAAAAAAATTGCCATGAGCACAAAAGGCACAAGAAAGAAATCATTGCGTTGTGCAAGAAAAACAAAAAGAAAAACAAACAAACACAAACTTATCCAAAAAGCATGATTGGCTATTGTTTTTTTCACTCCGGTTTTACAAAGAAAGTATGAAAGACACAAGACGATAATACCAACATAAAAAAACAACAACACAGACGCTGTCTTCTCAATATCTTTACTGTCTCCACTCAATACTCCAATAATATTCTTGAATAAAAGCAAAAAAATACAGTTAAAGGCAATATAAGTTATTGTAGCATTAATGCTTCTTGTGAGATCAGTATGATGATCACTTAAAGTTCGATAAAAATATAAAAGATTTTGTTCAATAATTGTTGATATATTCCATGAAAGAAAATTTATTTTCGCTTCAAGTCTTTTGTATAGCCTCAGTATCTTTTGGCTTACTTTAAGCTCACAAGAATCTTGTTTGTCTTCTTCACCATCCCCTCTTGCTTTTATCGCCTCCTTCATTTCAATCTCTTTAAAATACAATTCTAATTTTCGATAATTTGTTGCATCAAGCTGATTATGTTCATCAATTAGATTCCCCTTAAATAATCTAAACGAATCTCTAAAGTCATTTGCTATTTGTGCCCCAGTAATTGGCTTTCCCATTTTTATCGTATTAGCTCTCTGATTGTCTCTTCTCTCTTTTTCTTTTTTTACGATCTCCCGACACTCTTCAAACGAAAAATTCAAATTTGTATTTACAAGATTAATTTTTTGGAGAAAATTTGCTTGGCTAAAGTTTGGAACGCCTTTGAAATCAACACCATAAAAACATACATTCTTTTCAAAAGTACATTCATGAAAATCACAACTATTCACAAAAGCACTATTGTTGAACTCAACAGTTTCTTTAAAAATTGATGATGAAAAAGAAACAAACTCTCCAAAGACACAATCATGAAAAAATATTTTTTTCTCAAAAACTCTACCACTTCCCTCCCATCCAATGGGCAAATCCTCTTTCGTTGTGGGAAACTTACAATTAATAAATTGAATCTCTACCTTTGAAACGAGAGGGAAGATTCTCCTGTAATCAAAACATAATTTTGCATCAAAGATTTGTATTAGACTGGATTTTACGACAATCGTTCCCTCTTTTTCTGCGTTTAGCAAAATCTTAAGCTCTTCTTTGATTCTTTGGACACTATCCATCACCTCTTGTGTCAAATGCTGATTTTTATCACTATCTTCAAATCCAATTTGATGTGCTTTTACACATTCAAAGAAACTATTCAACATCGAAGACAAATCTATATACTCTGTCTCCATCCAATCTTTAAGCGCTGTTTTTTGCACTTCTGTTAAATCCGTATTAATTGCTTCACTCATCTCCCCACTCCCACACCAATCTTACTACGCCACTCCTCAAACATTGCCTGTGTGAAGCGATGTTTGAAGCTCTCATCACTGCTGTATTTCTCAAATAGTGCAAGGTGCGTATCCACAATCAATGCCATATTCTTCACCAATGCTTCCTCAAACTCAATTCGTGTGTTTTGCTCATCAGAATTTCGTGCGATTGTGATGAGCTTCTCATCGTGTTCCATTCTCTCTTACACCTGAGCGATTCCACCTCGGATATTATCCTCATCTCTCCACTCTTCCAAGCCATAACGCTCATTGAACTCTCGGATGATTTCCATTATCCCCTCAAGTTCTGGCTCTGGCATCCTGCTAGTTCCATCAGCTTGTGAGGGCTTAAGCTCTCCATTTCCCTCAAGTGTAATATCTAGCGTTTTATCCAACTGCACACGATAACTCTCAAAATCCACATTATCTAGTATCCCTCTTGTCAAATCCTCTGCTTTTGGAGGGAGGAGCTTGGTGATGAGCTTCTTTAGCAAAATATAGGTTTTTTCAAGCTCAATATCCTCAAATGGCAAGATTTGAGCTAGGAAAGAATAATCTTTGAGATAAGTCTTGGATTTGTTGTAAAACTCAAGTCTTACATCATCATTTTCTAGTCCATCATATCGTGCCACCATCACATCAAGCTTTGCGTGGATGGCATTTTCCCTCTCTCTTCTTAGAATCATCTCTGCAAACTCATCTAGCTCATCTTGATAGAAAACTCCATATTCAAATAGATTGCTTTTGAGCTCAAAGATCTTTTCAATATCTGTGGGCTCTCCTAAGAAAGTTTGCTCATAAAAAGTGCTAAAAGACTCTCCAATCTCCTCATGCGTATTTGCAAAGTCAAGCACACAAGTGTCTTCTTTGTTTTTACAGACACGATTGAGCCTTGAGAGGGTTTGCACTGCACTTACTCCGCTTAGTCGCTTATCCACATACATCGTATGAAGCAAGGGTTGATCAAATCCTGTTTGATACTTCTCTGCCACGATGAGGAAGCGGTATTCATCTTTTTTGAACTCTTCTTTTAGCCTTGCCTCACTTATCCCATTTAACCCACTCTCGCTATAACTCTCCCCATCAATCACCACTTCCCCTGAGAATGCCACCAAAGCACGATAAGAGGGGAACTTGCTCTTTAGATATTCCCTAAAGGCAAAGAAGTATTTCACCGCATTTTCCCTAGAGCTTGTGACGACCATTGCTTTGGCTTTGCCACCGATTTTTTTGTGGATATAGGCATAGAAGTGATCGATCATGATCTCTGCCTTTTTGGCAATAGCATTTGCGTTGCCCTCGACATAGCGTTTGATTTTTACCTTTGCCTTTTTCTTATCAAACTTTGGATTTTCATGAGTGGTTGAAACAATTTTGTAGTAGCTATTGTAAGTGGTGTATCCCCTTAGCACATCGTGGATAAATCCCTCTTCTATGGCTTGTTTCATTGAGTAGAGATGAAAGGGGATAAACTTCTGTACCCCATCTATCTCATAAGGTGTGCCAAACATCTCCAAAGTCTTAGGCTTAGGCGTAGCGGTAAATGCAAAATACGAGGCGTTGGGCTGGAGCTTTTTGTTTTTGATGATTTCAATAAGCTCATCTTCTACGCTCCCCTCTCTATCTCTGATGACTTCTCCTAGCTTTTGAGCGGATGTGCCACTCTGACTAGAGTGAGCCTCATCGATGATGATTGCAAATCTTTTGCCTCTCACTTGAGTAATATCATCAAGGATATGGGGGAATTTCTGAATAGTGGAGATGATGATTTTTTTGCCTTCTTCTAGGGATTTTCGCAAATGTTTGCTTCCCTCTGTGATTGGCTCTACAATCCCTTTGATATGAGAAAATCTCTTGATATTCTCTTGGATTTGAGAATCAAGCACTGTTCTATCAGTGACAACAATCACACTATCAAAGACAAGCTCTAGCTCCCCATCCTCTCTCACTCGGTGCAATCCTACAAGAGCGTGAGAGAGCCAAGAGATTGAGTTGCTTTTGCCACTTCCTGCACTGTGCTGGATGAGATAGCGTCCTCCCACGCCTCTTACTTTGACATCTTCAAGAAGCTTCTCTACCACATCAAACTGATGATATCTTGGGAAGATGATTTTGCCATCCACGCACTGCACAAACTCTAGCACTAGAGGGATCAAAGTATCTTTGGCAAAGATTCTCTCCCATAGATAGGCTGTTTTTACTCCTTCACTTGGGGGATTTCCTGCTCCGCTTTTGCACCCTATGGCTCCACTGCCATTGTTTAGCCCACGATTGAATGGGAAGAAAAAGGTCTTTTCTCTCTCAAGCTTGGTTGTCATATATGCCAAATCACTATCAAGTGCAAAATGCACGATACAGCGATCAAAAAGTGGCTCACTTGGATCTCTGTCTTTTTTGTATTGCTCTATGGCGTGATAGACATTTTGTCCTGTAAATAGGTTTTTGAGCTCTATTGTGATGAGGGGGATTCCATTGAGGAAAAGTACCATATCTAAAGAGTTGTTATTCCTTGAGCTGTAATGGAGCTGACGGATGAGAGAGAGGGTGTTGGAAGAGTAGTTTTGCAGTGCTGTGGGGTTGGCATCTGTGGAGGGTTTGGGATAAGCAAGGGTGAATTTCACTCCACTGACTTCTACATAGCCTTGAAGGGATTTGAGAATGCCTTTTTCTCTGATAGAGGAAGCGATGCGTTTGAGTAGGGTTTCTTTGGTGTCTTTTATCCCACGCCTTGAGAGCTCATCAAGTGCTTTGCTCTGAGTGGAAAGAATGAAACTATAAAGAAGCTCACTATCAAGGCAGAGGGATTTGTCATAGTCTCTATCCTCTCGCTTGATATAGGAGTGGGAGAGCAAATACTCCTCAATAAAGGCTTCTAAGTCTTTTTCTTTGTAGTTAGTCATTTTTCTTCCTCTGTTTGTTCTTGCATATTTCTAATTTTTTTATTGAAATGGGTATAAAGCCATATCAAGAATCCACTAATTCCCAAACCACTTAGACCAAAGATAAACAATAGGTCTTTAAGATGTTCTAACCACTTTTTGGGAAGAAAAATATAAATACAACTTGCAATAATCAATACCAAAAGTATGCTTCCAAATTGTTTGAATCTGCAAAATAGAATTTGGCGTCTCATATCTTTATCTCTCTCTTCTTTTTCTCTTTGTTTTCTCCTTGCTTTTTCTTCATTTAATTGCCGTTGCAGTTTCTCTTTTTCCAAACCTACATCATTTAACTCTTGTGACAATGCTTGTTTTTGAGCCTCTATCTCATCTTTCTCTTTTTTAAGATTTCTTATTTCATTTCCCATTGTTTCCAACTTCTCTTCTCTTTTTTTTCGCCGTTCAAGAAAAAAAGTCAAGTCTGCACCACTCAATGCAAGTGTCGAATCAATGTTCTCCTTATCAATACTTTCGGGCTTCTTATTGCTTGATTTTATGTCGTACAAAAGTTCTTTAGCCATTTTTTCGTCAAACTCATCTTTTCTTCTAATTATCTCCTCATACAAAGAAGACATGTTTTCTCCAAGCTTAAGCGCAACAGAGATCTTTGCCCTTGCATCAGCTTGAGAAATAATTGGTGTTTTTTTACTTGAAAAAGCCTTGCCAAGTTTAAGCCAAAAAATATTTGTCAAATAACTTAACCTAACTGCTACTGGGATTTCGTGTTTAGTGTGTTTTTTAATAAGATTAGCCATTTTAATATAACAACTTTCCTCAGTTAAAAATAGATATTTTGCACTTTCTATTGTCTGAGGATTATTACCTCTTAGCAAAATAAGATTAATTAAAAAGCTTAAAATCTCATCAGACTCAACAAAAGTGTTGCCATCATTGATTTCATCAAATCTCACACCTTCATCATTTGTTATCTCAAGCTTAGTCCTAATAGTCTTAAATATATCTTTTTCTTTAATGTCATCTTTTATCTCAATTTCTTCTTCTATAACGCAATAATTTTCCAAGAGTGAATAAACTTCTTTCTCCTCTTTACGCACTCTTAGCTTATCGCCATTGCACTTATTAATAATCTCTCGCGCAGCTTCTGTTTTAGTAGGATCCATATCGTTTCTCAGAGCAACAAAAAAATCTTCTATGCGCTTTCTTTCCTTTCGTGTATAACGCAAAAAAATTACCTTATTTTTTTTGTTAATATCCACTATTAAATCAATCAACTCTTCAACTATTTGTTTAAAAAATTCTCCGTTATACCCCATAAGATGAAAAATAATTTCCATATTAAGAAAAATATACATTTTCTCCCAATGCTTATTTTCAAAAGAATTACAATATCGTAAACCATCATAGAAAATAATTCCATTAGAAATATTTTTTAATATTTCATTATCTTTATTTTTTATAATAAAAGAATAAATTTGATTGCTATACACTCCCAAATTTTCACCCAAAAAATAGTTCACAAAAGCCCTGTGAATTGCGTTTTTTTCGGTTGTAGATAAATTTTCTCCAATAGATAAATAGAGTTCTTCAAGCAATGTGTTTTCGTCAATACGTCTCTCTTCAATTTCCTTATTTATTTCAACTTGTTTCAGTAAATTCTCATCTTTTACACAAAATCTTTGATTGCTGAAGTCTAGTTTTTTTTCTTTTACTCCATTGTGAAGTCTAGCCTCAATAACCAAGCAAGGGATCTTAAAGCCAAAGTTCTCTTCTAGCAAATCACGGATTTCTATGTGCGTAAAATTATTCAATGATTTGTCTTTGATTATGAAGTCAATAAAAGAATCTAAAACCTCAAATGGTGTTTCACCCCTTTCCTGCAAATGATTAAAGGCAACCAGTGAAGATATAAGTTGATATTTCTCTTCCATTTTTACTCCTTTCTAATTAATTCTCACCCTTCCGCATACTACTTCGGAGATGATGGTGGTTTTGTATTCTTTAATGAGATTGGTTTGGGATCTTATTTTGCAGATTGCCAAATCTATTTTTTCTATTTGTGCATCTAGGTATTTTACAATCGCTCTTTTCATTGATTCTTCCCATGTATCAAATTTTCCTCAATCTTCTTTATCTTTTTTACTAGTTGTTTATTACCCCCACATTTCTTGATGCATTTTTTCAAAATATCCTTTTCTTTCTTTGTACATTTTGTCTGAGATAACCCTTCTATAATCCGCAAATATGCTTGTATCTCTCGTTTTTTATCCATACTACCTAAAATATTCAATAGGTCTGCTCTTGCTTTTGAATCTTTGACTAAATCCAAAATAAAATTATGACTTCTAAGCTCACTATATTTCTTATTATTTCTAAGCACAACAAAAGCTAAGTCTCTCAATGCTCTTGAGGTTTTTTCTAGCTGAGGAATTGGCATAACGCTAAGGATATTTCCAATCTCAATTGCAACTTTACTTCTCTTTTGAACATTCCCAAAGAAGTTTTCAAAAATTTCTTGATTATTCTGAGTTACAGGAGTTTCAACCAATTCTTGAAGTTTGTTACACATCATATTATCTATATCATCGTTGCAAAAATATCCCTCATAGATTTTGAACAAATTTACATTATTATCAGAAAATGCAAAAAGTATGGATTTTAATGGTCTCAAATGGAATCCATGTTTTGCTTTCATTTGAACCAAAGATTCATATAATAATTCCTTTGCCTCTTCGGAGAATTGCACAAGAGAGCTGATATAGGAAACTACATTAATGACGTTACAGGTTATTCGATAAATTTGAAGATAAAACTCAAGCATATTTGTTGCACCCATATCTTGAGCAATTTGCCAAAGATGCATATACCCATTTGTATCAATGTAGTAGCGAGTGTTTTTTAAATATTCTAAAAACTGAGCGATCTCTGCATGTTCCCCTTCAGTGGTTTTATTGATTTTTTTCATATAGTCTGTGAGCATAACCACAAGAGGAAGAAACTCAAACTTTGCATCTTCTATATCATTTTCAGTAGATATTGTTCCAAGATTTGGTCGTATTGCAAAAAGAGGTAAAATATCTTGAAGCTCAAGCCTATAAAAATCTGCAATATAATGCAATTCCTTTTTGGCAAGGCTCTCAAAGTCGGCAACGATACTTGAACACAAAAAATCAACATAAGACTTATTAACAAGCGATAAGACTTTGTCTTTATCCATATTGACTTGGTGTAAAGCAAAATCTTGATTGAGTTTTGCATACGACAAAAATTTTTCTTGAAGCTGATCTATAGTGCCAAGTTCCTCGGAGTTTTTAATAAAATCAATAAACCCTAAATTCCAAATCTCAGGAATTATTTTATTTTTGGCTTGTTCTTGTGTAAAAGTCTTATTAAATTGCTCTTCGACATATTCTCGCAATTCGCACAATCCCTGCCCTCTGCAAGTTTCAACATATCCAAAAAACTTCTCCCAATACTCTTCGGAAATACGATCAAGAAAACCACGCTGATGATTTAAAAGCCCTACAATTACCCTATTCTTGGTTGTGGGTAACTCTTTGTAAGCATTAAGAGAAATAATGTGGTAAAAAGTGTTTAAAACCCCTGTTGCAAAAGTCTGTCTTTGGATATGTTTTTCTAGTTCATGAATCAGATAATCAACAATCTTTTCAGACTCTTCTTCATTATCCAATGAAAGGGTTTCATATTGGCAATCAGATAGATTATTAATATCAATCCCCTCATGCCTGTCTCTATTATAGAGTAGTTTTTCAATCTCCTGCTCTGGAATATCACAAAATACCCTGAACTGTTTCACAAAGTCTTGTGCTTCTTTACAAAGCCCATTAAATGTATATAAACATCTAGGATTTTGAACCACCTTATAATAGTCCTCACACCACTCCTCTCGGATAATAACAAGGATTGCAATAAGACTTTCAAACTCATTGGCAAAATCCTCATTGTATTTGCAAGCCATAACCTGCTTCTCTATAGCAATATTATTAAATATCTGCACAATCCTTCTTGGATTGGTGGCATATTTTTTTGAAACAATATAAATAGTATCTTGACTAAATCCCAAATTATGGATTTGATTGATCTCACTAGAGAGGTCAAAAAGATCTTTTTCTTGAATCTTTTTTATCCTTATGACTGTGTTGAATATTTTTCTCAAAAACTCTTTTGCTTCTTTAGCTCCACCTTTTTTACCACTATCAGAAGATAAATTTCTCACAAAAGAATCCTCATCGACAGGAATAACAAAAACCACCCCCTCCTTTTCCAAAAACCCCTTAATATCTCCTAGCAACTGATAGGCACTTTCCTTGCTACACCTATCTAAATTGTCAATAATGATTGCAAGCTTTCCTTTTCCCTTTTTCTTTTCCAAAAAAGTCTTTACAAGATTATCAAAACGCTCTTCAAATTGCTCTGGAGAAAAAAGTAAAGGTGTTGTCACACTTACTTTGTAATCAATCAATAGATTTTTTGCTAGAGCAATAATAGTGCTTAATATCCCGACCAAAACCTGAACTGTCATCTCATACTTGATTGACCATTCATATTTTTGAAACAGGTAAGCAATTCCAAAAGAAATACCGCCAATAAACAAAACAAGCAAGATAATATAAAACCAATTAGCCTTAGGTTTTACTTGAACATCACTTGTTTTGTTTTCATAGAGATTTTGTGTGACTTTTGTATACTCCTCATCTTTTATGATTTTTTTACTTTTTAAATAGTTTGCAATTTCTACAAGAAAGGTTCTTCTAAACGAATCTTGTGTGTATTTCCACGCATCGTAGACAACAAACTCTATATCTTTGTTTTCAGGATTATTTCTAATTGAATTTTGAACAGTTTTAACAATTGAAGATTTGCCACTTCCCCACTCTCCAAAAATACCAATCGTAAAAGGCGTTTTAGCATTTAAGACAATCTTTTCAAGTGTCTGTGCGTAACGCTTCCCTTCAAGAAGATCGTATTCGTGTAAATTTTCTATTGCATTATCTGGTGCAAAATTCATACATTTCCTTCCACCCCAATTCTTCCGCATACTGTTTCGGAGATGAGGGTGGTTTTGTATTCTTTAATGAGATTGATTTGGGATTTGATTTTGCAGATTGCCAAATCTATTTTTGCTATCTGCGTATCCAAATATTCTGCAATAGCCTTCTGCTCTTCAAGGGGTGGGATAAGACATTGAACTTCTTTAAGAATAGATTTTGTAATGCTATACACCTTTACTCCACAAACCTCTTTTCTCACCTGATTCCTTATCCCCAAAGAATCAAACAAAAACGAAAAGTAAGGGGAGTGGATACTCTGTGTTTTTGGCTTCAAGACAATCGTGTGATACCCTGCAAACACTGGCTCATCGGATTGCAAACTTGTAAAGTTTCCTGAACCCTCAATATCCTCTGAAGTATCCGCAAAAACAAAATCACCCTTTTTTAGCAATGCTTGAGGCTTACTCTCAAGATAGTCTTCACTCACATAAGGGAGTGGGTGAATCCCTGTGTTAAGTCGGCAAGGATATTTGGAGTGGATTTCTCCATAACTCACGCAAGGAATCCCACTAGGCACAAAATCCGCTTTAGTAATCCCAAGCCCACTCCCAATACCAAAAAGAAGTTTTAGTTTTTTCACTTCCCAATGTGTGGGGATTTTTCCAATCCACTCCACTCCGCTGTCTTTGAGAGGTGTGGATGGGTCAAGCCCTTGAGTTACGCACTGATTGATGAGAGTTTGCTTTTTTTCCTCTAAGAGGGTGATGAGCTTTTGTTTTTTGTCGATAAATTCCTCAATTTGGCGTGTCTTTTTATCTAGGAAATCTGCAATAGCCTGTTGTTCTTTAAGTGGTGGATATATCAATAAAATTTCTGCCATCTCATTATTCATAATTTTTGCCCCATTTGTATCTGGACGTTTATAGTGTGGGGTTGCATTTTGTAGGACATAAGTCAAAAAAACCATATTTTCATTTTTGTTTTTTGGCTGAAGTGTTCCACACACATTGGTGCAATTATGTTTTCCTCTTCTTAAAAAAATTGTTCCTGCATTTACGCCGTCTGTTGTCCAAGTGATTTGTTCACAATCAAAATCATAAGTTTGTATATAGCCAAGTACCCCATTGTCTTGAGTCTGAGATGAATAAACAGGATACAATCCATTGTCATCAAGCTCTTCTTGAGAAATAACTCTTCCTCTGCCTATTTCAAACAGATGCTTGACTCTCCTTATTTCCCAATGCTTAGGAATCTTTCCTAGCCAAGGGATTCCACTCTCTTTGTAGGCAATGCTTTGTGGAATCGCACTCATTGCATAATCTCACTTAGCAAGCTTTGCACTTCGCTCTCTAGGCTCTCTAGCTCTGCTTTGATTTCCCCCATACTTCGTGGGGGAGTGTAGGTGTAGAAATATTTGTTGAAAAGGATTTCATAGCCCACACTTGCACTCTCATAATCCACCCAAGAGTTTGGCACATAGGGTTTGACTTCGTTTTCATAGTAAGAGGCGATATCCACTTTTAGAGGGATTTTCTCTGTATTGCTTTTTTTGTCGCTGTTGATGAGGAGACTGGCTTCACTTTTGCTGAGTTTCACTCCAAGATAGGAGAGGAAGTCTCCCCTATCTTTGAAATCTTGGGGGTGGGACTCTAAGTGTGTGAGCTTCTCCAGGAGAGCGTCTTTTTGAGCTAGGGAGTTAAACCTCTTATCTTCTAGGAGCTCTTTTACACTTCTGGGTCGCTCGATAGTGACTTTGGTATAGCCAAAGTCCTCATTGTCTAGCACGAGGGCATCTCCCTCTTGGGCGTAGTCCAAAAATAGCTTTGTGATTGCTTCGATATGGGAGGAGTGCATTTGGTTTGATTTGTCGCCTAGGGATTTTTTCATCTTGGAGTAGTATTTCTCGCTTGTGGCGTTGATGAGCTGGACTTTGCCTTTTTTCTCCTCTTTTTTTCTGTTGGTGATGATCCAAACAAATGTTGGAATATCAGTATTGTAAAACATTTTTGTAGGCAAAGCGATGATAGCTTCAAGATAGTCGTTTTCTATGATGTGTTTGCGGATAGCCACTTGTCCGCTGTCTGAGTTGAAAAGGGAGCTTCCATTATGCACTGAGGCGATACGAGAGCCTTGAGGGGTTTGCTTCATCTTTGAAATCATATTGAGGAGGAACATCATCTGTCCATCATCTTTGCTTGTGATCCCCACTTGGAATCGTGGGTCAGAGCAAGAGGTTTTGCCTCCTTTTTTCTCCACATCTAGAGCTTTTTGATCTTTCTCCCACGACTTACCATAGGGAGGGTTGGTGAGCATAAAGTCAAATTTCAAATCCCCAAGCTTATCTTCACTGAGGGTTGAGCCGTATTTGATATTGTCAGGATTTTCGCCTTTGATAAGCATATCGGCTTTGCAGATAGCGTAAGTTTCAGGGTTTATCTCTTGTCCATAGAGGAGGATAGAGGCATTTGAGCGGATTAACCCTTGAGGGTCTGTGATGAAGTCTTTGGATTCTGTAAGCATTCCACCACTTCCACAGGCATTGTCATAGATGAGGAATGAGCCTTCTTGGATTTGCTCTTTGATGGGGAGGAAGATAAGATGAGTCATAAGCTGGATAATCTCTCTAGGGGTGAAGTGCTCCCCTGCTTCTTCGTTGTTTTCTTCGTTGAATTTCCTTATCAGCTCTTCAAAGACATAGCCCATCCCAAGGTTACTTAGTCCTTGTTGGAGGATATTGCCTTGAGGGTCTAGAGTGGGGTTGATGGAGAGATTAATCTTGGGGGAGCAAAATCGCTCAATGACTTCAAAGAGGATTCCTGCCTCTTCAAGGGTGTCAAGCTGGTTTTTGAACTTGAACTTTGCGATAATATCTTGGATATTGGGGCTGAAGCTATCAAGGTAGTTTTCAAGATTGGCTCGGATATTTTTTGGCTCATTGCAAAGGGATTGGAGGGTGAATTTGGAGTAGTTGTAAAAACTCATACCACTGCCCTGAGAGCCTGTGAGGAGCAAATCGACATTTTCTAGCTTGTCTTTGTAGGCTTGATAGGTTTTAATCACTCTTTCTTTGGTAGGCTCAAGCATCGCATCAAGTCGTCTAATCACCGTCATTGGCAATATCACATCACGATACTTGCCTTTGACATAAATATCACGCAAGAGATCATCGGCAACGCTCCAAATGAAGTTGATGATGGGTTGGAATTGTGCGGTATCCATAGATGCTCCAGAATTAAAGAATCAAAAACGATAATTCTATAAAAACTTGGGGATTTTTGAAAGAAAAAAGTAAAATATTTGAGTAAAAAGTCGGATTTATTTTCCTTTGGTTACATTAGTTTTGCTTACTTGTGTCAAAAGCTCTTTTTCCTTGCGATATTTTCCCCTCATTTTGTCGATATAATCCCTTTCTTATAAACTTTAGCACTGAAGAGGGTTTTATGGTTGATTATGGGATAAATTTTTGGTCGAATCAAGATTTTGTGATTGAAGATGGGGTGGTTAAGATTGGAGATAAGACAAAACCAGCTCTGATAGACATTGTCAAAGACATAAGAGAGCAGGGCTATCGAGGGCCACTACTTTTACGATTCCCCCACCTTATTAAAAATCAGATTGATAAGATTTTTAGCTGTTTTGAACGCTCTATCTCTGAATACAAATACAAAGGTGCTTTTAAGGCTGTTTTCCCTCTCAAAGTCAATCAAATGCCAAACTTCGTGCTTCCTTTGGTAGAACTTAGCAGTGATCGATGCTATGGACTAGAAGCAGGAAGTAAGGCTGAGCTAATCCTAGCAATGGCTTACACCAACAAAAACTCTCCAATCACAGTCAATGGATTCAAAGACAAAGAGATGATTTCTCTAGGCTTTGTGGCAGCCAATATGGGACACGAAATCACACTAACGATTGAGGGGTTAAATGAGCTAGAAAGTATCATAGAAATCGCTCAAGAATTTAGCCCTCCTTATCCAAATATCGGGCTTAGAATAAGACTTCATAGCAGTGGGATTGGAGTTTGGGCAAAGAGTGGGGGGATCAACTCCAAGTTTGGACTAAATAGCACCGAGCTACTTGAGGCCATCTCACTCCTAGAAAAAAATAAACTTATTGATAGATTTACAATGATTCACTTCCATATTGGAAGTCAAATCAGTGATATTTCCCCACTCAAAAAGGCTTTAAGAGAGGCAGGGAATATCTATGCAGAGCTTAGAAAAATGGGGGCAAAAAACCTCACTTGTGTAAATATCGGTGGAGGTTTGGCAGTAGAATACACCCAGCACGCAGGGATCAACAATCGCAACTATACTCTAAGCGAGTTTAGTGGGGATGTGGTTTTCTCCTTGCGTGAAATTGCCAAAAACAAAAAAGAGCCTGAGCCTGATATCTATATCGAATCAGGGCGTTATGTCGCTGCCTCTCACGCAGTGCTGATTGCCCCTGTGCTTGAGCTATTTTCTCAAGAATATGATGAAAAAGCTCTCAAACTCAAAGACAAAAATCCTCCACTCATCGAAGAACTCAACGATCTCTATCAAAGCATCAATGAAAAAAATGCGATTGAATACTTGCACGATAGTTTGGATCACATGGAATCTTTGCTTACTCTTTTTGATTTGGGTTATATTGATTTGCAAGATCGAAGCAATACAGAAGTGCTAGTGCATTTGGTGATCAAAAAAGTCATCAAACTCCTCAAACACAAAAATCACAACGATATTATCCGTATCCAAGAGCAAGTCCAAGAGCGATATTTGCTCAATTGCTCCTTCTTCCAAAGTTTGCCTGATTACTGGGGATTGGGGCAGAACTTCCCTGTAATGCCACTTGATCGTCTCAACAAACGCCCTACACGAAGTGCAAGTCTATGGGATATTACTTGTGATAGTGATGGGGAAATTGCCTTTGATAGTGAGAAACCTCTATTCTTGCATGATGTAGATGTAACAAAAGAGGATTATTTCTTAGGCTTTTTCTTAGTGGGAGCTTATCAAGAAGTGTTAGGAATGAAGCACAATCTTTTCACTCACCCCACGGAGTTTAGCGTCGTGCTTGATGATGATCTCAACAAAGGCTATGAGATTACCAATATTTTGGAAGCTCAAACTATCCTAGATGTGCTAGATGATATTGATTATGATACAAAAGAGATTGAAAGACGACTAAAACTTAGAATCGAAGAGAATGCTGAACTAAGCGATGAAGACAAAAAAGATATTTTGGGGCGATTGTATGTCATGCTGAGCGAAAATGTCTATCTCAAAACCATCACGCCAACAGAATAAGGAAGCAATGTGAAAGTCGGATTCTATCGCAATGCACTTATTGGTGACAATCTTGTCGCTCTCCCTGCGATTTACTCCATCAAAGCTCTCTACCCCCACTGCAAGCTTGTAGTCTATACCAATGATATTGGAATGGAGCTTTACTCAGGGTTTGAGTTTATCGATGAACTTTTTGACTTGAGTTCTCATAATTTTGAACAAACTTTGGAGCATATCAACTCTTGGGGATTTGATGAGTTTATCCTCACTCAACCCATCAAAACTCCCTGTGAACTTCTAGGAAAAAGCAATGCTAAGCGAGTGATTAGCTTACTTAGTCCAAGAAATTTTTATCGTCTTAAATTTCACAATATTTTCATCTCTAGGAATCTTAGCTCTACCCCCCAATACAAAAGATTGCTAAAGCTTGTGCGTGAGATTGATACAAAAACTTTTGATGCAAATTTTAAAAGCATTGATTTTTCTCCCATTACGCTCAAACCTCAAACCCATCATTTTGAGTTTGCACAAAAGTTTTTAAAGAGTTGCAATGCAAACGAGTTTAAATACCGCGTGATGATCAACCCCTACTCTCGCACTTGCTCTCACTCCCTCACCCCCAGAGGATGGAGTGAGCTCATCACAACACTAGCCAAAAGCTATGCTAAAACCCTATTTATTATTCCCACCTATGAGGGCAATACCAAAACCCTAGAGTTGCCTGATTTGAATAATGTTGTGCATTTTTATAACACACTTGATTTATTTAATCTCATCGCCCTAACAAGCAGAATTGATTTGCTCATTTCTCCTAGCACAGGAAATGCCCATATCGCCAACAACCTCAAAATCCCTCTACTTGGGATTTTTAGCAAAAGAGATACAATGCTTTGGAGGGGAGAGAATATGGAGCTAGAAAACCTTATTATCGTGCCAAAAGAGAGAAAAAAACTCGGCATTGAAGATGAGAGAAGAATCATTGAGCAAGTCATAGAGAGGTTTGAGATATTGTGCAAGCAATAGGGTTTTATATTGATTCAAAGATTGGGGATAGTGTTGTAGCACTTCCTGCAATCTATGCCCTCAAAACCCTGCATCCTAATTCAAAACTTTATATCTTTTGCAATCCAATCACACAAAATCTCTACTCTCCTTTTGAGTGGATTGAAGAACTTGTGGTGATTGATAAACATCTTATCTCTCATATTGATGAGAAAAAACTTGATTGCCTTATCTCCAGCAACGCAGACAAAAACACCATCAACTATCTAAAAACTAGCAAAACCCCTATCCTCTACACTTTTCTTAAACCCTACAATCTCTTTGATCCTAGGATCAAAACCCTCTTTGCCAATCTCATCACCAAACCCCAAAGTATCAAAAAAACTCTTTTTGATCTTGTATGGCTCACTCGCTCCACTGGCACTCTCAAACCCTCTCTCTACACCCCCAAACTTCAAACTTTTGCAAAAAACAAAGAGCTTATTGATCGCTTCCTCTCTCCCCTCAATCCTTCAAAGAAAAAGATCATTATGCTCAACCCCTTTGGCTATGCTGCAAAAGTCAATTTCTCCTTAGAGCAATACGCAGAGATTGCTCAAAAACTAGTGGAAGATTTTTTTGTGATCATTCCGACTTTTGGAGATAAAAACAAAATTGTGCAAGAAGTTTTCCCCCAAGAGATTTTCTCTCATCCAAATTTCTGCCTCTTTCACAATGATTGGGATTTGCTCAATCTTGTAGAGCTTATTTCAAGGATAGATTTGCTCATCTCTCCTAGCACAGGAAATATCCATATCGCTGATAATCTTGGGATCCCAAGTATTGGGATTTTTAGCCTTAAGGATACGATTTTGTGGGGAGGGGAGAAAATGAGCTATCTTATCAATCCTAAAAATTTTCAAAAAGATTTAAACAAGATTCTTACACTCTCCCACTCTGCACTTTTATCTACAATCTAACTTTATAATCATTTACTTTCCCTCTTTATCATTTCCGCTCAATCTTAATAAAAAGGAAAAAAATGAAAAAGACTGCATTATTTACAACCCTTATAGGAATGTTTCTAAATGCTGAAGTTTATGTCTATGGCCCAGGAGGTCCTGCTCCAGTCCTCAAAGAGCTTGCTTCAATGTATGAGCAAAAAACAGGAGAGAAGATCATTGTTACTGCTGGACCTGCAAATGTATGGATGGATGAAGCCAAAGCAAAGGCGGACATCATTTATAGTGGAAACTCAGCAATGATGGATACCTTTATTAGCAAATTTGATGGAAAAATCAGTGCTGAGAAGATTGAGGTGCTTAATATTCGAGAAGCGGGTATTATCGTTCGTCCAAACAACCCTAAAAAAATCAAAAACTTCAAAGACTTACTCAAGAAAGATGTGAAAATTATGGTTGTCAATGGTGCTGGGCAAGTGGGACTCTATGAAGATATGGCGCTCAAACACGGCAAAAGAGAGAATCTTGTTGCTCTAAGAAAACACATCAAAGTCTTTGCTCAAAACTCTAAACTTGCTGTTGAGAGCTGGAATAATGATCCTAGTATTGATGCACTTATTATTTGGAAGCACTGGGCAAATACGATTGGGAGTGAGAAAGCTGAGTTTGTCAAAAGTGGCAAAGGAAGCGTGATTTATAGAGCAAGTGAAATCGTCATAGCCAATGATTCTCCAAACGCTAAACAAGCTCAAGATTTTATCAATTTCATCAAAAGCGATGAAGCTCAAAAAGTTTGGGTAGAAAAAGGCTGGATTCCAGCAAAATAACCTCTCCCCCAAATTTCTTAATAAAAGGAGGGGGTTATCTCCCCTCTACATGAAAGTAGCGAGTTTTTTTCACAATAAGTCGAACAATAAGATAAAACACCGCTGAGCCTAGAAAAACCCATAGCAAAATAGAATCAAAAGTGATTTTAAAACTTCTTTGAGAGATCGCTACTATAAGATAGTTTGCTACAAAAAGTGAAGTTGTAAGTCCAAAAAATGAGTGATATTCACGCTTGAGCATTGTTTTGAGCGAGAAGCCCAACACACTTGGCTTATAAGCTCTAAAAGAAGGAAAAAATGCAGGAGTATTCTCTGCCCACTTGGTGTATTCTTCTCCAAACTTTCCTTCCAAAAATCGCTCCTCTGTATAGATAATTCGCTCATAATAAATCCAAAAAAGTGCAGAAAATGCCAAAAGCAAAAGCCAATTTCCTAGCAGAATCATCGGAGCAACCATCATCAAAAAATTCCCAAGATACAAAGGATTGCGACAGAGAGAATACATCCCTGTAGTATTAAGAGAGTTTGCCACTTGCCCATGCACATTTCGCCCACTTGTGCCTTGTGGGACATATCCGGCTACAAGCGTTCTTATCCACTGACCTGCAAATCCTACCGCTAATGCAGTAATGATCAAAGGGGTGTTGTATGCCCCATCAATATAAAGATTTTGTCCAAAACTCAAAAGCGAGAGGATGAGAAGTGGGATCATAATCAAAGGAATATAACTTCGATAACGGAAGAGAATATCTCCACTTTTTGCCATTTCATTCTTCAATAACATCTTAACTCCTTAAAAAATGTGTATTTTACCTTGTTATCGCTCCAAATCAATATCGCTTGAATGAACTTTGAGACTATAAGTTTGACACTCCGCATAGATTGCTTGCACTTCTGGTGAGTTTTGCATCTGATTTTTTCCAATGTGGGTAAAGAGTGGGGGAAGGATCTTCAAAGAAGATTTGCTTTGAATCCTTGCTTTTATCATTACAAGTGTGGCTTCCTTTTCAATCCTAGGATGCACAAACCTTGCAATCTCTGCATTAAACCCTATATTTTTTAGCTCATAAAATACTCGATGGGCTTCTTTGGCATCATAGCAGAAGATAAAACTCCCATTGGGCTTAAGAACTCGCTTGGCTTTGTAAAAAAAATCTCTAATAGGGAGAGAAGATTCGTTTCTTGCGTGATTTACTCTTGTATTTTTAGATGGGACAATCTCACAGCGATAAAAAGGGGGATTGGAGAGCAAAACATCAAATCTCTCTTCACTCTCCCATTCCAAAAAATCTCTACAAATCACTTGTGAATCTGAGACATTTTTTTGAGCTAAAAATGTCATATACTCATCTCTCTCTATCATTGTAAGAGTAATATCAAAATCTCGTTTTGCAAGTTTTCCCAATATTCCGCTTCCGCATCCTACATCCAAAAGACTTTGATTTTTTCTCAAAAAGGGTTTGGCAAAGTTATAGAGAAAAAGACTATCGCTATTGTAACAATACCCATCACTAAGCTGATAAAGTCGCACTAAGCTTGAAGCCATAAAAACACATCCCCCTCTCCTCTTTGTGAGCAATGCAAGATTTTTAGGTCAAGCTTTTGGGCGATTTTTTCACTCTCACCTTCAAATCTTGGAGCAAAAATCAAAAGCACAGAATCAATCTGCCCTCTTAGACTCTCTAGCAAGGTATATCCACCCTCTATGAGATTAAATCCGCTAGAAAGTCCTAAAGAAGAGATATTATGATGAATGCTTATAGAGTGAGAATTGATACAAGAATAATCTTTTGGCTCTAGGTTTTGAGTGGTAAGGATCTTTACAGGGATTTGCTCCTTATCCTTTCTAAAAGCATGGCGTAAATCAAGCTTAGGCTGATCATTTAAAAGTGTTTGACCTGAGATGATAAGACTTTGTGCTATCCCTCTTTGAGTATGCGTGAAGGCTTTGGAAGATTGATCTGAGATTTGTCCTTGCTTATAGTTTGCATTGAGGCGTTGAGCGATTTTATAGAGATTGAAATGTCCTTTTTCTCTCATACACAAAAATGGATAGAGCAAAGCATCTCCTCTTCTCTCACACACCTCCCCAAATACCTCAATCCCTTTGCTTTGCAGATACTTCCCTCCCCCCTTAGAGTTTTTTCCCAAATCATAAGAAGAAAAAAAGACTCTTTTTATTCCCAATTCTGCCAAGAGCTTTGCACAAGATGGGGTTTTCCCCTCGTGATTGCAAGGCTCAAGTGTTACAAAAATACTACAATCCCTTAAAGCATTTTGATGAGAAGAGAGGATAAGCTCACAAAGCTCCCATGGATTGAGGTTTTCACACTGCTCTTGTTTGAGAATTCCTAGGGTGATTAGAGCAAGTTTGAGAGCTTCTAGCTCTGCGTGAGCTTCACCACTTTTTTGATGGATTGCATAAGAGAGGGGCTGATTATTAGAATCTGCGATCAATGCCCCTACACTTGGATTTGGAAGTGCAAGAGTCTGAAATTCCCACGCCTTGTCAATAAGCCAGTGAAGAAAAATTTCCTCAAGCTTTACCATTGAAAGATTGTTTTGACCTTTTTGGTTTGAGAGTAAGGGATTTTCTCTCCATTTAACACAAACCCCTCTTCATCACTTCCCTCAAGAACCCCCTCAAGGATGGTTTTATCCATCATCTTCACTTCTATTCTCTCTCCGATAGAAAAAGCAAAATGCCTAGGCTTTTTTAGCACTCGCTCAATTCCAGGAGAGCTAACCTCAAGCATATAATTTGAGGCGATTGGATCTTCGACATCAAGGATGGGAGAGATAAGTTGAGAAACTTCTTGGCATTTATCAAGACTGATACCTTCTTTTGAGGTGATAAAGATTCTTAAAACATCTTGATTAAACTCTTTGCTCATCGCAATATCATAAAGCTCACATCCACAGCTTTGAATGTATTTTTCTAATTTTTCTTCTAGTGCAGGCGTAATCATCTCTCTCCCCTTTCTTTTGCGATTTGTGCAAAAATCTTATCCAAAGAGTTCGCACTCTTTAGACTATCATCAAATTTAAAAGTGAGTTTTGGGCATTTAAACCACCCACTAGAGCTTAAAATATGCTCTCTTAAGATCCCTTCTGCTTTTTTGAGCTCTTTTAAAATCTCAGCCTTTTCTTGAGGTAGAAAATCGCTTGATTCGATAAAGACTTCTGCATTGTATTTTCCACGAGAGCAAATCACTTGTGTAATGGAGAGCGAGTTTAGCAGTGGGTTTGAGAGCATACTTAAAGCTTCAGAAACAAGCTCTAAGAGTAGAGCTTGTGAGCGTTGGAGCTTGACTTCACTCATAGGGTTTGCTTCTTAGCCACTTCTTTGTAAGTTTCAAACACATCCCCCACTCTTACATCATTATAGTTCTCAAGCATAATTCCGCACTCATAGCCCTTTGCCACTTCTTTGACATCATCTTTGAATCGTTTAAGTGAAGCAATGCTTCCATTATGCACCACCACACCATTGCGGATAAGTCGCACTTTGATTCCTCTCTGAATAGAGCCATCGACAACAAAGCATCCAGCAATCGTTCCAACTTTTGGGATATTAAATGTTTCTCTTACTTCTGCTTGTCCTGTGTTCTCCTCTTCAAATACAGGCGACATCATTCCAGAAACCAATGCTTTGACATCATCAAGCAACGCATAGATGATTGAATAAGTTTTGATCTCTACTCCTAGCTCTTTTGCTTTGTTTTTCACTGTTCCTGTTGGGCGGACATTGAATCCTAAGATCACACAATTTTCCGATGCACTTGCCAAAGAAATATCACTCTCAGAAATCCCCCCCACACCAAAGCTAATGACATTGATCACCACCTCATCATTTTCATCATTGAGCTTTTGCAGACTTGCTTTAATGGCTTCAAGCGAGCCTTGAGTATCAGCCTTTACAATTACAGGCAAGGATTTGAGCTGTCCTTTTGCCACCATTTCACTTAGCTCATCAAAGCTTACTTTTGTACTTTTGCTTAGCTCTTTTTGTCTTAGATAGCTTGCTTTTTGCATTGCAAACTCTCTTGCTATGCTGTCATTCTCTGCACTCATTAGAGTTGCACCTGCACTTGGCACTTCTGAAAGTCCAGTTACAACAGCAACTCCAGAAGGATAAAGCTCTTTGACTGCTTCACCCCTATCATTAAGCAACGCTCTCACACGCCCAAAAGCAGTATCTGCCACGATTGGATCACCAACCTTTAGCACACCATTTTGCACAATGATTGTTGCCACTGGCCCCCTTCCTTTCTCCAAACTTCCCTCCAATACCACTGCCTTGGCTTTGCTAGAGTGCGTAGCTTTAAGTTCCATAAGCTCGGCTTGCACTAGGATATTTTCTAGCAAATCCTCAATCCCCTCACCACTTTTGGCTGAGAGTGGGATAAAGTCATATTCCCCTCCCCACTCACTTGGGGTAAATCCTAGCTCAGCACATTCAGCCTTGACTTTATCAGGGTTGGCATTTTCTTTGTCCATTTTGTTGATTGCGATGATGATTTGCACATTTGCAGCCTTGGCGTGATTGAGTGCTTCAATAGTCTGTTGCTTCACCCCATCATCAGCAGCCACTACAATAATGGCAATATCTGTAACTTGTGCACCTCGAGATCTCATCTCTGTAAATGCCTCATGCCCTGGAGTATCAATAAATGAAATCATCTTGCCATTTTTCTCTACCATATACGCACCGATGTGCTGAGTAATCCCCCCAGCCTCTCCACTTGCTACTCTTGAGTTTCTAATCTTATCAAGCAAAGAAGTTTTTCCATGATCAACATGCCCCATAATCGTAACCACTGGCGGACGCTCATAAGATTCCAATCCCTCTTCTTCCTCTACTTCAATCTCAGGAACAACATTTTGAAATGAGATTTCAATACTAAACTCTTCTGCCAAGATTTCAATCGCA
>DXDJ01000047.1 GCA_019115525.1 Candidatus Helicobacter avistercoris | reverse complement strand
AGATACAAACAAAACTGAGCAAAAAGCTCAATAATCCCATTTCCTAGCCTTTGGGCTAGGAATATAAGGTTTACTGATGCCTTCACTCTCTTTGTGGTGTTAGAGGGTTGAGGGCATCATAGAGCCTTATTGTTGGTTTTTGTTTTTTCGTTGAGTCTCCTTTTTATCAATAGAATTTTTTAACACATCTCCTCTGAGATGCCATTCCCTTATCCCCCCCCCCCCTAGGGAATGGGTGGCTCTATTGTCTTTTGGCATAAAACTCTTTTTTAAACTCTTCAAATCTTCCCTGCAAAATCGCCTCTCTAGCCCCTCTGACAAGATTGAGATAGTATCTAAGATTGTGAATCGTAGCTAGGCGATGATAGGTGAGCTCATTGCTTCTAAAGAGATGATGCAGATACGCTCTTGAGAAGTGCTTACAGGTATAGCAATCACATTCACTATCTAGAGGGTTTTTATCCAAGGCATAGCGTGAGGATTTGATAGAGAGCTTACCAAAGCTAGTAAAGATCGTAGCATTTCTTGCATTGCGTGTTGGCATCACACAATCAAACATATCTACCCCCCGACTGATTGCCTCGATGATATTCTCAGGAGTCCCCACTCCCATAAGATAGCGAGGCTTATGAGTAGGCAAAAGTGGAAGTGTGAAATCAAGTGTAGCATACATCTCCTCACTGCTCTCCCCTACAGCCAGTCCCCCTATGGCATAGCCATCATACTCATATACCACTCCATCAACCTCACTTCTAAGAGCAGTTAGCTCTTTTGCACTCTTGCTTCTATATCGCTCATCCGTTCCACCTTGAACAATTGCAAAGATATTATTAGTCTGTGCCTTGCCTTGAGATTTTTGCAATGCGTGATAATCAAGGCTTTGCTTTGCCCAGCGTGTAGTTCGCTCGATAGATTGCAAGATTCTCTCCTCGCTTGCAGGAAGCCCAACAAGATCATCTAATATCATCATAATATCGCTATTGAGAGCATACTCGATATCTAGCACTTTCTCTGGAGTAAAAAAATGCTTTGAGCCATCAATATGAGAGGAGAATTCTATCCCCTCCTCTCTCCTTTTCCCTGCCAAGCTAAAAGCTTGGAATCCCCCACTATCAGTTAGAAAATTCCCACTATATCCGCTAAATTTATGCAATCCCCCCAATGCCTTCATTTTCTCAATCCCTACACGCAGATATAGATGATAGGTGTTGCCTAGAATAATCTTTGCTTCTAAGTGATTTTGAACATCAAGATAATCCAACCCCTTGATCACTCCTTGAGTGCCCACAGGCATAAAAATAGGAGTCAAAACCTCACCATGGGAAAGTGTGAGCTTACCTGCTCTTGCATTTTTATCTTGATTTTGGACTTCAAACCTCATCAATTTCCTTTTACTTTATTTTGTATAATTCTATCTTTTTACAAACTTCATTCCCAAAGGGTTTTAGGCAAATATGAAAAAAATTGGGCTTATTTTGAATGGAAAAACTGCTGAGAGTTTTTTGGAAAAGATTCTTCATCAATACCATAGTGCAAACTACTACACAATCATCACTCAAGATCCAATGCTTATCCCTCAAACATCTCCAGATAATTTCAAGTTTTTTCACGCTGATCCCACTTCTAGCTATAAACTCCAAAAAGCTTTTGCAGGAGAGTTTGATCAGTTTTTTCTCATTCACCCTTGCTTTGAGGAAAGAAAAGAGATTTATGAACTCCTTCGCTCTCTTTTTCCCAAAACTCCAATCACACTCAATACTGAGATCTCTTTGCAATCCCAAGATGAGCTTTTAGAAGAGATCTTTACCCCATCTGTTGTAAGCAACAAGCTTCTTACTCTTCTGCCCAATGCTCCGATGAGTATTCAAGATTTTGGATTGGGGAAGGGAGAGATTGTTGAGATTTTAGTCCCCAGTGGCAGTGTATATTGCCATCGCCAGATTGGCTCTATCGCACAAAAGGATTGGAAAATCGTCGGAATCTATCGCAAAAACAATCTCTTGCTGAGTTCTTACTCTCTAAGTATTCAACCCAACGACAAGCTACTGGCTATTGGGGATCCTGTGATTTTGGGAAATATCTATCGACAGATTACCAACTCTTTGGGACAATTCCCCATGCCCTTTGGAAAGGATTTGTTCTTATATCTTGATGAAGAGATTTTAAGCGAGAATGAAATCTTAAAAGATCTGGATGAAGCCCTATTCTTGCACCAAAAACTCAACTCAAACCAACTCCATATCACTCTCTTGCACCCAAAAAGTTTTGAGCTTATCTCTCATCTCAAAAATATCCAAGATGAAAAAATCCACTGCATCATAGACTATGATAATCACAGCTTAGAAGAAGTTATTGAGCTTGATAAAGCCAAAAGAATTGGTCTAGCAGTCCTAAACTACAAGCTCTTTGAAGAATCCAAAACCAAACTCTATGAGATTTCCATCCCTATTTTCAAAACTGCACAAACTTCAATTTGGGAATGCAAAAACTCTCTAGTTTTTCTAGGGGAGCATGAAATAGAAAATATCGCTTCAGTCGCTTTGGATATTACCTCACAGCTAGGAATTGAGTTTGAAGCTTATGATTATGATGTAGATGAGAGTTTTCATACACAGTGTTTTGAAGATTTTAAAACAATCGCTCAAGTCTTCAATCTCCCCATCAAACATACTCAATCTAGCAGTAAAAACCCCATTCTCTATCTTCAAGAGCTTCAAGCCCCTACTCTTCAACTTTTGCCTTTTGTCGATACGATCACTTTCTCTTCTATTACAAAACTTGCTTCCACAGATAGCACACGCTTAAGTGCAGATATGCACAAATTCCCTCAAATCTATATCCCCATCCCCCATGAAAACCATTGATCTTCACAACTCACACATCCACTTCTCTCTTCCAAGTTCTATTGAGTGTGAGGGGAGTGTGCTTATTGTAAGCGATAGCGTTGTTTCCCCCTTATATTTGCAAAACCTCACCTCAATCATCAAAGCCCCAAGTATTTTTAGCTATATCCTTCCAAGTGGAGAAGAGAGCAAAAATGCCCAAGAGCTTTTCTCTCTACTTGAATACGCCCTGACTTGCAAGCTTGATAGAAAAAGTGTCATGATTGCTTTAGGTGGTGGAGTGGTGAGTGATATTGTAGGTCTAGCAAGTGGGCTATATATGAGAGGGATTGAGTTTTATTCTATCCCAACCACTCTGCTAGCCCAGGTAGATGCAAGCGTGGGAGGTAAAACAGGGATCAACTCCCCTCAAGGAAAAAATCTCATCGGACTCTTCTATCAACCCTCAAAAGTTTTTATCTCCCCCTCTTTCCTCTCTACTCTTCCTCAAAGAGAATTTCATGCTGGATTAGCAGAAGTGATCAAGATGGCAATCTGCTTTGATCCCTCGCTCTTCTCCTCTCTTTTCTCACCCCAATGGTTAGAGAAGAATCTAGAAGAAGTGATTTATACAAGTGTATCGCTCAAAGCTCGTATTGTAGAGCAAGATGAGAGAGAGAACTCTCTTAGAGCTTCACTCAATTATGGACATACCTTTGGGCATATTATCGAGCAAGAAGGAGAGTATAAAACCTATCTGCACGGTGAGGCAGTAAGTATGGGGATGGTTATGGCAAATGCACTTGCTCACTCTCTTAATGGTTTTTCTTCTTCTCAAGAAGTGATTGATCTGCTCTCTATCTACTCCCTACCTACACACTACGCCATCAATAATGAAGAACGATTTTTTCAAGCACTTTTTTTGGATAAAAAGACTCAAAATCACAAAATTAAATTTATACTTCCAAAAACAATTGGAAGTTATGAGTTCGCTTATCCTGAGCATGAGGAGATTATGGCTATTTTAAGGGAGTTTAAATGAAAAAAATCTTCTTATCTACAATCGTATTTTTTACAATACTTCTAGGAGAACAAAAAGAAGAGCTTCAAGAACAAATCAAATCAATCAAAAGTGAGCTTTCCATCCTTGAGAGCAAACTCAGTGCAGATCAAAATGTTTGGATACGCAAATACAACAACTATGCAAAATACATCTCCATCACCAACCAAATCAAAGCTTTAGAGTGGCAAATCAAGCGAGTAAAACCTACAACCAAAAATTCCGAACAGCTCCAAATCCTCAACAACAGGCTAGAAACTTTGCAACGACAAAAAAGCTTCTTTGGTGATACAGAAGAAAACCCCTACAAAGAACTCACAGAAATCAAAGATATTGAAAAAACTCCATCAGTTACAAATCCCATAGCAATCTTGGGAGCAAAGGATTTCATCAAACAAATCAAAATGCAAGAAAAAACCCTAAGCAATAATCTCGTCACCCTCAAAGAAACCATCAATATTCTTCAAGAGAAAAAAACTCTTCTAAATTCACTTCTCAAACTTGAAAGCAAAGAAAATCATCCAGTGCTTTTAGATGAGATCCAAAAGATTCAAAATACAAAAATCGAACTAGAATCTGCTCAAAGTATCCTAGAAACTTCTCTTGATGTGTATTCAAGAAAAACAAACGACATCATCAGCAAACTTGAAGATCAAATCCAAAAACAAATCATCAAAACTATTTATGTGCTAATCATTTGTATTACTATTATTTTCATTGCTCTAGCTATCAAACTTGCATTGCGAAAATATCTCGATCAAGAGCGACTTTATATTGCAAACAAAATTGTCAATTTTGCAAACATCTTTATTGTTGCGATTGTTTTACTCCTTAGCTATCTCAATAACATTACTTATCTTGTTACATTCTTAGGATTTGTGTCTGCTGGTTTGGCATTTGCTATGAGAGATCTTTTTATGAGCTTTTTGGGATGGTTTGTTATTATCATTGGTGGTGGGCTTCATGTAGGGGATAGAATCCGTGTGCATCGAGATAATACCACCTATGTTGGCGATATTTTGGATATTTCAATGACACGCATTACTCTCTTAGAAGATGTAACGCTCAACACCTATATGGAAACACGCCGAGCAGGAAGAATCATCTTTATTCCAAACAATATGATCTTCACTACTATCATCTCCAACTACACACATGGGGGGATGACAACGGTATGGGATGGGATTGATTTTACAATCACATTTGATAGCAATCACAAAAAAGCTCTTGAGATTGCAACAGAAGTGGCACGCAAGCATTCAAAATCTCATATTGAGATTGGCAAAAAAAGAATGATGCAACTCAAAGAACGCTACTCTATCAAACGCATTAGCCTAGAGCCTAGAGTATTTAATATGATCGAACCCAATGGGATGAAAATCTCAATTTGGTATCAAAGCAATGCATACACAACCCTCAATCTCAGAAGCAATATTTCTGCTGAGATTATTGATCTTTTGGCAAAAGAGCATGACATCAAAATCGCCTACCCAACTACAAAAATCGTCAATACCGGAAGTGATGGGGTATGGGAGCGATACACTCACGAAAATCATCCTCAAGAAAGCAGTGAAGAAAAGCATGAAGTCAAAAGTGTATTTTAAAACTTTTGGATGTCGCACCAATCTCTTTGACACTCAAGTTATGATAGAAAACCTCAAAGACTTTGAGGTTACGCAAAATGAAAGTGAAGCAGAGATTATCATCATCAACTCTTGCAGTGTAACAAATGGTGCGGATAGTGGGGTAAAAAACTATCTAAACAAAATGAGCAAAACTGGCAAAAAACTCTACTTCACTGGCTGTGGAGTCAAAACCAAAGGCAAGGAGTTTGCTCCACTGCTAAATGGAATCTTTGATCATACTCACAAAGAAAACATCAACTCACTCTTGCAAGAGAGCAAGCCCTTTTTCTTCACTTCAGAAAATGAAGATACTCATATTGACAAAACCCTTGTAAGTGAGTTTGTAGGCAAAAGCCGAGCATTTATCAAAATTCAAGAGGGCTGTGATTTTGCTTGTAGCTACTGTATTATCCCCTTCACTCGTGGTAAGGCTAGAAGTCTTCCTCAAGATTCTATCCTCAAACAAATCTCACTTCTGGCTCAAAAAGGAGTGCAAGAAGTCGTGCTAACTGGCACAAATATGGGAAGCTATGGCAAAGATACTCAAACCTCTGTGCCAAAGCTCATCAAGACAATCTCTAAAATCCAAGGAATCAAACGCATACGCATTGGATCGCTTGAACCTAGTCAGATTGATGATGAGTTTTTAGAACTTTTAGGTGAAGAGTTTTTAGAAAAACATCTTCACATTGCCTTGCAACACTCTCATAACTCAATGCTAGAGATTATGAATCGAATCAATCGCTTTGAAAGTGATCTGGCATTGCTTGAGAAAATCGCTCTTAAGGGGTTTGCGATAGGAAGTGATTATATCGTAGGGCATCCTGGAGAAAGTGAAGAGATATGGAGAGAAGCCCATGAAAATCTCAAACTCTTGCCTCTAACACATATCCACCCTTTTATTTATAGCCCAAGAGATGGCACACCATCTAGCACTCTAAAGCCTCGCATCAATGGAGCAATTGCCAAGAAACGGCTCCACCAAATCAAAGCTCTTGTTATTCAAAAAAATATCGATTTTAGGAAGAATCAAACTCAGCCATTGGAGGTTTTGATTGAAAGTTTTGAAAATGGAGTTGCAATGGGATTGGATCAATTCTACAACAAGATGAAAATCCTTACCCCCACTCATCCTCTCAAGCAATGGCTCAAAATCACAAAATACGAAACCTTACAAGAGTGCAATCAAACTCTTTTAAAGGAGACAAGATGAAAAAACTAATTTTGGGAATCTCTCTTGTGGGAGTCTTTTTGTGTATTGTGCTATTCATCTCATTCAAAGATCACTCTCAAACTGTGGGGCAAAAAGAGTTTGGCACCCTCATCTCAAAAGCACGAAATTTTCAAATTGATGAAACTTATTTGTATTTCCAAATTGGAGATAAAAATTACAAAATCCTCAAATCTTCCACTCTATTAGACAAAATCGATACGCCTATTACTCAAAAAAGCCATTGGCTTATTTACACGCTTCTTACCTTTCTTTTGATTGTTGCTTGTGTGGTGTTGTTTCTTTTACGTCATAAGATTTTTTGCCCTCGCACACATACTGCCAATCCCTCCCCTCATCTTGCCAAAAAAGAAACCAAAACTTCAAAAGAGCTCATCACTCCATCCATCACTCCCTCATCTATAACACTTGATTCTCTAGCAGGAATCTCTGAGGTCAAAAATGATCTAAAAGAAATCCTTGATTATCTTAAAAATCCAAGCAAATACCAAAAACTCGGACTTAGAATGCCTAAAGGCGTGCTTCTAGTTGGCCCCCCTGGGGTTGGAAAAACCATGCTTGCAAAAGCTATGGCAAGTGAGGCTGGTGTGCCATTTTTTTATCAAAGTGGCAGTAGCTTCTCTCAAATCTTTGTTGGTTCAGGAGCTAAGAGGGTTCAAGAGCTATTCTCTCAAGCCAAGGAAGCTCAAAGTGCGATCATCTTCATTGATGAGATTGATTCTGTGGGAAAAGAGAGAGGAAATGGCAGAAATGATGAGCGAGAAAGCACGCTCAACCAGTTACTCACAGAAATGGATGGATTTGCCTCTAGTTCTAATCTCATTATTTTTGGTGCGACAAATCACGCTAGTGTGCTTGATCCAGCATTGCTAAGAAGTGGGAGATTTGATAGAAAAATCTACATTGACCTCCCCTCACCCAAGGAAAGGGAAGAGATCTTTGCTCTCTATCTTAAAAACAAAAACTACAATTTCTCTATCCCCAAATTCTCTAGCGAATGTTTAGGGTTTAGTGGTGCGATGATTGAGAGTCTTGTGAATGAAGCAGGATTGCTTATGCTTAGGGAGAATCGAGAAGTGCTAGAAGAGCGTGATATGCAAAAAGCCAAAACCAAGCTCACCCTCTCACTCAAAAAATCCCCTGCCCCCAGCCTTGAGCAAAAGAAAATCCTCTCCCTCTATCAAGCCAGCAAAGCTCTTTATGCCCTCAAGTCCCATATCAAATTTGTCAAAATCTCTTTGCAAGAAGATGAGAGCGTGTGGGAGAAGCAAGATATGCTAAGCCAAGAGCAAGCCTACAATCTTTTAAGACTATATCTCATCGGCTACACTGCCCTCAAACTCCACTACAATCAAAGCTATACCTGCACGCAAAGTGATCTAGCCAAAGCCAAAGAATGGTGTGAGAAAATCACTCTTGAATACGGTATGGGAGAAAAACTTTTTCAAAATGATGAGCATCTTCTATCCCAAGCCCAAAAAGAGTGTCAAGAATTTCTCCAAACCTACAATCAAGAGCTTTTGCTTATCCAAGAAGTCTTGCTCAAAGATGAGTGCTTAAGCTTTGAGAAGCTCAATGCTCTACTTTAGTGGATTTTGTTTTGAGGGAGAGAGTGAGATTTTTTCTCATCTGCCTTTAGAGCAAGATGAATTTAGCCTCACAGGATTTAGCTATGGAGCGATCAAGGCTTTCAAATACGCCCTAAAAAGTGTGAGAGAGGGCAAAAGGATCCAAAGTCTAAACCTCATCTCTCCTGCATTTTTCCAAACCCAAAGCCCCGCATTTCTCAAAATGCAACTTTTAGGATTTCGCAAAGATTCTCAAAACTATGTCCAAAACTTTCTCGCCCTCTGTGGCAACCCCAATGCCAAATACTTCAAAGCAGGAAGACTAGAAGAGCTAGAGGAGTTATTGCACTTTGAGTGGAAGAGTGAAGAGCTAGAAGAGCTTACAAAGCGTGGGGTAAAGATCAATGTTTTTTTGGGGGGAAGCGACAAAATCATTCCACCCCTAGAAGCAAGGGAGTTTTTCCTCCCCTACTCTGTGGTGTTTTTCTATAAAGATTTCAACCATTGCTTGAGTTGCGATCATCTTTGACAGCACTATAAGCAAACTTGACATACACACTAAGCCCCAAAAGTAAGAGTGCCACTCCTCCTGTGAGATAAAGCGTGTATTGAATCTTCTCAGGTTCAATGATACTAAACTTAAACACCAGCATCAACGCCTCAATCGCCAAAGCAATGATGATAGAGCCAAGGAAACGGATCATTGTTTTGTGGATTGCATAGTGGCTCTCGCCTGTATTGCGTCCTAGCACTTCCTCTTCAAAGATAGCTTTGACCAAATCCACGATAGCTAGCGAGAGGGTAAGCAAAATCGTGGCTTCAAACACTTCTTTGATATCAAGTTTGCTGAAATGCACCAACGCATTCCAAAAACTATTTACTCCTCGAAAAAACAGCAAAGCCGAAACGCAAAAAAGCATCAAAGAGAGAGCAAGATAAGCAAAATGCGACATCTTAGAGAAAACATCATAGAGTTTTGTAGGAGCTCCGATTTTGATTGCTTCTTCAAGCGTTACATCAATGCAGGCAATATAGACAAGCTCTCCTGCTTCATTATAGATTGGACAACTTGCTGTAACAACAAGTTTTCCTCCATTTTTACTAGGATAAGGATCTGTAAGTGTGCATCTACCCTCTTTTTTGCACTCATAGAAGTATGCCCTATCTGCATAATTGGGCAAATCTTTTCTCACATCACAGCTCTCTTGATGAAGCTTTCGCACTTGATTGCCCTCACTATCTAGCACATACATTGCATCAAAGACTTGAATCTCTAATGCGATTTTTTCAAGCTCTTGTGTGATTTGCTCCAGTGTAGGGGCAATCACCCCGCTTTTGATATGGCGTGAGAAGAGATAGCACATATACGCACGCACTTCATAACGAATCTTTGAATACTTAGCGATATCTTTTGATAGCATTAACACCTCCTAAAAGCAAAATGCTAACAAAGATTTTTCAATCGATATCTTTTTTCTTGTGTGATATTCCCCATAAGTCCCCCAGAGTGGATAAAAACAATCTCCCTATCCTCAAATCTTGCTAAGTTTTCTTTTATCTTTATCCATAACAAACAATCATAGAGCAGATCAAACTCCACTCCCTGCCCCATCCAATACTCATACATCTCCCATACCTTAGTGTGAGGTTTGCCAAAGGGGAGATGAAACTCACTTTCTAGCACTTTTGGGGATTTGGGATAGTGGCTAAATCTTTGAAGTAAATCTTCTAGCTTCCCAGCCCCAAGGGCAGTATAAACTTCTAGATCAAATTGTGCCAGTGTAAGACTTGCAGTGCCAATCCCACTTGAGTAAAAAAAGATAGGAGATTTTAAATCCCCAGTCTGCTTCCTTAGCTCTTCACTTAGCTCTCTCATCCCCTCCATTGCTAGCTCCACGCTCCCACCTTGAGGGATGAAAAGGGCTTGAGGATTTTGTAGTGCATACTTCTGAGATTCTTCTTGGGGATGGGGAGTTTCTCTAAACTCTACCACTCCACTCTTGAGTGCATAAGCAAAATTCCCCTCACTCTCTTGCAAAAGAGCTTTTGAAAAAGGAGTGGTGAAGTAGATAAGATTGCAGTCTTTGAGCAAAGAGAGTAAGGCGAGGCTTTGAAGTGCATTGCTCTGATTGCCTCCATAGCTAATGAGCGTTTTACTCTTTAGCTCTTGCTTAAGAAGTGAGGCAAACTTCCTAGCTTTATTTCCAGAGAAAAGCGGATGAAGCAAATCATCGCGTTTGATATATACAAGGCGATTAAAAAATTCAAAAATTTGTAATGGAGTTTGTGAAATCAAAAGCTTTCAAACTCCTCGCTGGCAAAAGGTTCAAAATCCTCACTCCATGAAGATTCAAAGCGACAAAATACCCGATAAAGCAAGGGAGCGTCGATATTGATTCTCAGAATCCTCAAAGTAGCTTGAGAGTCTTTTTGATTGAGTAGATATAAAAAATCTTTTGTATAAAATCTTGGAACATAACCAAAAAAACAAAGAGGTTCTTCTGTCCTAATAAGTAAAGCATTCTTATCGTAGGGGTTTTGAATATCTTGAGTCAAATAAAGCCTATCATCTATTTTAAAATCCTTAATTCTTATCCAAAACTCTGGAGCAATCAAATCGAATTTATGAATAAAAAAATCAACAATATACTTTCCATTCTTCTTTTCTGGAATTGCAAAAACCTGAAGATTGTCAGTTGCACGAATTCCATTATTTTTTGCAAGTTCTTCCAAGGGATTGTCTTCGTTTTTAATATCTAACCATTGCTTATATTGAGGATATTCTGGACGGCTCTTTGTCATCAAGCGATTGGCAAAAACTGGAAAGATTCCATCTTCTGAAATATAAATCCTTTTTAGTTCCTCATCTTTGGTTTCACCAAAAAGTGGAGAAAATCCCTCATTTTTTGCTTGTATTACCCCCTTTGTATAAGAGAAATAATAAACCTTCCTCGCTCCTTTCTGCAAACTCTTTAAGATTCCAATAGGAAAATATTTTCCACTGCTCTCTTTTTTCCAAGTTACAATCAGTTCTTTTTCCATCAATCCCTCTTTATCAACTCTTTTAAACGACTAGTATTGATTTCCAAAAATTTTAAAATAAAACATTTTTGATACTCTTGAAATCCTAATTCTTTGGGAATCTTATCAAGTATTCTCTCAAGATCTATCTTTGAAATTTGACTAATCTTTTCAATCCACTCTTTTAGAGTTTTTTCTACTCTAGAATTTCGTTTTCCAAAGTCTTGTATTTCTTGACACACTTCTATGGTTCTAAGTTGTTTGCTATCTTTCCAAAAAGCTGATTTGGCTTTTTGACAAAAATACTCGATACATCTCCCCTTATCTTTTGTGGCAAGTCTTTCTTGTGCTTCTTGCTCGTTTACTTTAGATGCAAGTCCAGAAGCATGATCAAAAGTTGGAGCAATTTTTATCCCTCCATTTACGATTATTCCCCAATTCTCATGATGTCTATCTGTATTGCCAATCAAACAGTCAAAAACTAGATATCCAATAAAAGTATACAAAAATGAATAGTCTTGCTCTATTGTTGCAAAAGTTTCAAAGACTAATAGGGCTAATGTTGGTGTGTATCTTCGTGCTTTGTAGCGGGAATATTGATCATAGTCTTGAAAAACTTTCCCCAAAATCTGATTGCCCAAAACAAGCTCTTCGGCATTTTGACGATTTAAAAAACTTTTGCTAACAATCCCCAAAGAAGCTTGATTGGTATTATCAATAAGTTTTCCGAATTCATATTCTGCATAGGGTAATTGTATAAGTCTTGCAATTTCACAAGCAATTTTCTCACTACAATCTTCAAAGGTTTTGTCTCTGCCTTTCTTAAATAACCATTCTCCATCATTAAGCCAATATTTTGCTTTGTTCCAAGTGGCTCAGACAACCCAAGAGAAAGATAAGGAATGTCTAAAATTTTATACTCATCCATCCTACTTCCCCAAACAAAACTCACTAAACATCTTATCGAGCAAATCTGCTCCATCATAGGGTTTTGTGATTTTGCCTATACTCTCAATGGCATCTCTAACATTGTAAGAAAATAGTTCTAAGCATCCATTATCTAACATTTTTTTAGCCTCACTCAGATACTTTAGAGTTTGCTCAACACTTTGAATCTGATTGGCACTTGAGAGGATGATCTCACTGCTCTCGCTCTCCTCTAGCACTTCTTGCAAAGCCTTCATCAACTCATCGATTTCTTTATTTTGAGCAGAGAGAGAAAAGGAGGGATAAGGCAAGGTATTGTGAGATTTTTGAGGTAAGTCAGATTTGTTGAAAATAGTGATGATTTTCTTCTCGCCTTGCTCGCCTAAAAGCTCTATGATTTTCTTATCCTCTTCGTCAAACTCCCTTGAGCTATCAAACACGGCTAGCACAATATCGCTTTTCTCCATGGCTTCCTTACTTCTTGCAATCCCTATGCTCTCTATCTCATCCTCACTCTCTCGTATTCCAGCAGTGTCAATAAGCCTTACCTGTGTGCTTCCGATGTTCAAAATCTCCTCAATCGTATCTCTTGTCGTCCCTGCAATATTGCTAATAATTGCTCGATCATACAAAAGCAAGGCATTGAGCAATGAGCTTTTGCCTACATTGGGTTTGCCCACGATACATAGAGAAAACCCCTCAAAGATCCCTACTCGTGCTTTTGAGTGAAGCAAAATCTTCTCAAACCTCTCATAAAGCACATCAATCTTTGCAAAAAGCAAACTTAGAGTATCCTCAGGAATATCCTCCTCGCTATAATCAATCATCACCTCACTATAAGCCAATACTTCATACAAGCTTTCTCTAGCACCTTCTACAAATACGCTTAGCTCACCTTTGAGCTGTTTGAGCAATGTCTTTTGAGCTTGGATACTTTTGGCTTCGATAAGTTTTGCTACGGCTTGAGCTTGGGAGAGATCAAGTCTGCCATTTAGAAATGCTCTTTTGGTAAATTCCCCATTCTCTGCCAGTCTTGCTCCAAGATGTAAAACCTCTTCTAAGATTCTTCTCACCATCATATTTCCCCCATGGCATTGAATCTCTATCACATCTTCTCTAGTGTAGCTATAAGGGGCTTTGAAATAAATCACAATCACTTCATCTAAAAGCTCGCTATCTCTATCATAAAGCGTTGTGAGTGTGGCATAGCGTGGGGTAAAGTCGGATTTTTTGCTTAGGGTTTTGATGATCTCAAGGCTTTTGCTTCCGCTCATTCGCACAATCCCAACAGCTCCACCTCCTAGAGGTGTGCTAATCGCTGTGATTGTGGAGTTATTTTGTTCTAAACTCATTGATAGAAATCACACTCTCAATCTCGGAAACTTGCTTAATAATGATGTATTTATCAGGAATTGCCTCACGAAATCTTCTTAGAGCAATACTTGCAGTGAGTGGATCAAAAGTGCGAGATTGGAAGAATGTGCGAGAGATGATTTGCTCATAGTTCTCTTCTAAATACTCTTCAATTCTTTTTTCTTTGTTTTTGAGGAAATCGGCAATCTCAAGTCTAAGCCCCATTCCATATTCTTTCTTAATCCAGATTGCTAAGAGATGATAGATTGAGCTATAACGATAACCTTTCTCACCAATCAAAAGTCCGCAATCCTCACCACTAAATTCAATATTCACAACACCATCAGATTCTATTCTTACCTTAGCGGGATTGATATTGTAAGGCAGGTGCGAGAAAAGCGAGTCAATCTCTTGAGCAATTTGCTCACACAACTCTTGAGGACTCAACCTCTCTTGAAAGAAATTTTCCTCAATCTGCGTGCAGTTCCCACCTTGAGTATAGCAAGACTTATCAATCACACAATTCTCTTGCATGGATGAGAGTGGAGCTTCTTTGGGAGTTTCAAAAGAGTTTTGCAAGCTAGATTCGCTCTTCTCTCTTTTTCTAGCGACAATCACTCCATCTCTTCGCCCAATCCCCAAAAACCCTCTTGAAGGTTCGACGGCGATTTCATACTCTATCTCTTCCTTTGGACACCCAAAATAAATAGAGGCATTACTGATAGCCTCTTGGATACTTTCTGCACTAAATCGTTTCATTTTTTTGCTTCCTTTTGTTTAGCAACGATTCTGTTGATAATCATCTGCTGAATAATTGAGAGGATGTTATTGACACTCCAATACAAAACAAGTCCTGCTGGGAATGGGAAAATAATGAAGAAAATTGTAAAAAAGAGTGGCAAGAGCTTGAAAACTTTCTCTTGCATTGGATCGGTATAAGTCGTAGGTGTCATAATTTGAGAGATATACATTGTTACACCCATTACAAGAGGAAGGATATAGTAAGGATCAATCACAGAGAGATCATGAATCCAAAGTATCCACGGCTCAGCTTTTAGCTCCACTGCACAATAAAGCACCTTATAGATTGCAAAAAACACAGGGATTTGAAGAAGTAGAGGCAAACATCCACCTAGTGGATTTGCACCATTTTTCTTATAAAGCTCCATAATATGCTTTTGCATTTTTTGAGGATCGTCTTTGTATTGAGCTTGGATTTGCTTCATTTGCGGAGCTAGATCTTTGAGCTTTTGCATTCCTATCATTCCCTTATAGCTAAGTGGGAAGAGTGCTACACGCACGAGGATTGTAAGCATTACAATCGCCCAACCCCAATTTCCGCAAAGATTGTGTAAAACCTCAAGAAGCAAGAAAAGCGGTTTGGCAAAAAATGTCATTAGCCCATATTCTACGACATCGCCAAGTGGAGCATAGAGAGCCTTTAGTTCTTGATAATTCTTTGCCCCTATATATCCTCCTAGCTCTTTGCTTCCTTGGATAGAAACAAATCCAATGGGACTAAGGGAAGGGATTTTGCCATCGACCAACACCTCAAGCTTGCCATCCTTCTCATAAAGCAGGGTTGTAAAATAGCGATCTACACTAGCTAGGAAAGTTACATCTTTATAAACCTCCACACCCTCTACATCATTCTTTTCAAATTTTTCAAGTGTCCCATCATTTTGTAGAATTGTTCCCAAAAACGCATACTCATCGCTATCTGCAATAGGTCTTGCACCATTAGTGAGGAAAAACTTACTTGATGGATTGCTTGAAGTGATTTTGATCTCATAGCTTAGATCTGGATAGATTGTGATGTACTTGCTTAGTGTTTGAGTGCCTAGATTTTGCACAAGCTCAAAGCTAATGGGCTTATCTGAAAGCACAAGATTGGAAGATGAAGTGCTATAAGGTGTTGAGAAAGCTTTTTGGTTGATTTCCTCATCGGCAAATCTCACTTCAAGTGGTCGAATCAGCGTGCTATCAAGCAATGGAACTTTATCAATTGGTTTGCTCTCTTGTTTTTTGCCAAAAAGTTTTGAAAAAAGATTCTCACTTGCAGGTTTGGCGTATTTTTTGTCTTTCAAATAAACTTGTGCCACTCTCCCCAAAGAATCAAACTCGATTTCAAAATCCTTGGAAGAAATCTTAAGTAATGGAGTTTCTTGTTTGGATACTGGAGATGAAATCTGTTTGATCTCTTGAGCTTGAGGGTTTGGGGCACTTTTGCTTTCTGTTGTTTGTGCGGGTTTTTCTTGAGGAAAAAAGTAAGAGTATGCACTAAAAAACACAAATGTCAAAGCCACAGCTCCTAGCATTCGTGTCATTGAGAATGAATTGCTTTGGTTTGGGTTCATAAATTTTCCTTAATAACATAGGCTCGAATTTTAATCGGCTTGCAAACAAACAAAGGGATCTTTACGCTCTTTGTAGGGATCAACCAATAAGAAATTTTAATTGGATGATACAAGATATTGCTTAGCGTGATACCAATACAAGGATAATCAAATCCACCTTTGAAGAATTGATTGCATTTAAAAATCCTTATTATAGAGAAAAACAAGGCATAAAAACTAGGAGTTAGCTCAAAAAGTATCAAAGAATAAGAAGAGCAAGTCGGATAGTAGCGACAAGATGGGGGAGTAAGTGGAGAGATAAATTTCTGATACCCCCTCACACATCTGCATAAAAATTTTTTAAAAACCCCATCAACTCTCACTAGATTTTCCTTTGACTTTGGGCAAAAACTCCAAAATCTCCTTCTCCATCTGAGCATAGGGCAATCCAAGCACACCCTCTTTTGCCATAAAAACTACAAGCATTTGAGGAAATAAACCTGTATATTTGCGACAAAAAGCACGGAATCTACGCTTGATAAGATTGCGTTGTGGGGAGTTGCCTATCTTTTTTGAAACACTAAGACCAAAAACTAGATCTTGAGGAGATTGGAGAAAGTGAGAAAACACCCTTTTCTCTTTGTAAGAAAATGTCTTGTTTTGCAAAGAGCGATGAGAAAGACTGAGGGCATAGAGATTGAAAAACTCTCCATAATATCTCCGCCCATTTTTATAAACAAAGTCAAATTCTGCTTTGTTTTTGAGTGTCCTCATTACTTACACAGATAGTCTTTTTCTACCTTTTGCTCTTCTTGCATTGATAACTTTTCTACCATTTTTAGTCTTCATTCTTACACGAAAACCATGTGTTCTCTTGCGTGGAGTATTGTGTGGCTGATAAGTTCTTTTCATCGAAAATCCTTCATTTTTAAAATCAAAAAGTGTAATTATGCCTTTTTTCTACTTAGTTTTTGCTTTATCTTGCACCAAAATATAAACTTCATCTAGCTTATTTTTTTGCAAGAGCTGCATCACCTGCACAAAAGCATCAAACTCGCTTTTTTTATCCCCTTTTAAAATGATCTGGGTTTTTTTGTCAAGTCCTGCCACTCTTGAGCTTAGAGTAGAGAATGCTACAAGCTCATCCCCCCAAAAAAATTTCCCTCCCTTATCAATAGAGATAATAATCTCTTTTTTGTCAATCTTTTGACTCCCCTTGCCCTCTTCTTGAGATTTGGGGATGTCGATAGGAACTTTGCTAGTATTGACAAATGTCGCACTTGTAAGCACAATCACAAGCAAAACGAGCATAATATCAATGAATGGAACAAGATTCATTGAATCCATTTTTTTCATTTTATCCCCTTGCCTCTGGGTGATGGTAGATTTCCCACTTTTTGATAATGATCTCTGATTTTCTAAGCAGTAGATTGTAAGAAACAATAGAGGGAATTGCCACAATTAGCCCCATTGCCGTAGCTTTGAGTGCAAGGGATAGTCCTATCATAATGCTTTGCGTATCCGTATTTGCTCCAAGCTCTGAGAAAGTCACCATAATCCCTGCAACAGTTCCTAGCAATCCCACATAAGGGGCATTTGAGCCAATCGTAGCAATGAGCGTGAGGCGTTTGTGCAAATCCATCTCCAACACCCTCTTATCATCATAATCACTCACCCTCATCGTCGCATAAAACCAAATTCTCTCCAATGCAATCCCCACCACAATTACACTCAAAAAGAGCAAAAACCCCAAAACGCCATAATCAATCCATAATTTCATTCTCAATCCTATCTATAATTTTTCAATGCCATTTGTGCTTCACGATCCAAAATCTTTCGCTTCAAAGTCTCTCGCTTATCGTGGAGATTCTTTCCTTTGGCAAGTGCAATTTCGATTTTTACTTTATTGCGTTTGTTAAAATAGAGCATTAATGGCACAAGAGTTAAGCCCTCTTGCGTGATTTTCCCTAGCAATTTATCAATCTCTTTTCTATGAAGCAATAGCTTTCTCTCTCGCCTTTCATTGGGCTTAAAAAACGCGTGGGTAGTTTGAAGATGAGAGATATGAGCGTGGAATAAAAATGCCTCTCCCTTTACAATTTTGATAAAACTATCTTTGAGATTCGCTCTTCCTGCACGGATAGATTTCACCTCTGCGCCACTGAGAACCACTCCTGCCTCATATTTTTCTAAAATCTCGTAGTCAAAAAAGGCTTTTTTGTTTTTTGCAATGATATTCATCCAAGTCCCCTTACCCTAAAAAAGCTACTCCCACTTCCGCTAAAAAACCATCCCTCTCCCAGCTCATCTCTCACACTTGCAAGCTCTAGATACACTCTCATCGCAGGTGCAAAAAGATCGTTAAGCTCAAGAGGAGAAAAACGACTTAAAAGCTCAATGCTAGAGAGATTGAGAAAATCCACTTTCATCACACTTTGAATCTCACCATTTTTCAATAGCTCATCAAAAGCCTGATATACCTTACCCGTATGGCAAAAAATCTTGGGAGTAAAAATCTCATAAGTGTAATGACTATTTTCTACAAACTCATTGACCACTTCTCCACACCCCATCACATTGGCACTCTCATATTCATTGACAAAAAAACTCACATCCGATCCAATCTTTGGAGCGATTTTTTGCAAAGATTCTTTGCTCAAATCCAATCTTCTTGCCATTTCACACAAAAATGCTCCAGCATTTGCACTCCCTCCACCTAGTCCGGCTCCTTGAGGAATATTCTTCTTCACCTCCACACTTAAGCTCTCAAAATAGCCTGAATACTCATCAAACTCTACCTTAAGAGCTTCTTTGGCTTTATAAATGAGATTTTCTTCCAAAGCACAAGTGAAATCTCCACAGATTTCAAACTTCTCTACCCCCTCAAAAATTTCCATCTCATCATAAAGTTCTCCATAAGCCAAAACAAAGCGAGAGAGCAAAGGGTGCATCCCTCTCTCAAGTGGAGGCAGGATATTGAGAAAAATATTGAGTTTGGGATAGATTTTCATTTTTTGATATGCTTAGAAATCGCTTCGAGCTGTTCGCTATTTAGCAGTGTAGTTGCCCTTTTGTTTTCGCTCACAACAGCTTCTTTGAGTTCTGAACGCAAAATCAATGTTTGAGGTGGAGCATCAAACCCAAGCTTGACATTTCCCTTGTCAATAGAGATGACTTTGATGATGATGTTATCTCCTATAACAACGCTTTCTTCTTCTTTCCTTGACAAAATCAGCATTTTGGAATCCTATTTAGTCTATATTTCACTTCCCCATTTTCATTAAGCTCAATTATAGAGAAAAATTCCTCAAAAACAACCAAATAAGGAGTATTCACTCTAAGCTTTTGGTTTTTGAGTGTGATTTTTTTGCCATCGTAAAATTCTTGATAAAGCTCTCCCAACTCCACTCTTGGTAAGGCAATGTGAGAGAGTGGATCTAGCTCTCTTATCTCCTCTCTTCCTACACACACACTCCCCTCACCCACTCGCCTCAAAGCACTCAAAGCCCCACATACCCCTAGCTTTTTGGCAATAAGCTCTCCGAGGCTTCGGATATATGCTCCCTCGCTTACCTTTACCCTAAAACTCACAAAAGGATGGGCATAAGAGAGAAGTTTGATTTCAAAAATTTGCATTTCACATTCTTTTAGAGCAAACTCCACCCCCTCTCTTGCAAGCTCATAAGCCCTTTTTCCATTGATATGCTTAGCACTAAATCTTGGAGGAGTGTATTTGACTTGCCCCACAAAACTCTCTAGCACCTCCTCCACTCTTCCTCTCTTAAACTCCCTCACACACTCCACGCTCTCAATCTGCTCAATATCCAAACTCTCACTTTTTGCCCCTAGCCAAAGTGTTGCCTCATAGCTTTTTGTGCTTTTATCTAGATAATCAAATAGTCTTGTATATGCCCCTACTCCTACGAGCAAAAGCCCAGAGGCAAAGGGATCAAGTGTGCCAGAGTAGCCACATTTTCCAAACTTGTATTTTCTTTTTAGTCTTGTCAAAAAATGGTTGCTACTCACTCCTGCAGGTTTATGTGCTGCAAAAAGTGCATTCATAAAACACCTTTAAGAAAAGTTTTGAGCTTTTGCAATGCAAGGAATCGATGAGAGAGCGTGTTTTTCTCCTCAATCTTATCAAGTGTCATCTCATAGCCATTTGGGATAAAAAGTGGGTCATAACCAAAAGCTTGAGGATTTAGCGGTGCATTGATGACTTTGCCCTCAAGCTCTCCACCAAACTCTCCCTCTACCCTCTCTCCCCCAACTTTCCCACATAGTGCAATGGTGCAAACAAACTTTGCCTTGCTCTCTTGAAGCCCTAGCTCTTCTAAACATTCCAAAAGCTTGAGATTATTTGCCTCATCACTTCCCCCCTCGCTTGGAATCTTAAATCTCCCTTCAATCAGCTCTTTTGCACTTGCTTTGATTGCGCTAAATCTTGCTGAATAGATCAAGGGCATTCCATCCAGTGCTTCAACACACAATCCGCTATCATCAGCGATGATGAGATAATCTCCCTCACTCTCTTGCACCCTATTCTCTATCGCTCTAGCTTTAATCCAAGCATTCTCACTGAAGCTCACTCCATCCTCAATGATTTCAAAATCCCCTAAAATCTCTTTGTAACTCACAATATTTTCATATCCCAAAATCGCTTTGAGTTCTTTAATCTTTTTGGTATTTGCACTTGCTAGAATGATTTGCATTTTTCCCTTTCAAAAGTAAAAATTTTTTTGGATACAATCGCGAAATTTTAATCAAAAACCCCCAATAAGGTCTATATTTTATGAATCTACTAAAATCCACATTACCTTTGAGCTTGATTTCTGCTCTAAGATTCTTAGGTTTGTTTTTAGTTATCCCTACAATTGCAGTTTATGCCAACTCACTTGGTGCATCACCTCTAATGATTGGTCTTGCTGTAGGAGGTTATGCCCTTACACAAATCATATTTCAAACTCCCTTTGGAATCCTTGGAGATAAGTTTGATAAAAGAGCAATTATTGCCTTTGGTTTGATTGTGTTTATTATTGGCTCACTTATCTGTGCAATGAGCGAAAACATCTACTGGCTTGTTGTTGGAAGACTAATCCAAGGAGTAGGTGCAATTAGCTCGCTTATCAGTGCAATGATCTCTGATCTTACCCCAGAAGAGCATCGCACAAAGGCTATGGCAATTATGGGTGGAGGAATTTCAATAAGCTTCTTACTCTCTATGTTGATGGGGCCTCTTATCGGTGGAGTATTTGGGCTCAATACACTTTTTTATATTGCTGCATTCTGTTCTCTACTTTCTTTGCTGATTTTGCTCTTCAAAGTTCCAAAACCTGAAAAAATCACCTACTCTTACCTCACAGACACCTATTCCAAGCACTATCTTAAGGATAGAGATTTGTGGATTATGTATATGAGTTCTTTTTTACAAAAAGCTCTTGCCAATCTTGCCTTTGTCATCATTCCACTTGTCCTCCACAAAGATTTTGCAATCTCTGAAAGTGAGCTATGGAAATTCTATGCACCTGCTGGGATTTTGGGTATTCTAGCAATGGCTCCTGCAAGTATTTTTGCTGAAAAATATGGATATTACAAAAAAGTAATGATTGCAGGGATTATTGCTTTTATTTTTTGCTTTGCCCTATTTTGCTATTCAGACCACATCCAATCTCTTTGGCTTTTTGTTGTAGGGATTATTATCTTTTTTGTTGGATTTGATATTCATGAGCCTATCATGCAATCCTTGGCAAGTAAATATCCCAAAGCTTCTCAAAGAAGCTCTGCACTTGGTTTATTTACAACCTTTGGCTTTTTGGGTTCATTTTTTGGTGCAGTTTTGGGTGGAGTACTCTATAGCCATATCGGACTATTTTGGCTCTCACTCCTCACGGGAATAATTTCTATCCTTTGGATTATTGGACTTGGAATTGGACTACGAAATCCAAAAAAATATAAAACAATTTTTCTAAAGGATGTCAAAGACTGGAGCAAAGCTTCAGAGATTGTCGGAGTGAAAGATCTCTATCTAGCGGGAGAGACACTCTCAATCAAATATGATCCACAAATTACAAATGAAGAAGCTATTAAGGAGAAACTCAAATGACATATGAAATCAGTAAAAAAATTTTAAGTACTGTAGGACGAACCAATGCTACCTACAATCTAATCAGAGAAGGAGATAAAGTACTTTTAGGATTGAGTGGAGGGAAAGATTCTATTCTTTTGGCTTGTTTGTTGGAAAGAATGAAACGCCATGCTCCTTTTAAGTTTGACTATCTTGCTGTAACCGTGCATTATGGAATGGGAGAGGATTATACTTGGCTTGAAAATCTATGCAAAGAGCAAGGGATCAATCATCAAGTCTACTACACAACTATTATGGATACCATTGTGGAGAAAAGACGAGAAGGAAGCTCATATTGTAGCTTTTGCTCTAGAATGCGTCGTGGAGCACTCTATACCAAAGCACTAGAGCTTGGATATAACAAAGTTGCAATCGCTCATCATCTTGATGATGCAGCAGAAAGCTTTTTTATGAATCTTACCTACAATGGGGCATTAAGAAGTATGGCGCCAATTTATAAGGCAGAAAATGGACTATATGTGATTCGCCCACTCATCCATGTGCGTGAACGACAAACAAGAGATTTTGTCCTCTCACAAAATGTCCCTACAGCTCCAGCTTGCACCTGTCCTGCACGAAGACCAGGCTCAGATAAGCCACCTATTGCAAGAGAAGCGACAAAAAACTTCCTAGCAGAGCTTGAGAAAGAAAATCCAAACTTTTTTGTTTCACTCAAAAATGCCTTTAGCAATATCCATGCAAACAGCTTCAGCGATCTAGCCTACCTAGATAAACAAGACTAAAAAAAAGGGGGG
>DXDJ01000046.1 GCA_019115525.1 Candidatus Helicobacter avistercoris | reverse complement strand
GAGTATATTTCCCTCAATCAAATCGAGGAGAGTGGGATAGAAAAATGGCTCAAACTCTCAAAAAGTAGAGATTATGAGGGGGATGAAGTGATGTTGGAGTTGCTTGTAGAGGTGTATAAGAAGCTAGAGAGATTGGAGCAAAAACTTTTCATCAAAGAAAATCCCTATCTTCCTCTCTCTCTTTCTCTTAAGACTCACAGCATAGGGCATGGGGTGCTATGCTTTGAGGAGGAATTGCAAGAGGGGGAGATGTATTATGCAAGATTTGATTTGCCTATTTTTCCTAGCAAAATTATTCCTGTTTTTTTTAGGATGCTAACCCCTTATATTGCAAAAATTATTAAAATTGGATATTCACACAACCATAGCTATGATGGCTATGTTGTGGAGTGTGAGAGAATGGAGATTAGAAGCAGAAGGGAGATAGAGTAATGGGAGTTTGGATAGAGCAAAATCTTAGTCTTGTGTTGAGTGGATTTGTGGGATTGGCTTCGTTTTTGATTTTGCTTTTTACATATTTGAAAGATTTAGAATCTACAAGAAGATTGGATAAATTTGAAATCGCAATTGATGCTTTGCACGATGAGATTTACAAAATCCAAAAATACATCAAGCGTGTTGAAGGAGAGCAAGAAGAGAGGGCTCTGGAGATCCAAAGTCAGGTTGAAACTCAAGCAAGAGATATGATCGCTCACTCGCTCTCTCAGACTTTTGAGCATTTAGAAAATATTGAGCAAAGAGTCAATGATGAGATACGACTTGCCACGGATAATCTTAATAGCTTGGATGGAAAGATACGAGATTTGGAATTTTTCTCAAGCAGTGCTACAAGTGTAGATGAAAAAAAGATCTCAACACTTTTGCAAGAAGGCAAAAGTGTGGATGAAATTTCACGAGAACTCTCAATCCCTAGAGGAGAGATAGAACTCTTCTTACAGCTCTCAGATATTGCTTACAAAGGAAGATAATGATTAGAAATATAGCTTCAAGATATTTTGGTAAATTTGCTTCTTATGCATTTGCCCCTAAGATTCAAAAAATCATCAATTCTACTTATGTAAAAATCTTTGATATTGACTTAAGAGAGTTTCAAAGTGCGCAGAGCTATCCAACCCTTAATGCTCTTTTTACTCGCGAACTTAGAGTGAAAAGGGAGTTTGATACAAGTCCAAAAACTCTCATTTCCCCTTGTGATAGTCTTATTATGGAGCAAGGAAATGTACAAAATAATTCAGCCCTGCAAATCAAAGGAATGGTGTATTGTGTGAGCGAATTGCTAGGAGAGGTGCTAGGAGAGGGGTATTTCTATACCAATTATTATCTTTCTCCAAGAGATTATCATCGCTATCATGCACCTTGTGATATGTGGGTAGAGGAGGTAAGGTATTTTGCAGGCGAACTTTTGTCTGTCAATCGCCCTTCATTGCTCAAAAATCACAATCTTTTCATCAGAAATGAGCGAGTTGTGGTAGTTGCAAAAGACAATAAAGGCAATAAGATGTTTTATGTTGCAGTAGGAGCACTCAATGTGGGTCAAATGGTGCTAAATTTTGAGCCACGAGTGCAAACCAACAAAAAGGCAAATATCAACACTTCTTACACTTACTCAGAGCCGATTTTTGTGGCAAAAGGTGAGGAGATGGGGATGTTTAAGATGGGTTCAACTATTCTTACTTTCCAAAGGGACTATACACCCCTAACTCATATCGGTGAGAAAGTAAGGTTTGGAGATAGTGTGGGGGAGTATCACTAAGGAGGCAAAAATGAGTGCTGAGAAAGTCAAAAAAATCAAAGAATTGCTACAAGCAAATGATGCTCTGCTTGTAGCACACTATTATCAAAGAGATGAGATTGTAGAAGTGGCAGATCTTGTAGGCGATAGTCTAGAGCTAGCTAGAAATGCAAGCAAAAGCCCTAAGAGTTTGGTAGTGTTTTGTGGAGTAGGGTTTATGGGGCAGAGTGTGAAAATCCTCTCTCCTCAAAAGAGAGTCATTATGCCAAGGATTGCTTGTTGCTCAATGGCAAGGATGATTGATAGCTCTTATTATGATAAAAGTATTGAGCTGATGCAAAGCTATGGAATCAAAAAAGAAGATATTTTCCCTATCACTTATATCAATTCCAATGCCGAAGTCAAAGCAAAAGTGGGTGAGATGGGAGGCGTGGTTTGCACAAGTGCAAATGCAAGCAAAATCTTTGAATATGCCAAATCTCATAACAAAAAAATCTTTTTTCTCCCCGATCGCTGTTTGGGGCTAAACCTTGCTCAAAGACATTCTATCCCCTCAGCAGTGCTTGGAATCTCTAGCAAAGAAGAGGTGTTGGGTGCAGAAATCATCTGCTATGATGGATTTTGTTCAGTTCATCAACTCTTTAGTGTAGAAGATATTGAGTTTTATAGAAGCAAATATCCCAATATTCTCATTGCAACACATCCAGAATGCCCTCCAGAAGTGGTGGCAAAGTCAGATTTTGTAGGCTCAACAAGTCAGATTATCAACTATGTTAATTCTTTGGAGCCAACGCAGAGAGTGGCGGTGGGAACAGAGTTTAATCTTGTCAATCGTTTGAGAAAACCTGTGGATGGGGTGAATTATACTTATGTTCTCTCCTCAACAAAGCCAGAGTGCCCAACAATGAATGAAACAACGCTTGATGATATTATCAATGT
>DXDJ01000045.1 GCA_019115525.1 Candidatus Helicobacter avistercoris | reverse complement strand
TGTTTTGAGGTGGGAATGATTTTTTATCAAGGTAGAAGCAATTATGGGCAGAATCTACAAGAGGCTTACTTCTATCTTGAGCAGTCATGCAATGCTCAACGCTCCTTGGGATGTTATGAAGCAGGAATTATCGCTGCTCACAGCAAGGAAAAAAAAGCAAATGCCCCCAAACTTCTTGATCGTTCTTGCAGTAGTGGAGATTTAAGAGGATGTAGAAACCTCGCAACCCTTTATTACAATGGCATTGGTATAGCCAAAAATCAATATGTTGCAATGAAACTTTTCAAAACAAACTGCAACAAAGGAGATACCTCTTCATGCCAAAAGTTTTACTATGCTCTTGGAAAAGCTTATGAAAAATCCAAAAACCTTGTAGGAGCCAAACTCCAGTACCAACAAGGTTGTTCCTATGGTGATAAGTCTTCTTGCGAAAAACTCAAGAAGTGGGGGGTGCAATCTTCTTTGAAATCGCAAGAACAATCCCCAAAGCAAGACCAACGCAAACAAGCGAGCTCCCTCCATAGCTCAAAAACGGAACTGCAATCCCCTTAATCGGTATCACCCCTGTAACTCCCAATGCATTGATAAAAAATGCAAAACTCAACAAACAAGCTACGCCGATGCAATAAAGCGAATACATTTGATTTTGCACACGATTGGCAATTTTTAGGATTGGATAAATCACACCAAACAAAAACAATCCCAAAACCACAATAATCCCCAAAAACCCAAACTCTTCAGCAACTCCTGCCAAAACCATATCTGTATGCACTTCACTCAAAAATCCAAGCTTAACCACCCCTGCACCAATCCCATTCCCAACCCATCCCCCATGGTGAATTGCATTACCTGCATGATAAATTTGATAAGGCTCGGGCATATCCTCAACCCTCAAATAGCTCAAAAATGGAATCTTATCAATCACAAAATTTTGCACAGAAGCCCACCAAATCTTGAGGCGTTCTACCCTCCTTGTTGCCCATCCAATAATAATGGCAAAACCAAAAAATGCAAGTGCGACAAATGAACCAAGCAATTTTTTGCTTCCTCCAGCAAAAAGCAACATGACACAAAAACTCCCACACATCACCACAACTTGACCAAAGTCATTTTGCGACCACACTACACACAGAAACCCCAAAATCATCGCTACAAGAATAGGTAGTAGAGATCCCAACTCTTCTCTAAAAGAGGCATGTCTTTGGTAATTGCGTGAGAGATTGTCTGAGAGGAACATAATAAATCCAATCTTAAAAAACTCCAAAGGGGCAATTGAAAATCCAAACAATCTTATCCATCTTTGGGCACCACCAGCATTTGTAGCCAAACTTTCAGGCAAAAATGGAATAGCAAGGATGAGCAAAAAAGGAAGAATTGCCAAAGCATTTTTAAACACTTTGAAATAGCGATCAATATTGATTTGGGAAACCCACCACATCAAAATGATTGCCACCAAAGCAGAAATGCATTGCTTAGAGATGAAATGATCCCCCCTAGCATCATAAATCAAAACCGTATAAGTTGAAAGCGAATAAACCATCATGATTCCAAAACTAATCAAAATCACAGATGAATAAAAAATCCTTTTTTGCATTGATGTTTCCTAAGAAAGTTCTTTGATGACTCGCTCTATCCTACCTTCAAGCATTTGTTTTCTCTCTGGATAGCAGTCAAATTTTGCAACCACATAGTAGCGTTTTGCATCCATAGCATTACTTGCAATTTCAATAGCCCTCAAAGCTTGAGACATTGTCTCTGTCTCAATCACACTTCCCATTGCACCAAGAATGGGAGAATATCCTTCTTTTTGCAATGCAGACAAAACTCCTGCTACCTCCCCTCTCTTACTAATCTCTCCGCTGATACTAAAGATACTCAACTCTAGCAAAACTGCCATTAGATCATTTCTCCAGCAAGCTTGAGTATCTCTCTAGCACCTTGAGCTTCAAATTCTTTTGCAAAGTCTTGTGCAAGTTGAAGATGAGAGTGCAAATCCCCCAAAACACTTAGCTCAATCACTCTCGTTCCATCAGGCAATCCAATCTTTCCCCTCAAAAGTAATTTTCCCTCACTCTCACTAGCGTGGATTCCTATTGGGACTTGACATCCTCCATCAAGCATTTTGACAAACTCTCTCTCACTTTCACAAAAGATTTTAGTGCTCTCATCATTTAAACTCTCAAAAGCTTTTAGATATTTACTATCTTCACGACACTCAAGCCCCAATGCCCCCTGCCCCATTGCTGGGATCATCTCAGGAATCTCAATGGGTGTAATATAAGGAATCCCCTCAATCCCCAAGCGATTGACCCCTGCTTTTGCCAAAATAATGGCATCAAATTCTTTATTTTTCAATCTCTCCAAGCGTGTTTGTACATTGCCTCTCAAACTTTGAGTATCCAAATCTGCTCTTTTTGCTTTAATTTGCATACTGCGACGAAGAGAGGTTGTCCCCACTCTTGCCCCCTGAGGCAAACAATCAAGATTTTCATACTCATAAGAGATAAAACAATCTCTCACATCTTCTCTCTTTGTAATTGCAACAAGCCTTAAGCCTTGAGGGAAAATCACAGGAACATCTTTGAGAGAATGCACTGCCAAATCAATCTCTCCGCTTAGCAAAAGCTCTTCTAACTCCTTAGTAAAAAGCCCCTTTCCTCCAATCTTTGCCAAAGGCACATCAAGGATTTTATCCCCCTTTGTTTTGACAATCTTAATCTCACTCTCAAGATTGCACTCCTCTCTTAGTCTTTGAGCAATATGATTGGCTTGCCAAAGTGCAAGCAAACTCCCCCTACTTCCGATAATGATTTTTTTCATCTTCACTTCCCTCCTCAATAACTTCAACATCAATAATCTCTTCTTGATTTTTCTTTGCGCTAAAAAATTTGCCCAAGAATCTGATCAAAAAAACATCAAAAATCCCCACAATAAGCAATAATCCCACAAAATCACTCAAAAGCCCAGGCAGTATCAAAAGCAAGGCTCCCATCGCTCGTGTGAGGTTTGAGGCAATAAATTCTTGAGGGGTTTTCAATCCTCTAAAAAACTCAATTACCCCCTCATTTCCTCCACTAAATGTTCCCAAAAGCAAAAACACACCAATAGCCCCACTAAGCAAAATCTCTCCGACAAGAGAGAGAAATCCAAACTTTTGGGCAAAAAGAACAAACAGCCCAAGCTCAAGAAAAAAATATATAACAAAGATTCCTCCACCTCTCATCACTACTCTCCTAAAATTTGAGCCAAATCAATCAATTCTTTTCCCATCTCTTTTCGATAGATTTTTTCCACCTTGCCCTCTTCCAAACTCCTCCCAATCAAATACCCCACAGGAATGCCCAGAAGTTCAAAATCTGTCATTTTTGCACCAAAACGCTCATCTCTATCATCAAGCAAGACTTTGACCCCATCTTTTTTGAGTTTTTTATACAATCTCTCTCCTATTTCTCTTTGAGAATCATTCTTAATATTTGAGATCATAATCATACATTCATAAGGTGCTATGCCACTCTCCCACACCAATCCTCTCTCATCACTTTTTTGCTCTGCAATCGCTGAAATAAGGCGTGAAACTCCAATCCCATAACATCCCATAATAAAATTTTGAGCCTTACCATTAACATCCAAAAAAGTCGCACCCATAGGGGCAGAATACTTCTCTCCAAGCTTAAAAATATGTCCAACCTCAATCCCCTTTTTGTGCATCAAAGGCTTACCACAGCAAGGACAAGCATCTCCCTCCTGCACAGCAACCAAGTCAGCTCTATGAGCCATAGAATCTACTTTGATATATGCATGAGTATCACTCTTATTTGCTCCACTCAAATACACGCCCCCCTCACAAATCTCTTCATCAAAAACTACAAAATCCCCCTTGCATCCTAGCCCCATAAATCCTACACAATACCCTTTAGATTCTAATTCTTGAGCTGAAATATCATAAAGCTCTAAGGCACTGCTTTCAATCTTGCTAATCGCATTATATGCCTTAGTTTCCTCCAGCTCATCTGCACCATTGATAAAAAAGATTGCCACCTTACTCTCACCCTCTTGCATTCTCACACCTTTGGCAACACATTTTAAAATATGATACGCAGGAATATTTAAAGCAAGGCTTAGCTCATCAATACTTTTAAGTGAGGGCGTAGAAATCTCTGCTGGAGCTTGAGTGCTTTGAGGATAGTCTTTTTTCTTTCTTTTTCCTGCCTCAATATTGCTTGCATATCCACAATCCTTGCACACAAGAAGAGTGTCTTCCCCACAATCAGCCAAAAGCATAAATTCCTTACTTCCACTACCACCTATGGCACCACTATCTGCCTCAACCACAGCATACTCTACCCCCAAAGAATCAAAGATCTCTCTATAAGTCTTCTCCATAAGAGCAAACTCTCTATCTAAGTCTTCATAACTACTATGAAAACTATAAGCATCCTTCATCACAAACTCACGCCCTCGAATAAGTCCAAACCTTGCTCTAAGCTCATCACGGAATTTAAGATGAATTTGATAGAGATTTAAGGGGAGTTGCTTATAGCTCTTCACCCTCCCCTTAACACACTCAACAATTGCCTCCTCATGCGTAGGGCCAAGCACAAAATCCTGATCTTTTCTGTCTTTAAATCTCAAAAGCTCCTTGCCATATTTTTCAAATCTTCCTGATTTTTGCCACAAAGATGCAGGGGTTACAAACCCTAAAGAAAGCTCACTTGCACCTGAAGCATTCATTTTTTCTCTAATAACGCTTTTGATATTTTCTAAAACCTCAAATCCCAAAGGCAAGAGATTGTAAATCCCTGCACCGACTTGCTGAATATATCCTGCTCTAAGAAGGTATTGATGACTTTTTAGCTCGGCATCTTTTGGGGTTTCTTTGGTTGTGTATATAAAACTTTGTGTCATTCTCATTATGTATCCTTTTTGTCTTTGAAATATTCTTCATATTTATGGGGGTTTTGATAGATTTCCAAACCTCCTAAGTCAAAAAGCTTTTTGACATTATCCAAGATAAAATCACCCTCTGGATTTTCTTTGATTGTTTTGATATATACAGTGGGGTGATGGAGAAATTTATTGAAAGCATTATGCAAGATTCTCTCAACTTCTTGTGCATTTTCTCTTGACAAAAATCCCTTCTTAATCGCTCTTTTTACCTCAGAGATTGCACACTCTTCTGCTTTAGCTCTAAAGGCTTTGATGATTGGTTCTACCTCTAAGGTTTTAATCCAGGCAAAAAACTCTTTTGTTTGCTCATCAATAATCTGCAAAGCCACGCTAAGCTCTTGTTGGCGTTTGCTAATATTTTCATTGACAATTTCTTGCAAATCATCTATCACAAAAACCTCAGCTCCTACAACCCCATCTTCAATATCTCTAGGCAAAGCCATATCAAACCACAGACATTTTTTATTTGGAGGGGTAATATCCTTTGTAATGATTGCGTGAGGGGCTCCTGTCGCTGTAAAAAGATAGGGGTGAGTAGAGAGTAGAGAGTAGAGTGATTTTAGAGGTGCGACCTCGACCCCCTCTCCAAGCTCTTCTGCTAGACTTTGAGCCGATTGGATTCTTCCGCTTAGAAGAATGATTTTAAAGCCATGGGAGAGCAAATGCTTTGCACAAAGATTCCCAATCTCTCCAGTCCCTACGACTATGACTTTCTCATCTCGACTAGGGGAGTGTTGCATAAACTTTGAAACAGCAACAGAAGCAACAGAAACGGGGCTTTTTGAGATCTGTGTTTGATTTCTCACTAAAGCTGAGCATTTGAAAGCAAAATGCACCAAACGACTTAAAGCTCTTTTGCAATATCCTAACTCATAAGAAGTTTTAAAAGCCCCCTTAAGTTGTCCTGTGATTTGAGTTTCTCCAACAACAAGGCTATCCAAACTACTTGCAACCTTAAAAATATGCTCAACTGCTTCTCTCTGAAAAAAAACATTTGCACACTCTTTGAGCATTTTTGATTCAATTCCTCTTTTTTTTGCGATTAACTCTATGAGATCATTCATATCCTCAATACTCAATTCCTCTCCATAAAGCAAGATCTCAAAGCGATTACAAGTTGAGAGAATGATGCATTCTTGTATTTTCAAACAAGTTTCAAGCAAGCTTTTATAAAGTCTTGGGATTTCATCTTGAGGAAAAGCGACTTTCTCTCTTAGGGAAATGTCAAGTTTTTTGTGAGAAAAACTTATAAGTGCATACATCAATAACTCCTCTCAATCATTGCTCTAATCATATCATCAAGCTCCTCGCTGTAGCCTTTGGGTAATTTGCTCACTGCATTTTGAGCATAATCCCTTGCATACTCAAAGGATTTTTCGATGATTTTGTGTTTTGTAAATTGCTCAAAGAGCCAAGACTTTTGCTCAGCTTCTAGGGGTGTTTTGTGCATTGATTTAAGTCTCTCTCTCTCATCTCTTCCCAAAGCTTCATAAAGCAAAATATACGGAAGAGTGGTTTTCCCCTCAAGAAAATCATTCATCGCTGGTTTTCCTAGTGTCTCTTCATTTTGAGTAATATCCAAAATATCATCGATGATTTGAAATGCAATCCCCAAACACTCTCCATAATGATAATACGCCTCGCTCTCCTCTCTTATCAAAAGTGCTGAGCTTTTTGCGCTAGAAGCGATAAGTGAGGCAGTTTTTTCTTTGATCATTAAGATATATTCTGAAAGAGAGGGGTTAAAGCTCTCAGATAAAAATACATCTCTAATCTCTCCGCTTGAAAGCAAACAAACACAATGAGCAATACTGCGTGCAATACTCTCAGGGAAAGAGAGAAGATGAAAATACGCCTTAGAATAAAGAGCATCACCTAGCATAATAGAGTTTTTGTTCCCAAAAAGAGCATTGAGTGAAGGGGAAGATCTCCTGCTCATTGCCTCATCAATCACATCATCATGAAGAAGTGAGGCAAGCTGAATTAGCTCAACAATTCCACAAAGCTTGACACTCTGATCATTCACTCCAGCAATCGCAAAAATCAAGCGACTCCTAAGCATTTTTCCATGATTTAGCTTCGAGCATAGTGTATGCAAAAAGGGATTATCAAACTCCAAAAGAAATTCGTGGATTTGTTGTTTTACTCTATCTAGGGGATTATTGGACATAGACATCTCCATAGGTAACGATCTTAAATACAGCTTCTTTAGAATCTGAATTAAAGGATTTGAAAAACACTACAAGATAGGGAGAAATCCCTTTTTTACCCTCTTTGTTAAGTCCGATTCTAAAAGCATTTTTTCTGTAAGTATTATACAAAATGCTTTGATGATTGAAACCATCATAATTTGCCAAAAATACCAATCCCTCATCAACATACAAAGTCCAATGAAACCTAAATTCTCGCACATCGCTATTCCCAATAAGCAAAGTCATCTTATGCTCTTGATCTTTTTTCAAAACAACTTCTTGATCACTTGTCCAATTAGGCTCTTGAGAGAAAAGAAAAAAAGAAAAAAGAAAAAAGAAAAGAACTCTACTCATTCTTACTCAAAATCTCACTCATAGAGGTTATGGCAAGATCATTTTTTTTCTTCTGAATATTTTCAAAACTCAGCTCACCCCCCTCTTTCTCAAGCTCATAGATTGCCAAATCCTCTAGCAACCTCTCAAGCTCTGCCTCGACCACAGAAGGATTTGCATGAAAAATAATTTCTTTCCATTTTTGTATGGGTGAGCCTTCAAACAATTCTTCAAACATCGCTAAAACTTATACTTCAATCCTGCAGAAATACTCAAATTATGCTCTTGGGCATCCAATGCTCCACGATATCCTGCACTAACATTGATAGAAAATGCTTGATTGACATACCCCTCTCCTCCAGCATAAAGCGAGAAGTCCCATTTTCCATAACCACTAAGTGCATAATTCATTTTATTAGTCGCTCCAACAAAGGCGATATTGCTTTGCAAATCACTTTGATAAAGGTTGTATTCCAAACTTGGTAGAAGATAAATATAAGAGAAAGCACTAAGATACTGTCTAAGCTCAAGCCCAAGCCCAAACTCCATTCCTCCCTGCATTTGCTCCTCTAAAATAATCGAGTTTGCACTCCCCTCTCCAATCAAAGTAGGCAATCCTATGCCATAAAAAGTAAAACTTGCCACAGGTTTAAGGAAAAATCCCTTAAGAGGGGTTTTAAAAATATATCCATATCGCAAATTCAAATCAAAGCTATCTGTCCCAAAACTAAAGCTTTGATTGAGTGAATCTAGATCAAGTTGCGTATCTGCTTCATTAAATCCATGAATATAACTAAAGGTAATATCAAATTCTGAAGCCCCATAATAAAGCCGAGCATACGCTGTGAGATCAAGGTTGTGAGCTGAGTTTTTGAGCGTATCTGCCTTGTAGTTTGAATATCCATAAGCAGTATAAACCCCTAGCAAAATATTGGGGATAGGCATATACTCATAGCCCAAACTCATTCCATATAAAGAAGAATTATCAAGTGAGGTTTTGCTTGTTGAGGTGATCACAGAGAGCCAAAAACTATTTTTAAAAGCGATTCTATCATCAAAGAGGAAAGGTGTAGGTGCGTCCAAAGATGTATCATTTTGGGCATTGCTTGAGCTTTGAGTGTCTTGAGATTGCTTCTTTTCAAAATTGGGAGACATTTCTCCAACGATCTGCTCTAATTCCATCTCCGCAGTATAAGGGTTAGATGAGCGAACCATTCGATTTTGAACAGCAATCTCTCTAATGATCTTCATTTTTCTAAAATCCTCAATCACTGGACGAGAGATATCAGTAATAGTTCTCATTGCTTGCTGAATCTGACTTGCAGTAGTAACCAAAGAAGCACTATTGTAAGATCCAATATCCTTAAGGATACCAAGCTCTAATCCATTTTGAGCTTCAAGGGCATTATTGAGAGCTTGCATCGCTTTTGGATCACTTGAGGTAATTGCACTTAGCATTTCTTGAGTTTTTTTCTCTGAAATCGTTCCATCTGAACCTTGAAGGATCTCCATATACTGATCAATAACACCAGTAGCACTTCCATCAATAGAGATTTGAGAAATCGCATCGCTTCGAGTTACCCCAAACCCAATATAATTCTCCCCAATCAAAGCCACTCCATTTAAGAAGATTCCAAGCTTATTTTCATTCCCCTCATAAGCATTCTCTCCATTGAGATAATCTTGTATTTCTGTTTTGAGCAAACTTTGTTGAGAAGTATAAGTCAGACTTGAAGTTGAATCTGATCGTGGAGTTGGTGCATCCCCTTGAGTTGTAGGCTTTAGAAGTGCACTACCAACACGATAATTGATACTACCCTCCTCACTTTGGACTAGCATATAAACCTGATTGAGTGTGAGAGAATAGAAGTTACTATGATTGATTGCAATCAAAGGATTGACTGAGGCTCCGCTTTCTTGATGATTGCTCATATCAAGATTGAAATCCCCTTTGAGCTTGAGTGTTCCTATTCCAAACTGATCTGCACTATAAACCAAACTTCCGCTGTGATTTATATCCCCTCCTACATAAAGTGAGGAGCTAGATTTGAGGTTGAGTATGCCGTGATTATCAAAGCTAAAAAAGTTTACTGGATTTTGAGTTTTTGAAATGATTTGATTGCTTCCTTGCACCTCAATTGTGGGAAGATTTTCTTGAAAATCACTGACTTTCTCTTGAGAATCTGGTGGATTGCCATTTGCAATGATTCCAGCAGAATCACTGACATAAATATTGACAGCTCCTCCAAGCTCTAGCTTTCTTAGATTGACAAACGCACCAGATCCGATAGCTCTTGAGCTTGTAGTATCACTTGAGCTTGTCGTGCTTCTTGCTGTGGTTGATGAATCTTGAGGCATTTGATTGACATAAGCCAATGAGGTGAGATCTAGATTTGCCTTAGTCAATCTCAGATTGTAGCTTTGCACTCCTGCAATCTGACTTGCAATCTTAAGTGTCCCACCACTCACACTAATCTTATCTTTCCCAGAGTTTTGAGTCTGAGATCCTAGCTGGATATAGCTTGAGCTATCAAGTGAGCTAGAATAGAGGATTAGCTCTCCCTCTTGCGTAGTCTTATTTTCATCATCTAGGGTTTTTGTCGAGAGTGAAATATCTTGAGAGATAAGAGTAAGACTTCCGCTAGAGCTGATGATATTGTTTGCACCTTTGGCTTGGATTGCACCCTTTTTGTTGGTTGAATTGATGATAGAGAGATCCCTTATGACACTATCATTGCTTGTAGTCATTGTTGTGAGATTCCCCCCACCATCAAAAGTGAGAGTGCCTTGATTGTCAAATGTGTTGCTTTTGCCTAGCAAAAACACTCCTGCAGGATCCAAATCTCTGCTTTGAGTGCTATCTGTCGCATTATCTACTCCACGCACTGGAGGGCGTGTGGGAGCTTGCTCAGTGGTAGATCGCATCGAGTTTGAAATCGTAGTGCTTGAGAGATTGATAAGCTTAGTTTCAAAGGTATTATTATCTGTTGTGGCGCCACCTTGATACACATCTCCCAAAACCAATGCTCCACCACTTGCGTTGATTGTCCCCTTTAGCTCCAAACTCAAGCCATCATCCTCTTTTCCCTTAAGCCAAAGAAGAGAATCCTCATAGAGTGTAAATCTTGCACTCTCTCCAGTATCAATCCCATCATAAGCTTGCACTAATGCTCTTGCATTAGCATAGAGATCAAAACTTCCATTTAAGAGGATTTTCCCTGCACCTTCTTTTGTCAACATATCATAAGAACCACTGGGTGCTGGACGAGCTGTAGTTATCTGAGCTTGAGCGTCAAAATTAAGTAGAGTATTTCCCTTTTTTTGCTCTTCAATATAGACACTTGTAATTGTGATTGCATAAGGATCATCTTCATTAAATACATTTGCATAATTTCTTGATCTCAACATCACATCTGAATTCATACCAATGCGTATCAACCCCCCACTCTGAACAAATTGAGCTTTTTGTGCATCGCTCCAGTCTTTAGGTGCATCTGTGGTGCTTGGATTTGTTATACCTTTTTTTACAATATCTGCAACAATCTCAGCTTTAGAGCCAATATCTGTCGCATAGGTGTCAATCTTTGTAATCCCGTTGCTATCAACTTTTGTTACTAGCTCTTTTGCACCAGTTCCGATATAGATACTTCCGGTAAGATTGATTTTTGTAGCCTCTAGGGTGAGATTTGTCTTTTTTGCTCCAGTAATATCTTCTTGAGCGACACTTTGATTGCCAGGAGAGTCTTGAGTGATTTTCTTAGCTTCTTGAGCATAGACATTGATACTGGAGCTAATATCCATAATATTGCTTGTCTTAAAGCTTGCTTCTGCCTTATCTGCGATATATACACTTCCTGAGATTTTTGTGTTTCCCTTAATATCTGAGCTAAAGGAGACGACTGCTTTTTCTTTGGTTTTGTCATTGTTGTTTGTTTCAAGATTTAGACTTGCCCCCATATCAAAAGTAGAATAATCTTTTGTAGAAACAACACTTAGCGATGAAGCATTGCTTGTATATAGAGTTGTCTCACTGCCACTACTGCTCAAACCCTTTGTGCTTCCACTTCTGACATAGATACTGCCCCTAAAGGTTGTTTGCTGGAAACCTTCGATATTTAGATTTGTTCCACTGTATAGATTGATTGTTCCGGTGCTGTTTTGATAACTTCCTAGCGTGAAGCCTTTGAAAGCATTGCTACTATCATTTTGAATAGTTATTTTGCTCCCAAAAGTCATACCTGAGAGATTTTCTTCCTTTGGAAGTGCAAGACTCCCATTTTTATATCCATTAACAAGATTGAAATTTTTAAGCGTCAAAATCCCTTCATTTTTTTTATCCGACTTGAATGTTGCAGTTACATCATAGGGAGGAGGAGGAGAAGGAGGTGATGATGTTCCATTTGTAGTTGCATCGATAATAAACAATCCCTTTTCCTGATCCCAAGAAAAATTTTGATTTGAATCAAAGGGAGGATTCCAAGTTGGAGTCTTATGTGTCTGATCACCACTCGAAGTAGTAAAACTCACCTGCACTTCAGAATCTTCTGCACAAAGTAGCAAACTTGAAGCAATCAATGAAACAAAAAGTTTGCTGTATTTCATTCTTTTACATCCTTATGCTTGGGACAGAGAGATTGACAGATTCTGCACCACTAAATCTGGATTTTAAGTCTTTTGGCGAGAAGCTATCTTCCTCATCTTGATTTGCAACATCTTCAAAACGGATGTAGGGTTTGTTGAATTGGATTTTGACCTTTTTTACCTCTCCATTTCTGTTTTTTGCCACGATGATCTCTGCAGGTTCGATATCTCTTTCTACATACTCTGAGACATATTCATTCTCTTTGCCTTCTTTTTTGGCTTTTTCTTTTTTGGCTTGATCTTCTTTCTTGCGATAAACATCCTCACGATAAAGGAACAAAATCACATCCGCATCTTGTTCAATTGCTCCTGATTCTCTAAGATCTGAGAGTTGAGGGCGTTTGTCGTCGCGATTTTCAAGCCCACGATTGAGCTGTGAGAGAGCGATCACTGGGATATTCATCTCTCTTGCCAAAAGCTTTAGCCCTCTAGAGATTTCACTCACTTCCTCTTGTCTTTTGCCCTCACCTCCTAAAGAAGTCTTGCTCCCTCTCATAAGCTGAAGATAATCCACGACAACAGCACCCACACTGGGGAATTGGAGCTTGAGTTTTCGCACTTTGCTTCTTAGCTGAGTGATAGAGAGATTGGGATGATCATCAATAAACAAATCTTGAGAGGCAATCAAGCTTGAAGACTCAGAGAGAGCACTCCACTCCTCATCACTCAAATCCCCTATTCTCATTCTTTGTAATGGCACTGTTGTTGCAGATGAAAGCATTCTGAGCATCAAGTGCTCTGCTTGCATTTCAAGCGAAAAAAACGCAACCCCCTTGCCTGTGCTAAGAAACTTCTGAACCATATTCAATACAAAAGTCGTTTTGCCCATTGAGGGTCTTGCACCAATGATGATAAGCTCTCCACCATTAAACCCCGTAGTGAGTTTATTAAGCTCTGCAAAACCGGTATTAAGTCCTGTGAGGAAATTGTTCCCTCTTTTTTTGTATTCCTCAAGAAGCTTGAGCGTGTCCTCAACAATCCTCTCTGAGCTTTTAAAACCCTTGCTTTCGCTGGGGAGAGAAAGAGCAAACACCCTTCTCTCTATCTCTTCTACCATCCCCACTGCTTGGATTTGCTCATCATTGGCATTTTGGGCAATATAGGTTGAAATCTCGTGTAGTTCTCTCTTCAAAGAAGCATTTTTAACTAGGTTTGCATAATAAATGGGATTGCTTGCAGGAGCTTGAGCAAGAATATAAAGCAGTGCATTTTCATCAAAGCGTCTATCAGAAGAAATCAGAGGCTTGATAATATCTGCTGTTGCAGGCTCACCTTTTTCTACTTGTCTGCGAATGGCATTGAAAAGAAGTTGATGAAAGGGGGTGATAAAATCTTTTTCTCCAATAACTTCTGCAACATCATCAAAATAATTTGAATCAAAAAAAAGCGTTGCGAGTATTGTTCTCTCGATATTTTGAAGCCCTAAGCTTTCCATCTAATTTTATGCCTCTTGCCAGATTAGTTTTATAATTTCAAAACCCAGCATTGTATATAAAAAAAGCAAACCCCACCCCCAAAAGCCCCTTTTTATTCCTACTCTTTGCTTGTTTTTGCCTTACTCTCTTTGGTAGTTTTTGCTCTTGGTTTTTTAGTAGAAGAAGCAGTGGTTTTGCTCTCATTTTTTTCTTCTGGTGCTTTATAGAATTTGTGCATCCACTTATCAAGTGGTGCAAGAATACGATAGAAAGCAGGAACGATAAGCAAACTTAACATCATTGAGAGCAATAATCCTCCAATAACAGAAACCCCTAGAGGAGATTTCATCGCCGACCCACTTCCTGAGGCAATCGCTAGAGGAATCATTCCAAACACCATAGCAATTGTTGTCATCAAAATCGGACGCAATCTTAACTCTCCTGCAGTAATGAGTGCCTTATCAATCTCCATTCCCTCATCACGCTTCTCATTTGCCACATCAATAAGCAAGGTTGCGTTTTTCCCTACAAGTCCCATAAGAAGCATAAGCCCCATAAATGAGAACATACTTAGAGGTTGCCCTGCCACAAAGAGTGCGATAAATGCTCCAGCAAAGCTCAAAGGAAGCGTAATCATAATGATGATTGGCTGAATAAGCGATTCATAAAGGGCTGCAAGGATAAGATAGATAAGCACAAAAGCAGTCATAATCGCAACACCAAAGGCATTTGCAGTCTCTTGCATATTTTCACTCTCACCTTGTGTCTTATAGCTTGTGCCCTCTAGCAACCACTCGTGCTTGTGCATCTCTGTTGCCTTCATCATCTCGCTCAAACTCAATCCACTTCCAGCTTTCACAGAGGCATAAACTGTGATATTTTTTTGTCTATCTAGTCGTGAAATGCTTGAAGGAGATGCACTTGAGATCACATCTACAAGACCATCTAAAAACATCAAATCCCCATTGGCATTCTTGACTTGAATCTTTTTGAGATCATCGACGCTCACCCTCTGATTATCTGGCACACGCACGGTGATGTTGTATTCTTTACCGCCCTCTTTATAATATGCCACAGCAACCTCTCCTGAGAATGAAGAGCTAAGTGCATTTCCTATGTCTTGAGCTGTGATACCGTATTTGTTGAGGTAGGCACGATTGACTTTGATTCTGTATTCTGGCTGATCTCCTGTCCAGCTTGAATGGATCCCTACAACTTTTGGATTTTGTGCCAAAAATGCCATAAGGTTGTTGGCACTTTGCTGGACAAGATCTTGAGAAACACCCATTACATTCACCTGATAAGGTGAGTTATCTCCTCCACCAAAATCACTAACCTCGCTAGCATTGATGATCATTCCTTGAGCAAATGGACTTTTTTTGAGTCGCTCAACCACTTCATCCATAATCACAAATTGCGAACGCTCTCTCTCTTTGCTGGGTTTGAGTGAGGCATAAAGCTTTGCTTTGTAAATCACACCATTGGAATATCCAATCTCAAGTGTTGTAAATTTGATATCTTTATCTTGATTGAGCATATCTTGCAAGGCAAGAGTTTTGACCTCCATTTCTTCAAGACTAATGCCAGGATCAACACTTAGATATACATTGAATTTGTCTTTGTCTTCTTTGAGCATAAACTCTACGCCAGTTTTCCCAAGCAAAACAATTGAGAGTGCAAAAACTCCAAAAGTCCCAATCAAAAAGAAATATTTAAATCTCAAGACAAAACTCAAAATCTTGACATAGAGGCGATCAAGCTTATTGAAAAATGGCTCTGTCATATAATAGAACTTTGAGTGCTCTGGATTAACAACAATTGCACTCACCATTGGGATAATTGTAACAACAACAATATAAGAAAGTCCGATAGCCAAAGCAATGGTAATCCCAAAGCTTTGGAAAAATCTCCCGACAATTCCACTCATACTTCCGACTGGAATAAAAACTGATAATAGCATTGCAGAAATTGCAATAAGGGCAAATCCAATCTCTCTTACGCCCTCATACGCTGCCTCTCTCTTGCCCATTCCATGCTCTAGTTTTTTGTGAATATTCTCAATCACAACAATCGCATCATCGATAATGATCCCAATCGCCAAAGTAACAGCAAGCATTGTGATCATATTGAGCGTAAAACCTGCAAAATGAACCAAAGCAAAAGTTCCAAGCACCGATACAGGGATAGAAATCGCTGAAACAAGTGTGATAGTCGCACTTCTTAAGAATAAGAATACGATCATAACAGCCAAAAATGCACCTAAGATCAAGTCGAATTTGACATCTGCGATTGAGTGTTTGATGTATTGGGTTGTGTCATTGACAATATTGATATTGTAGCGATTATCAAGTGCTTGAATTTTGGGGATTAGAGCTTTAACACCATCAGCAATTTGAATATCATTTTTTCCTGCGATTTTTTGGATATCTAGGATTACTCCTGGAGTTTTGTTGTAGGTTGCAAAAGTCGTATCTTCTGAAAGTCCATCTTTGATTTGAGCGATATCTTTGAGTTTTACTCCATCTGCTACACGCACATTTCCAATATCTTCAACATTTTGACTATTGGCATCTGTGATGATTGACCACTCATTGGTCTTATCAACGATCTTTCCACCATCAATCTCAACATTACCATTACGCAAGGCATTGCCTATGTCTTTGTAAGTTAAGCCATATTTATTGATAAGTGTTGGATCAGGAAGGATTTTTACCTCTCTTTCTCTATATCCTTTCAAATCCACAAGTCCCACTCCAGAAACTCTCTGCAACATAGGCTTAACTCGATCATTAACATGCTTCATAAGCTCAGTTTGAGGCACTTGATCACTACTTACAAAAAGCGTAATAACAGGCGTTCCGCTTGTATCAGCTTTATCAACAGTTGGAGAATCCACTCCACTATCAAATTGGATAGAAGAAACTTTATCTCTAACATCATTGATTGCCTCATCAATGGGTTTTTCAAGCTTAAACTTGACAACAACAACGCTTGCATTTCTAACACTTGTTGAAGTTACCTTATCTACCCCATCAATCCCCATTACAGCCTCTTCAATCTTGTCAGTTACCTTAGTTTCAATCGTTTCTGGTCCAGCTCCCACATAAGTGGTGGAGATTCGCACGATGGGGAAATCCACATTAGGGAAGAGTGAAACAGGCATTTTTTGCAATGACAAGAATCCAAAGAAAATAAGTGCCAAAGCAAACATCAAAGTTGTGATAGGGCGATTGATGGCAAATTTATACATTATTTAGTCCTTATATATCCATCTCCAAAAGTTCCAGGAACAAGCCCTGTAACAATAGCTTCTGCCTTAACTTTTCGAGTTTTTTCATCTGCTGTTGGATAAACTTTGTTGATCTTTACAACTCTCTTGCTTTTTCCATCTTCAGGAGAAAATTCAAACTCGCTCCCCTCTTTGACATAATCAATATACTTCACATCAAATTCCAAAATGATTTTTGTCTCCTTGCTAATAAGACGGAACAAAACCGTGTTATTGGCTGCTACTCCATCTCCAACCTCTACTTCTTTACTTGCAATGATTCCATCAAATGGGGCATTTAGAATTGTTTTTTTGAGAATCTCTCTTTGATAATCCACATTGTGTTTGGATTGCAAAAAACTACTCTCTAAGTTTTTGAAATCAAAATAATACTTATCAAGTGTATTGCGATCTACTGCGTTTTTGGTTTGTTTGTATCTTTCGTATTGTTTTTTTGCAAAAAGATATTGTTGCTCCACTGCCTGACTTTGAGCTTGTTGGATTTTGAGATTGGCTTCTTTATCTTTGTTTGCAAGAGATAGAAGAGTATTTCCTTTCTTAACCTCACTTCCTACATCTACATTGATACTCGCAATCGTTCCACTACTATCAAGAGTAAGATTTGCATCTTGAGTTGGGACAACATTAAAAATGGCATACACATTTTCTGCGTGTAAAAATCCCACAAAAAACAAAAAATACAAAAACTTCTTCATTCTAAAGCTCCTTTATTGAATGTATTGTTTTAAATCTTGACCACTATAAAAAACAAAATTTGCCTTTTGAATTTCATAGTTGTTTAAGCTCTCCACATAAGTTGCCTCTGCTGTAAACTTCTGAGAAAGAGCATTGAGGTAATCCACATAATTAACAAGTTGAGCATCATACTGTTTGCTCACATTCTCAAATGCAATCATTGCTGATTTTAGCCCTGCTTCTGCAGACTTGACTTTGGCTTGAGCAATCTCTAAAGATTTGCGATAGAGTTTAATATCCTTTTTTTGCTCTTCTTTTTTGTAAGCGACATTTTTCATCGCTTGCAAATAGCTCAATCCCACGGCTTCTTTTTGCATATAGCGAGACATCGAATCAAATTGCATACTTACAGAAATCCCTACGGTATTGGAGAATTTATCATTTGTAACCGATGAGATTCCATCAGGATTAAAAATAAAATTGTCATACAAAGAAATTGTAGGTGCATAAGTGATTTGTCGTTTTTGAAAATCAAGACTTTGGGCTTGTTCTGTGAGAGCGATGATATCTGAGCGAGTTTTGCTGGTTTTGAGTTTTGGATTTTTGATTGTTACTCTTGCAAGAGATTTGACTTCTGTGTTTGCCAAAAGCTCTAGGTTTAAACGACTTTGCTCTACATCTAGCTCAGCTTGTGCGATTTGATACTCTGTAAGTGAAGCCTCGGCTTTGAGAGCCTCCACATCATTGATTGTGCTTAATCCTGAGCGATAGAGTCTTTGCAATCTTTGCACATTAGAATCAAGCAAAGTCTTTTTTTGCTTGAGAGATTGAAGATTTGAGTAATGCGTAAAATAAGCATAGTATTGCTGAACAATTTGAAGATACAAACTCTCAAGAGTGTATTTTTTATCTGCAACATTTGCTCTAATCTCTGCAGATTTTTGTCTTACCTTGTTAATAGAGCTAAATCCAGTATAAAGATCATATTTTAATCCCACACTTACATTTTGACTCCCTATATAACTAGAATCTGGTGAGCTTGGATTGGTTTGGTATTCGTATTGGTATCCTGCAGTGATTGTTGGGCCAAATTCAAGATAGGCAGACATTTTTTCTGCTTCAGATTTTGCAATTCCATCATCTTTTGCCAAAATCTGATAGTTTTTTTGAGCATTTGCAATTAAATCTTTTAAAACAAGAGAAGTTTTTTGTGCTTTAGGAAGCAAACCATCTACTTGAAACTTTTGAACATCTTTCTTGATAGGGGTTGCTCCATAACTCAGAGCAAAACCCAAACATACAAGACATACAGCTTGACTAATTCTCATTTTTAATCCTCGTGAAACATTACTCTAAATCTTAGAGCTTGCAACGATAACAGCATTTTGTAAAGTATAAATAAATTACTTATAGCTCTCAATTGCTTTTTGCAAGATTGCTTGTGCTTCTTCTTTGCCTTTATAGTCTTTTACTTTTACCCATTTGTTTGGCTCAAGCATTTTGTAGGTTTCAAAGAAGTTTTTGATTCGATCTAGTGTGATTTTTGGCAAATCATCCAAAGATTTAATATCGTCATATCTAGGATCAATTTTACTCACAGGCACAGCCAAAAGCTTCTCATCAATCCCACTCTCATCTTCCATAAGTAACACACCAATCAATCTGCACTTAATCACGCTTCCTGCTTGAAGTGGATACTCATTGAGCACTAGCACATCTGCTGGATCCCCATCATCGCTTAGAGTGTTTGGAACAAATCCATAGTTTGCAGGATAAAACATTGCACTATACATTACACGATCGACAACCACTGCTCCACTCTCTTTATCAAGCTCATATTTGATGTTTGAGCCATAAGGGATTTCAACTACAACATTGATTTTTTCTGGATTTTCTCCAACAGGGATTTTTGATAAATTCATTTCTTTTCTCCTTGATAATTTTTAAAGCTTTGATTTGATGTGCTTCTCAATATCAGCGACGATTTCTTCGATAGTTCGCTCACCATTGATTTTTGTAAGCAAATTTCTTTCCACATAGAATTTTTGGATTTGCTCTAGTGGCTCAAGATAGACTTTCATACGATTTTTGAAAACTTCAACATTATCATCATCCCCTCTAGCACGACCTAGCACTCGATCGCATGCCACTTGCTCACTTACTACAACTTCAACTACACTTGCAATCTCTACATCAGAGCGAGTAGAAAGTACCTTGTCCAAAGCTTCCATTTGCTCTACACTTCGTGGATATCCATCGATGATGACATTCTCTCTTGGAGCATTCTCAATCGCACCTACGATTGTCTCTACCACGATTTCAAGAGGGACGAGATTTCCCTTGCTTACAAAGCTATCAATGAGCTTTCCTCTCTCGCTTCCGCTTGCAACCTCTGCACGCAACAAATCTCCAGTAGAGTAATGCACCATACTCTCGGGATTATTCTGGGCAATAATTTGTGCATCTGTTGTTTTGCCACTTCCTGGTGCTCCGATAATCAAAAATAACTTCTTCATTTTATTCTCCTTTTTTCTCTCTAAGTCTGATATGCAATTCTCTTAATTGCTCTAAGCTCACCTCGCTTGGTGCGTCAGTGAGCGGACATGTAGCCTTTTGGGTTTTGGGGAATGCGATCACATCACGAATACTATTTGCTCCGCTAAGAAGCATGATGATTCGATCAAATCCAAATGCAATCCCCCCATGAGGTGGAGCTCCAAAGCTAAGAGCTTCAAGCAAGAAGCCAAATTTCTCATTGGCTTCCTCTTTGCTAATTCCTAGCAAGTCAAACACTTGTGCTTGAATATCGCTTTTGTGGATTCTGATACTCCCACCACCTAGCTCTACACCATTAAGAACCATATCATAAGCTACTGATTCAATCTCTTCTACATCTTCTTTGTTGAGATCTTTTGGCATTGTGAAAGGATGGTGCAGTGCTTTTACTCTTCCCTCATCTCTCTCAAACATTGGGAAATCTACAACCCATAAAAATTTAAGATCCTCAGGATTGATTAAATTCATATCATTGGCAATTTTTAGTCTCAATCGCCCCATATAATCCCATACAATCTTTTTCTCCCCTGCTCCAAAAAAGACAATATCTCCTACTTCAAGCTCCAATCTTTCAGCTAGTTTTTTGTAGCTCTCCTCACTCATAAACTTATAGAGTGGCCCCTTGACTTCATCTTCTTTGATTTGAATATATGCAAGACCTTTTGCACCAAACTTTCTGACAAACTCTTCTACCTCGCCCAAAGTCTTGCGTGAGAAAAAGCTATCTCCACCTTTGACTTTCAAAGCTTTGAAGCGATTATTTTTGCTATCTTGTGCGATCTTTGCAAACATTTCATTGTTTGAATCCACAAAACAATCCGCCACTTCAACCAATGGCATTTCAAATCTCAAATCTGGTTTATCACTTCCATAGCTCTCCATTGCCTGCGAATATGGCATTCTCATAAAAGGAGTTTGCACACTCTTTCCGCAAGAGTTAAAAATATCAGAGATGATTTTCTCTCCGATTTCCATTACATCCTCTTGATTGCAAAAACTCATCTCCACATCAATTTGAGTAAATTCAGGCTGACGATCTGCTCTTAAATCCTCATCTCTAAAACATTTTGCAATTTGAAAATAGCGATCAAAACCACTCATCATTAAAAGTTGTTTGAAGATCTGCGGACTTTGAGGAAGTGCGAAAAACTCTCCTTGATGCACCCTGCTTGGCACAAGATAATCTCTTGCACCCTCAGGAGTAGCTTTGGTCAGGATTGGGGTTTCAACTTCTAAAAATCCAAGATTATGAAGTGTATTTCTCACCACTACACTTGCCTTACTTCTGAGTGCAAAGGTTTGATAAGCCTTAGGAGAGCGTAAATCCAAATAGCGATATTTTAGTCTCAAATCCTCTCCCACACTCTCATCACCAATAGCAATCGGAGGAGTGGCAGACTTGTTCTCTATCACCAAAGAGCTTAGAACAACCTCGATCTTTCCTGTTGCGAGTTTGGGATTTTCTAACCCCTCTCCTCTTGCTCTCACTTTTCCTTTGATGTGCAAGACAAATTCATCTCGCACACTTGAAGCGATTGCATGAGCCTCACTGCTAGGATCACACACCAACTGAACCAATCCACTCTTATCTCTTAAATCAATAAACACTACACCGCCATGATCGCGATAAGTATTGCACCATCCACAAAGCTCAACCTCTTCTCCAATATGAGATTCATTAAGCTCTGCACACAAATGACTTCTTAACATAGCCTCTCCAAATACAGATAAATAAACTGGCGATTATAGCAGAACTCTAGGCTCAAAAACGCTAGAAAAAACCAAAATAATCCTATGCATTTTGCTAGAATTGCACAATTTTATACCCAGATAAAGGAGAAAAAGTGAGAGAGGAAATTAGAGAATTTTTTTTAGCTTGTAAGGAAAACGAAGTTGAATTTATTGACTTTAGATTCACAGATATCAAGGGAACTTGGCATCATGTGAGTTTCTCCGCAAATTCTGTGGATGAAGATGTGTTTGAAAAAGGGATTGCCTTTGATGCAAGTTCTTTGCCAAAGTGGCAACCCATCAACAAGTCAGATATGATTTTAAAACCTGATCCTATAAGGTATTTTATCGATCCTTTTGCAGCAGATACGACAATGGTTGTTTTTTGCGATGTATGGGATATTTACAAAAACCAACCCTATGAGAAATGCCCAAGAAGTATCATCAAAAAAGCAATGAACTATCTCAAAGAAAGTGGGATTGGGGATATTGCATACTTTGGGCCTGAGAATGAGTTTTTCATCTTTGATAGCATAAAAATCAAAGACAATATCAACTCTCAAGCTTATGAGATTGACACAGAAGAAGGCGAGTGGAATCGCAATCGTGAATTTGATGGCGTGAATATGGGACATCGCCCTGGAACAAAGGGAGGATATTTCCCCGTCCCTCCAATTGATAGTATGGTGGATATTCGAGCAGAAATGGTTAAGGTTTTAAACCAAGTAGGGATTGAAACTTTTGTTGTCCATCACGAAGTGGCTCAAGCACAAGGTGAGATTGGGATCAAGTTTGGAGATATGCTAGAGGCTGCAGATAATGTCCAAAAACTCAAATATGTCGTAAAAATGGTCGCTCACCTCAATGGCAAAACCGCAACCTTTATGCCAAAACCTCTTTATGGAGATAATGGAAATGGAATGCACACACACATTAGTATTTGGAAAGATGGCAAAAATCTCTTTGCAGGAGATAAATATCAAGGGCTAAGTGATTTAGCACTTAATTTCCTAGGGGGAGTATTAACTCATGCAAGAAGTGTAGCGGCATTTACAAATGCTTCTACAAACTCTTATAAGCGACTAATCCCAGGATTTGAAGCTCCTTCTATTTTGGCATATTCTGCTCAAAATAGAAGTGCGAGTATCCGAATCCCCTACAATCAGGGAGAAAAAGCCAAAAGATTGGAATTTAGATTCCCAGATAGCTCTAGCAATCCTTATCTTGCATTCTCTTCACTTCTTATGGCAGGACTTGATGGGATTATCAACAAAATGCCAGCAGGAGAGCCTATGGATATTGATCTTTTTGAGCTTACGCTTGATGAGATTAGAGATAAGGGTATCAAACAGCTTCCTCACACCCTTAGAAGTGCGATTGAAGAGATGCTTGCTGACCGTGAGTATCTAAAGGTTGGAGATGTATTTAGCGAGGAGTTTATCCAAACTTACAAAGCTTATAAATTTGAAGCTGAGATTTGGCCATGGGAGGCTCGCCCTCATCCATTTGAGTTTATTAGCACTTATAGTTGCTAAGGGGTTCCCCCCCCCCCCCCTCTCTCTCTCCTCCTCTTTAGGATTTTTTACTACTTTTCCAATAATTTAATATCAGCTTGATTGCAATCATAAAACTAATCCCCTCTATCATTGCTCCCATCACAAAGGCGTAGTAATTTTCGTGCGTGATGATTTTAAGCTGTAACCCCAAAGTTGCTGTTGCAATCAAAAATGTCAAAGGCATAGCATCAGAGAGGGCATAAAGAATCATATTTCTTGCATTCCCCAAAAGTTTCCTAAAAGCAATCAAACATCCAACAAGTCTAATCCCTAGCATCCCTGCAACGATAATCAAAGCATCCTTAAAAAGCTTTGGATTTGAAAGCAAGGCTTCCAAATCAAGTGTTGTTCCAATATGCACGAAGAAAAATGGAACAAAGAACCCAAAACCAATGCTTGTAAGCTTTTGATGCAAAGTATGACGATTGCCAAAAAAAGTTGCAATAATCATTCCTGCAATAAATGCTCCCAATGCGACTTCTAGTTTCAAGGAAAGAACAATGGAAATAAAAATAAAAAAGAGCATTGCACTAAAGCGTAAATCCTGATTGCTTGTATCCTCTTGAGGCACAATAAGGTTTTTGAGCGTTGGAAACCACCAAAAAAGGACTTTAAAAAATCTAAAACACAATGCAATAAAAACAAAAAAGAGTAGCAAAACTCCAAAAGTTTTAGACAATTCAAAACTCAAACCATAAGTATAAAAACCATTGATTCCCACCAAGATACAAATACTCAACAATTCCCCAAAAATCCCTACTCTTAGGGCAAGATTGAGCCAAGGGTGATCTTTGCCATATTCTTTTATCAAGGTCATAATCATTCCTACCCCCATAATTGGGAAGGTAACAATATAAATAAAGGGGAGCTTTTGGAATAAAACCAAAGAAATAGAAAGGGTGTATAAAACACAAAAATAGAGGAACATTTTTTTGAATATCCCCTCACTTTTGAGTGCTTTAAACGACTTCAGATCCACTTCCATTCCACACAAAAACATTAAGATTAAAAACCCAACCTCTGCTACATAATGCACAGATTCACTCTCGTGAAATATCCCAAAATAAGTTGCCAAGGCTCCCAGTAGCATTTCTACTACAACACTAGGAATACGCGTAAGTGAGCTTAGCAATGGAGCAAGAGAGACAAGAATGGCTAAAATGGCAAATGAAGTGAGGCTCATATCTTTTCTTTGATTGCTTTTATAATAGCCTGCGGATAGAGCTTGTATTCTAGCTGATGAATTGCCTCTTCATAAGAAGATAAATCTCTAAAAGGACTCTTGCTTAACTTTTCTTGCAAAATAATCTCACCCCCATCAAGCTCTTCATTGACATAATGCACGCTTACCCCTCCAAAGCTAGCCTCTACATCTTTAAAACTATCAACAATTCCATTTGCCCCCTTATGTGCAGGTAAGTATGAGGGATGAATATTGATGCAAGTATAAACTTGCAAAAACAAAGGAGTGAGTATCCTCATAAACCCACACAAAAGCACAAAATCTGGCTCATAAAGAAACATAGCTCTAAGCAAGGCCTTATCATATTCTTCTCTACTAGAATAATCTTTGTGCGAAAGCACCATCACAGGCAATCCCATTTCATGACAGCGAGTGATTCCATACGCATCTGCATTGTTGCTCAATGCACCTACAAATTCAATCCTCCCCATCTCTTCATTTTTACACTCTACTTCTTTGCCCTCTAGGGTTTTATAAAGGTTTTCAAGATTACTTCCATTGCCACTAAAAAGTGCAAAAAGCCTAATGCTTCTCATGCAAACATCTTTGGATATTTTTTCTTTAGCCCCTCAATGAGTGCGATCATTTGTTCTTGATTGTATGGTGTATCTTCTGGCACTTCATCAAGCTCTTGAAGATAAAGATCGATGAGCTTTTTTATATCTTTTCCTCCTGCAAAATGCAGTGCCACTCCTAGCATATCCATAACCTCTAATGCCAATTCTTGAATTTCTAAATCTTTCATGCTCTCTCCTCTAAAATATTTTGAATCTGCTCTTTAATATCTTCATAAAAAAAACTTTCCTTAAACCCCTCTATTTTTCCTCCTGAAGCATTTTTGTGACCGCCACCATGAAAACACTCACTTGCAAGCAAACTAACATCGCAGTTCCCATTAGCTCTCAAGCTCACATTTCCTCTAGCATTCACATCCAAAATAAAATCAAATTCTAGATTTTTGCATAAAAATTGATTGCCAACTACGCTTACAGAACCTAGCATATAGCTCAAAAAGCCTCTTTTTTCCCCATAAAAAATCTCGCACTCGCTCTTCTTATCTTCAAGTAGTTCTACAAGATAGCGAGCAAAGATATTGTCCATTGTTTCTTCTTTGGGATTTCCTCCTAGAATTTCTTTCTTTAGCAAAAAGAGTGCATTATCCAGCTCCACTTCACCTCTTGGAAGATACAAAAATTCTCTACTTTTTTCTAAGAGAGAAAACTTAAACTCTCTATTCTTTTCTTCAAACATCAAACGATTGGGCTCTTTAATGCTTGCAATTGCCCCCATAAGCACTTTTCCAAATTCAAAATTCTCTCCCTCACTCATCCATATATCCACAGAATTGACCATATTGCTAAAATCTCTTAGCCACTGCTCTTTGGCACTATCAAGGAGAGGATAGCGTGAAAGAAGAGTTTCAAAAGTGATCTTACAGGCTGATTGGGTGGTATCAAGAAAATACCAGTGGAATTTTTGCGAACTCTCAGATCCACTAATATGATGATCTAGCAAACACAGCTCTATGTCATAGCCTTCAATTTTTAGTTCGCAAATTTTTTCTTGAACAAATTCTGATTCTTGAAGTGTAAGATTGAGATCTGTGATTAGAAAAAGAGTTTTGTCTCGTGTGAGGATCTTAAACATTTCTTCAAGTCTGACCATAATCTCCTTGCCATAATTGGCATTGAAAAAAGTAATATCATCAAAAAAATGCTTAGCTACATATTGAGCTCCATATCCATCTAGATCAATATGAGAAAGATGTAAAACTTTCATATCTATCCTTTAAAATCAATTTCTATTGGCTTATCTACAATCTCAAAATTTACATTAGAATCAAGCTCTGTATGGCTTAGAACAACTACATCAATCTTGTATTGCTCCATTTTTTCATACAATGGGCGTCTGAGCTGATTATCTACTAGCAAGATTACAGGAGAGATTCCCATTTGAACAACCTTAAGCATACTCTCCTCAATTGCATCTTTGAGTTTTTGGGTTTCATTGATTGTTAGAAGGAGGGTTGAGCTAGAGCCTTGCTCTTTGATTTTGGTGATGAGTACATGCTCGGTTTCATTAGCAAAAATTAGAAGCTTAATGCTTCCATCATCACTCTTGAAGAGATTTGTGATTGTTCTTGCAAGGCGTGTTCTAACCTGCTCAACAATGATTGGAATATTATTTTGCACAGCTTGGGCAATATCAGTAACGCATTCAAGAATTGTGAGCATATCACGAATAGGGATTTTTTCTTTAAGAAGCTCTTGAAGCACTTGGCGAATAACTCCTGTGGGAAGTTTGTTTGCCTCCTCAATAATTGCAGGATAAACATCATTAAGGCGATTAAGAAGTTTTTTGACTTCATCTTTTGTAATAAATTCTGGAGCATATTGCTTGATAAGCTCTGAAATATGAGTTGAAATAACCGTAGAGGGATCAATGATAGTGTAGCCTTGGATGATTGCTTCTTCCTTGTCTTTTGCCTCAATCCAAAGTGCATCCATACCAAATGCTGGCTCTTTTGTGGGTATCCCCTCAATCTGAGAGCCAACATACCCCGTATCCATCGCCAAAAAATGATCAGGCATCACATCACCCTCTCCGATTTTTACTCCCTTTAGGAAAAATTCATAATGTGTAGGAGAGAGCTGGAGATTGTCTTTGATTCTAATCTTTGGCACCAAAAATCCAAAATCTGAGGCAATTTTCTTTCTAATCCCTCTAATTCTTTCAATCAAATCCCCATTTTGCTTCACATCTGCAAGTTTGATAAGCTGGTATCCCAAAAAAAGCTCCAAGACTTCCACTTTAAGCACATCATTGATGATCGCCTCTTCTTCTCTCTCGATTTCTTCTTCACTTTTTTGAGGTCGAGCAGGTGCAGAATGAGAGGCGATATCGATGGGTTTTTGCTCAGCAGGAACAAACTCTTCTTCTTTCTTTTTAAATACACTGCCCAAAAAGGCAAAAATACTTTTTTTCTCCCCCTCTCCCATCAAATAAGCAAGGGCAAAAAATACAAAACTCAAGAAAATCAAAGAGCCATGAGGAAAACTAGGAATAAGTGCGGTTACAAAGAGGATTGCACCCAAAATCGTAACGATTTTTTGATTATCGACTAATTGCTCAACCAAATCTTTTGCAAAATTATCATCCTCTCCTTTTGTGCTTCTAGTGATGATAATTCCAGTTGCGGTAGATACGATAAGTGCTGGGATCTGTCCTACAAGTCCATCACCAATTGTCAAAATTGTAAAAGTTTGCAAACTATCTGAAAAGCTCATATTGTATTCAATCATTCCGATTAAAAAGCCACCCAAGATATTCACAACGGTGATAATAATCCCTGCAATAGCATCCCCTTTTACAAACTTACTTGCTCCATCCATAGCTCCATAAAAATCCGCTTCTTGAGCTAGTGCATCTCTTCGTCTTTTTGCCTCATGCTCATCAATAAGTCCTGCATTCATATCTGCATCAATTGCCATTTGTTTTCCAGGGAGTGAGTCAAGTTGGAATCTTGCTTTGACTTCTGTAACACGAGTAGAACCATTAGTTACAACCATAAGATTAACTAAAACAAGGATACAAAAGATAATTACCCCTATCACATAGTTTCCACCAATTACAAATTCTCCAAAAGCTGTAATGATACTGCTTACAGCCTCTGGACCTTTGTATCCCTCACTCAAAATCATCCTTGTTGTAGCAATATTGAGTGCAAGCCGATAAAGCGTTACAAGCAAAAGCAAAGTTGGAAAAGCAGAAAAATCTGTGGGCTTCTTAATATAAAGTCCAATAAGGATGATCAAAATTGAAAGTGCAAGAGAGAGCGAAAGCATCCCATCAAGCATAAAACTAGGGAGTGGGACAATAATAATTGTCAAAATTGCAACAACAAAAAATACAACACTAATATCTTTTGATCCAAAAGCTGAAGATAGAATCTGCTGAAATTTTTTGAGGATTTGTTTATTGGCTGCCAACGATTTCCCTTGCTTACAAAAATGCTTGATTGAAAAAACTCAAAATTTTACATTCTTTTTATGGGGTTTTGGAGTGTTTTTGGTGTAAAATCTCACCTTCAAACTTTGTGTTTGAAAAAACTATACCAATCTAGGAGGTCAATATGGCTCAAGATATGGCGAAAAAACAAGAAATTATTTCTAAGTTTGCCAGAGATTCTAAAGATACAGGTTCAAGCGAAGTTCAAATCGCTCTTCTAAGCGATCGAATTTCTACTCTTACAGAACATCTTAAAGCAAACCCAAAAGATCATTCAAGTCGATTGGGACTTCTAAAGCTTGTAGGTCAAAGAAGAGGATTGCTCAAGTATCTTAAGAAAACTCAATATGAGCGATACTCAAAGCTTATCGCTACTCTTGGCATCAAGGATAGATAAGCTCCTTTGGGGGCTTTCCCCTCGCTATTTTTGATATTTTTCTATCAATTTATTTTTCTCTATCTCCCACTCACTGATTGGATCAAGTTTGTCCCATACCTGCATCAATCTTTTTTCATATTTGCTTAAATTGATATGATAAGTCTTACTCATATATAGATAAACTCTAGCGATATCCCCCTTAATCTCATCTCTTGGATAAGCTCTTTTGTTTTTGAAATCTACATAAAACCTACACTTCCCATATTGATCAAATTTCATATTCTTTTCTTCTTGAGCGTAGCGGAAATTGCTCCTATCTGCATTAAGCTCACCAATGCTAGGAACAAGATTGTGCATATCTGCCTCCATTTTTGCAAAAGTTAGATCTGGTTTACACGCCTTTCTCCCTCCCTCTCTCCAGCATGGCAAGTGTCGTCCAAAGTTTTCAGCAGGCATAATATGCTCCCACTCAATACGCTGAGTCCTTACATTGGACTTTCCTTTGCCAGTCGTGGGATTTCTTGGGGTGTAGCTTCCATCATTTTGCAAGATTGTTTGATTGCCTTTATAAATATAGGGAATATTGCAATAAAAGGTTTTTTGATGTTTGGAGTAAATCTCTTTGAGAATCTTTTTTGATTTTGAAAATGAGGGTTGAGCATACAAAACTACAAAAACACATAATCCAATCAAAATTTTCATAAAAATCCTTTTTATGAAAAAATATAAAAAGCTGGAATTATAGATGTTTTTTGAAACTCTTTTGTGGAAATAAAACTAATATCTCAACAAATCTTCTAGTCATAGTGGATAAAAATCAGATCCTAGAATAGAGATCAAAATAAACGCTTATAGCCAAGAGTTATAGCAGCAGGCATCATAAGATCTACAAAGCCTACACCAACAAGAGGAAGACTAAAAACACAATCAAATATATTATCTTCCACTTGAGTATAAAATCCTGTTCTAAATCTCATTATAACTCCACCTCCCCCGATTGACTTATTGCCTTCTTTTTTATTTTTGCTGTAATTCATATTTAGATCAAAAGACATTCCTATATTCATTCCAAATCTATTATCATTTGTTTTAACAAAATCAAATAGTCCATCAATTGCATGGTAAAAAATCCCCAAAATATAAAAATCATTCCCCTTATAATCAGCTTTATTTCCTCCACCAAATCGACCCATATCATATCCCCAATCAAACTTCACACCAAAGGTATAACGAACCCCTATTTTTTCAGAATCGTAGCGTTGAAATCCTCCCAAGATTCCAATAGAATATCCCAATGTTGCTGCATTGGTGATTCCAAGAATAAAAGGGTTGATCGCTACTAGTGGAGAAAAAACATAGTCATAGTAACCTACTCCACCCTCGATTCCAAAGAAATGTTTTGTGCGTTTAGCTTTCTCAGCTTCAATTTTCTCAGCCATAGCAATCTCTTCATTACTCATAAAAAGCTTATCTACAAAGCCTACACCAAATCCATGTGTAATCAGCAATACGCACAAAACAATCTTTCTCATTTGTTTTTTCCTATCAAAATAAAAAGTAGGTTAAAC
>DXDJ01000044.1 GCA_019115525.1 Candidatus Helicobacter avistercoris | reverse complement strand
CATTGTTGGATATTGATCATAAAAATATCGATATGAAAATTCAAGTTTTGAATAATCATTTTGTTTTATAAGAAAATCATAGGTATTTAGGACAAAAGGAAAGACTTCGGAAATCTTTTTATCATCAATTCTAATCTCGCCATTATCTAGTCTAGGACGACAATATATCCTGTCAATGTCGTATTCATTATTTGTTTCTATTTGTAAAAGTGTAAAAATTTGCTCCTTGATAATATTGGAATTAAAAAACACCCCCTTAATTTTCTTTCCCAAAAAATATTTATCTTCAAAATAAAATTGATTGCACCGAAAGACATCAAAATCTTTGGGGAGTCTTGTGTAGTCGATCTGAGCGAGTGAGGGGCCATTGCCTGCGATGATGATGGGTTTCATTTGCACTCCTTAAAAAACCTCAATTATACAAAAATTCTCAACCCCCCCCCCTAAAACAAAAACCTCAATCCCACATTCCCATCCACCATATAAGAGCTAGGATAGGCGTATTGGGTCTTGATGAACACATTGAGATCTAGAGACTCTGTGAGGGCAAAATCTGCTCCTACAAATGCATTGAGCATCAGATCAAGTCCGCGATCATAGGTGATGGTGTTTTGAGGATTCTCCCCTAGTCGCACACGATAGTCACTCCCACAGAGTGAAGACCCTGCCACAACCTCTGTGGCAAAGAAAAGACTAGATCGCAAGAAGTATTTGCGATACTCCAATCCCGCGATACCATAGCCCCCAAGCCCCTCATAGTGATGCCGATACAAAGGAAGCTCCCCACTCTCAGAGTATGCAGGAGAGATATAATAATCAAGAGCCACTCCAAAATAAGGCTTGAGAGAATTCCCATCCTCTAGCTCAAAGCGATGACCCAATCTCAAATGCAAATCAATATTTTCTAAGCCATAAGCTCCATCTTGCTTTTGGAGTGTGGAGTTGATAGAGAAATCTCGATTGTAGCTTGTGTGAGTGTTGGAGTAGAATCCAAGAATATCCATCTCCCACTCTTGAGGCAAAAACACCCTCCCATAAGCCCCCACTTCCCACTGCAAAGAATCCGAAGAGCTAAGGGTTGAGCCATAGCCTGTCTTTTTGATCAGTCCATAAACCCCAAAGACCCCACTCTCTCCCCTGTGGTTGTATCCAGCATTTAGCCCATAGCTTAGCCCTCCACCCTCTCCATCCCCCTCGTAGCCTACAAGGGCATTGACAAAGATTTCATCTCTTTTTTCTTCAAACAAAGGCGTGGGGATGTCTTGTTGGGGAGAGAAAGGAGAGAGAGTAGAATCATAGGCAAGCTCAACCTTAGTGAGGGCTTGGGTAGGGGCTTGGTGCATACTCACTGTCCAAAAATGCATCGAGACATCCAAAAATCTTGACTTGCTTTGCAAAGAATCGATTTGGGATTTGATCGTCTCTGTGGCTTGGTCTAGATCCTTTTGGGTGAGGATGAGATAGCGAGAGTCTAGAGCAGAAGAGATGATGTCTTTGTCAGACTTAGGAGGTGTGGGATTATCATTGCCCCCCTCACTGCTATCATCTCCACCACCTGTGCTACCCCCTCCATTTCCTGTGTTGCCCCCTCCCCCAGTATTACCCCCATTCCCTCCACCACTTCCTGTGTTTCCACCACTTCCTCCCCCTGTGCTTCCTCCTCCACTTCCGCCACCGCCCCCTGTGCTACCTCCGATCTTTTCAAGAGTGATGTAGTATTTTTCGCCTTGATTGGTTTCTTTTTCTAGCTTGGCTTTGTAGCGGTCTGCGGGGGATCCACTTGCGTCCAAAAGAGTTATCGCACCCTCACTCACCCCGCTCACTGAAGTGCCCTCGATGATGAGGTATCTGAGATTGGCAGTTGGGGCAAAAGCACTAGTGATACTGTATCTCTCTTCTCCAGCAAGTGCGATACTCCCTCCAGAGATTTTCCCAAATCCACTCCCCTCGCCTACGAAATGCACCAAACCATCGGAAGTGAAGCTTGTGGTGGTATTGATCTGTGAGGCATTGCTGAGGGTGATGTCGCTTCCAGCCTTGTTTTCTATAGAGTTTGCAGTAAGTATCGCACTACCACTTAGGACGATTTGAGAGTGAGCGTGATTGGGATCAGGAGAATCGATTCGGCTTTGAAGATTGCCTGTGATTTCTACCCTCCCCCCTGTGATCTCTAAGATTCCTCTTGCATAGGTTCCATCGGTAGTATTTTTCCCACCACCATTCAAAAAATTTCCCTCAACCCTAAAAACCCCATTCTCAACTCTGATTTTAGAGTGATCCACATTGCTAGAACCTCCAAATGTTTTAGATCCTGTGTTATTCACATCTCCTTTGATAGTTGTTGTCCCAGATTTATGATAGACAAATCCAGAGCCAACATAAGAACGGCTAGTGCTCGAACTGAGATAATTATCTAGATTCCCATGGAGAATAAATTCTCCCCCTTCATTTAAGATACCTGCTCGATTTTCAGAATCCATCCTGAAGCGATCCACATCACTAATCTCAACTTTCCCCGAATTGCCGATACGGATTTGCCCCCCACTAGTATCAGCCACAGAAATGATCTTGACACTTTTGATAGTAATGGTGCCCCCATTGGCATAAAGTGATCCACCATGGATTAAAAGCCCTCCATCAATTCCTTTGCTATCAAGTTGTAGGGTTAGATGACTATTGCTTCTAGCCTCAACTGTGCCTTTCACATAAAGTTGCATATCCCTTTTCGTGCTTGTGCTTGGCATATTGGGATCTTTTTGAAGCGTGAGAGAGGAAGAACCTGTGCCTGAGGTAGAGTAAATGAAATCATAAAGCTTAAAATTGTTTCCTCTACTAGTTGGGAGACTCGAATCTCTTTTTAGAATCACCGTTTGACTAGCTCCACCACTTAAAACAGCCGAAGATTCCTTATTTCTCCCCTCCCACTCTGAAGAAAGCCCCCACACCACTTCTCCCCCTCCAAACAAACAAAGGCTTAAAACTGATTTTTTGAGCATAAATTTCTCCATCTCTAAGCTTAAGTGATTATAATATCTAATCTATCATATTTTACCAAAAGGATTCTTATGAACTCTCTCATCCTGCCTTTCCAAGACAAGACCCCCCACATCCACCCCCAAGCCATCCTTTTCCCTCAGACCGCAATCATCGGAGATGTGAAGATCGCCAAAGATTGTAGTATCTGGTTTGGGAGCGTGATCCGAGCAGATCTCAACAGTATCTCTATCGATGAGGGGAGTAATATCCAAGAGCTGAGCAATCTGCATGTAGATCACCCTCACGATGGAGCAGGAAATGTGAAAATCGGAAAAAATGTCACTGTGGGGCATCGCTGTATTATCCACGCTTGTGAGATTGGCGATGAGGTGCTTGTGGGGATGGGAAGCATTGTGATGGATGGAGCAGTGATTGGCTCTCAAAGCATTATTGGGGCAAACTCACTTATTACCAAAAACAAGACTTTCCCTCCACGCTCTTTGATTATGGGAAATCCTGCAAAGCTTGTAAGAGAGCTAAGTGAGGAAGAAGTAAGATTTATTGGTAAATCTGCAAAGCATTACATCACTCTCTCAAAAGAATACAAGATCTAATCCCCCCCCCCCCCTATCTTCTCACAAAGCTTTTTTCATAGAGATACACACAAATAGGGATGATAAAAAGTGTCAGAATCATTGAGCTGACAATCCCTCCAAGCATTGGGGCTGATACTCTTTTCATCACTTCGCTTCCAATTCCTTCATTAAACATAATAGGCACAAGAGAGAGCACCAAAGAGAGCGTTGTCATAAGTTTGGGTCGCACCCTTTTACTTGCCCCATCAATTACTCTTTCTTTAAGAGTTTGATTTGTATTTTTCTTCATTGATTCATCAAGATAGATAATCATCACAATCGCCGTCTCTGTTGCCACTCCTAGCAACGCCAAAAATCCCACAACCACAGCGATACTTAGATTGTATCCAAGCCAATCAATTGTCAATAGCCCTCCTAAAATCGCAAAAGGAAGCGTGAAAAAAACAATCAAGCTATAAACAAAGTTTTTCAAAGCCAAAAGAATCAAAACAAAGATAAGCAAAAGAGTGATAGGGATAATCACTTGCATTTTTTGCAAAGATTTTTCAAGATACTCACTCTCCCCTGAAAACTCATAATAATATCCACTAGGCATCTGCAAATCTTGAAGTATTTTTCTTGCTTCTTGCTTGTAGGTATCTGAGGTTATGGAATCTTTGGGGGTAATATAGATAAAATTTACTTTCAACCCTCCCTCATTTTTAAATTCAAGGGCTGATTCTTGATAGGAAATGTCTGCCAATACATAAAGTGGGGTAAATCCAAATTTTGTTTTGATGTAGAGACTCTTGATTGCTTCTAAATCCTTGCGTTGCTTTTCTTCAAATCTCACACTCAATCCATACCTCTCCACACCATTAAGGATTGTTGAGATTTTTGTCCCTCCCACTCCTTGAGAGATAAAACTCAAAACATCCTCTTTGCTTAAGCCATATTGAGCAAGTTTCTCATCTTTGAGAACAATGTCCAAAAAATAACCTCGATTACTTCTTTCTGCAAATACAGAAAGTGTTCCATCATACCCTCTTAATTTTTCTTCGATTTTAGATGAGATTGCCTGAATCCTATCATAATCACTCCCAAAAACTTTGATTCCCAAAGGGGTGCGAATCCCAGTTAGAAGCATATCTATCCTTCCTTTGATAGGGTAAGTCCAAGAATTAGTAAGCCCCTTAATCTGAATAGCTTTTTCAAACTCATTGCGTAATTTTTGAGTTGTCATTCCCTCTCTCCATTGTGATTTGTCTTTGAAAGTGATAAAAGTTTCTATCATCGAAAGAGGTGCGGGATCTGTAGGGGTATTGGCACTCCCTACTTTTCCAAAAACACTTTCCACTTCTGGGAATTGCTTAAGGATTGCGTTGCTCTGAAGCAGAAATTCTTTTGATGTTTGGATGTTAATACCATAATTTGTAACAGGCATATACATCATCACCCCTTCATCAAGTGGGGGCATAAATTCCCATTTTTGTTTGGTATAGAGATACCCCATATAGACGATGCCACCAAAGCAGACAAGCAAAAAAATGTATTTAATCTTGAAAATTATCTTAAGGATTGGCGTATATAAAAAAATAAAAAATCTATTGATAGGATTTTTTTCTTCATCAATAATTTTACCTTTGAGAAAATAAATCATCAAAATTGGCACAAGTGTAATAGAGAGGATTGCCCCCAAAAGCATCGCAAAAGTTTTGGTATAAGCCAAAGGAGAGAAGAGTTTAGATTCTTGTCCGCTTAATCCAAAAATAGGCAAAAAAGAAATAACTATAATCATTAGGGCGAAAAATACAGCTCCTCCCACCTGCTTAGAAGCCCTCATAATCGCCTTGACTCTATCTTCTTTTGAGTGAGACATAGGAAGAGATAAAAGATGCTTGTGAGCATTTTCTACCATAACAATTGAAGCATCTACCATTGCTCCAATGGCAATGGCAATTCCCCCTAAGCTCATAATATTTGAACTAATCCCAAAAAGCTTCATAAGCAAAAAACTCAATGCTACACATAATGGAAGTGTAATGACGATAATAAAAGCACTTCTTATATGAAGCAAAAAAATCGCAACCACAAAAAGAACGATTAAACACTCCTCAACCAAAGTATGCCAAAGATTATCAATTGCCTCTTCTATAAACTCACTTCGATCATATACCGGAGAGATTTGAATTTGGGGATTCTCTTTTGCAATTTGTTCCAATCTTTTCTTAACTGCTCTAATTACCTTGAAAGTATCTGCTCCATACCTTACCACCACCACTCCACCTACAACTTCTCCCTCTCCATTGAGTTCAGCCACTCCTCTTCTTGGGGCAGGGGTGAGATTGACTTTGGCAATATCAGAGAGCTTAAGAGGGATTCCATTGAAATTTCTAATCTCAATATTTTCAATATCTTCTATATTTTTGAGATAACCAGAAACACTAAGAATTTTCTCAAATCCTCCTTGATAAATAACCCCTCCCCCACTATCATTGTTGGATTTTCTGATTTTTTGGATAATCTCATCAAAACCAATGTCATATTCAATCAATTTTTCTTGATTGAGCGTTACTTCATAATTTTTCTCAAATCCTCCTACACTTGCAATCTCGCTTACTCCATCAACTCCTAAAAGATTGTTTTTGAAGTAAAAATCCTGCAAAACTTTAAGTTCTTGAAGGGTTTTTGTCTTAGAGCTTAGGGCATACATAAATGCCCAGCCTATCCCTGAAGAATCCGTTCCCAAATTGATTTTTGCATCCTTAGGAAGCATAGGCAGAATAGAGGTAATTTTTTCCAAGATTCTAGAATTTGCCCAATAAATATCTGTGCCATCTTCAAAAATTACATATACCAATCCTTTTCCATAACTACTCATTCCTCGCACAACTTCAACTCTTGGAACACTCATAAGAGAAGAGGTTAGCAAAAAGCTCACTTGCTCATCGATTACCTTAGGAGATTGTCCTTCATAATCAATTTGCAAAATGACTTGAACAGGACTAAGGTCTGGAAGAGCATCAACGGGGGTTTCTCTAATTGCCCAAATTGAACCCAAAATCAAGAAAAAGAAAACCCCTAAGACAAAGAATTTAAATTTTACAGAAAGCTCTATAATCTTGCCAATCATCACTCATATTCCCCATTGACTTGAGCATCAGAATCAAGGATAAAAAGAGCATTTTGTGCAATCTCATCTCCCTCCTCTATCCCAGATAGGATTTCATACCCTGCATTTAAGCTTAATGCTTCAATCTCTTGAGGAGCAAACTTTCCTTCTTCATCTTTTTTAAAGACATAGAGTTTATTGTCCCTTAAAAGCACACACTCTTTTGGCACAAAAAGCACTTCTTTACTTGGATGAGAGAGGGTAATGATTCCAAAGAGATTTTCAAAGAGTTCAAGATTTGGATTTTTGAGTAAAAACCTTGCTTCAAGAAGTTTGCTTGAAGGGTTGATTGTGGGGATAATCTGCAAAAATTGAGCTTGGAATTTTTGATTGATTCCCAAAATCTCAATGCTTGAATTTAGGGGTTTTGAAAGAAAAGCAAACTCTTCTTGTGGGATTTGAGCGATAAACCACACAGAGCTTAAATCAACAATCTTATAAACACTCTCCCCTTTTTTAATATATTGCCCTTCAGAGATATTTTTTTCATACACCAAACCTTGATTTTTTGAAAAAAATGGCACGACTTTTAAGGGCTTTTTCTCTTTTTTTATTTTTTTTATCAATCTCTCATCTACACCCAAAAGCAAAAGCTTCTCTTTGGTCGCAACAATATTGCTTTTGTATTTGAGGGCATTGATGTATTCATTTTGAGCTTGGAGCAATTCTGGAGAGTAAATTGAGAAAAGCTCACTGCCTTTTTCTATCTTTTGATAAGAGTTTGAAACTTTTATATCTTCAACAAACCCATCTACTCTGAGGTTAAATACAGAAATACTCTCTTCATTCAAAGCAATTCTTCCATAGTATTTCCTCTCTTGTGAAATTTTTACTTTTTCAACTTTAATGCTTTTGGCATAAAATTCTGCTGATAGAATCTCTATCAATAAAACTAAAATAAAAATTTTTTTCATCTCTCTTCTCCTATACTTTCAAGCTCACACAAAGTTATCCAAATCCCTCCTTTGACATCAATCCTCAACAACTCTGCTTCTAACAAATCATTGAGAGCTTGATGATATGCCCCCATTGCGGATTTGGAGCTTGAGATATTTTTTTGATACAAAGTGAGAAGTTTTTTTGCATTAGGAAGGAGTTTTGATTCGATTAAAACAAGCTCCTCTCCTTTTTTCTCCAAAGTGTTTTGAAGCTTTTTGATTTTTGATTTGATTTTATTTTCTATCTCTAAAGTTGTATTTTTTGTGATTTGAGATTGCTTGTGTGCTTTTTGCAAACTCAAAACTTCTTTGCCATAGATTGGTAGAGAAAAAGAAACTCCAAAAGAGAGAAAATCTTGATGATTTTTGCGATGAAAATATCCTAGATTCAAAGTTGGATCACTAAAAAAAGAGCGTTTAGCCAAAGCGATATTTTCTTCTTCTATTTGCTCTTTGTATTTTTGAGCTAATAGCTCATAGCTAAACTTATAATAATCCTTACTCCAAACTTTTTTAAAAGTAGGATTAAAATCTATGTCTTGATTTTCTTGAAAAGTTATTTCATTAAACTCAATGATTTGCTCTTTTTGATTCTGCAAAAATTGGGTGAGTTTGAGTTTGATTTTTGTCTCTAAGATTTCCATTTTATAAATCTCATCAAGCAAAAAATCACTTGAATTTGAATCAATCTGACTTTTAAAAAGAGCAATATTATCAAGCGTGGATTTAAGGATTGCTATCCTCTTTTTATCTTGATTACTCTTAATTATTCTGATTTTTATCTCTTTAATGAGACTTTTTTGAAAAGCTTTAAGCTCTAAGATTTTTATCTGCCTTTGCAATGAAATTTTTTGGCTCTCTATTGGTTTTTTTGCAAACAAATCAAATTTTTGAGCCAAAGAGATTGAGATACTCTGCATTGCATCATCTCGGTAACTTGGATCATTGGGATAGAGGGCGTTATATCCTAGGGCGATATTGGGATTATCCCATTTTCTAGCAATCCTAGCTTCATCTTCTAATTTTTCAATCTGAATTTGCAAAGCTTTGATTTTACTATTGTTTTGCATTGCTTTTGAAATAGCCACATCAAAACTTTGTGCTCCCAAAAAAGAGCACAAAAGAAAAAATAAAAAAGAGAAAGATTTCATCACTGAATCCTAAAAATCTACACTGCTTTTATAAGTGTATTTTTTGCCATCAATTTCAATGATAAATCTAAGTTGCCAAGTTCCTCCATGGGGGAAATGCACTTGAGCGATATACCCTTCATCACTCTCTTGTGCTTTGGCTTCAAAATCCATCTTAGGCATATTTGGCATTGGAGGCATAATGGCTTTGAGCGTGATATTTGCTCCTTTAAGCAACTTGCCATCTTTTTTGAGGGTGATGATAAAATCATTGCCTCCACTACTTAGGGGTTTTTTGGTTGAATACTCAATCTCCATTCCTCCCACTTTTCCACTCTGTGCAAATACAAAACTTGAGAACAGCAATGCTAATAAAGCAAAAGCTAATTTTTTCATGCTTAACTCCTTAAATTAAAATTCAAAGAGTATTTTAGAAATGTTGTGTGGAATAAGTGTGGAATCTAAAAAACAATCTCAAAAACATTAAGATGATTCTGCGTATAAATACAAATCTCCCAATCATAGCTATGAGCCACTTTACTGACAATATCCAATCCGATACCATAGCCTTTAGAACTATTCCTGACATAGCGTTGCTTGAGTGAGGGAATAAGGTGCTGGGGAATGGGATTACCTGTATTTTTGATTTTTAAGCTTTTTGGAGTGAGAGAAATCAATATTCTTCCATTGGGAAAATTATATTTGATCGCATTGCTCAAAAGATTATCAATCAAACGCGTTAGAGCCTCGCAATCAGCATTTATCATAAGTTTTTGGACACTCTCAACCTCCAAAGAGATATTTTTTTCTTTATAATGCTCCTCAAACATTTCAAGACGAGCTTTCAATAATCCAACAAAATCGATATTTTCTCTCACCTCTCTCACTTCACCCAAAAATAAAAAAGTAAGGTTGCTGTATAAAAAATGTATTCTCCTACAGGCTTTTTGGATTCTTGAGATTTTGTTCTCACTCACTCCAGTTTTGAGTGAATTGACACTCATTATCAATGCAGAAATAGGTGTATTGAGCTCATGGGTAACATCTTTGATGAAATGATCAAGATAAGTGATGCCATCACGAATGGGTTTTAAAAACATTTTTCCCAGAATAAATCCGCAACAGATTAAAACAATCAAACAAGCAAGAGCAATTATCCCAATAGAATAAAGCAAAGAGTATATCTCATAGGAAAAATCCTTACTAATCAAAATCCATTCAACCCCCAAATGTCCAAATGCCCCCATATCCAAATAATACGCTACCCCATTTTTGACAAAAAACTTCTGCTCCATTTTTATAAAATGAAGTTCCCCATACAATCGTTTTTTTTGTGAATCAAAGAGAGAGAATTGCCAATGCTCTTCTTGCAAATTTTGTAAAAACTTTTCATCTAACTCACTCTCTCCATTCATTTGTCTTGAGATTATCATTTGGGCAATTTGTGAGCCTTTGAGCATCATTTGATTATGAATGTTTTCATAAATTTGTGTTTTCTGAACGGAGAAGACCAAAAATGCAATCACGCCCAAAATCAAAATTGAACTACAAAGATAAACTCCCAAGAAGCGAAAAAGGGCGTTTCTTTCATATTCTTTTAAAACGATAACCCACTCCTTTAATATTCTCAATCCTCTCAAATCCGAGATATTTTCTTAGATTCTTTATATAGCTTCGCAAAGTATTTTCACTTGGCATAGATTGGTAACTCCAAATATTTGCAATCATTTCTTCTATACTGATAATTTGATTGGGATGATTAAGAAAATATTGCAAAATCTGACTTTCTTTTTGGGTGAGAGGAATTGTATCTTGCTCTTTGATCAAAATAAGATTTTCTCTATCTAGCGTGCAATCTTTGGAGATTTCTATAAACGAAGAAAAATGATAAAGTCTTTTAATATTTTCTATTCTAGCCTCCAATTCATCCAAATCAAAAGGCTTTTTAATATAGTCATCTCCCCCTATTTCAAAAGCATATTTAAGATCTTTTGAATTATCAAGTGCTGTGATAAAAATCGCAGGAGTCTTGTTTCGTAAAGCTCTTAGATTTTGCAACAATTCAAAACCACTCAAAGATGGGACTTGGACATCTAAAAGCAAGAGATCAAATTTCTCAGAAAGCAAAATCTCCTCAGCTTCCAATCCATCACAACACGCCCTAAGACAATAGCCTTTTTCAAGCAAAAATTCCTCAAGGATTTCAAAAAGTAATTCATCATCCTCAAGCAAAAAAACTCTCATTTTTTCCAATCTCTCTTTTGATTAGATAAGAAACCCCATACTCTTCTCCCCATCAAAGCTTCCATCCCTCTCTCTTGTGATTTCTTGTTTAAAGTCTTCAAGGCAAAAGGTGTTATCCTCTCTTGTAGCGACTTTGTAGGCTGTGTTTTTGACTACCAGAGCGATTTGTCCTCCACTTAGATCAAAGCTTGAGAGTTTTTCTAGCAAGGTTTCTTCATCTTCTTTGAAATTGGCATTTTTGGGGAGATGGAGCTTCCATAGCTCTTTTCTTTGCTCTTTGCTAGGGCGTTTAAACTCGATTTTGTAGTTAAATCTCCTTGAAAATGCACTATCAAGCGTTTCTAGCAAATTAGTTGTGGCAATGAGGATTCCATCAAATTTCTCAATCTGCTCTAAGAAAATATTTTGCATTTGGTTATGCATTTTATCTGCTCCACTGCCTCCTGTGCTTCTTGAGCTAAGGAATTGATCGGCTTCATCTAGGAGCAAGATTGGCTCACTTTTGCTTTTCTGTGCGATTTCACGATAGCTATCAAAGATTTTTCTCACATTTTTCTCACTCTCTCCTACATACATCGAGAGGATTTTGGAGCAGTCAAAGTTTAGAATCTGCTTTTTTAGACTTTTAGCCAAAGCTAGGGCTGTGAGGGTTTTACCAGTACCTGCTGAACCATAGAAAATGATCTTGCTCTCAATTCCGCTTTTTTTCTCTTTGATCCCCCAGGCTTTGAGTTGAGAGAGGACTTTGGGATCCATTTGCTTAAGCAGGGCTTCAAGTGTCTCTCTGGTGCTAGGAGAGAGGACAATGTCTTGCAGATCTTTTTTTGGCTCTAGGATTTCAAAGGTTTCTTGCTCTTTGATGAGGTTGGTGAGGGTGTTTTTGCTCTTTTTCTTCTTTTTGTTGGGGTAGATGATCTTTTGCAAAATCTCTTCATTGATGAAAAATGTCCTTGCAATCCCACCAAAGGGGTTGAGGATCTCATCATAATCCACTAGATTTTTCTCAATCAAATTGCTTTTTTCATCAAGCAAAGAGCGGTTTTTGATCTTGTCATATTCATCCTCGCTGATGAGTTCAATGAGAGCATTCATCTCTCTTAGATTCCCCTCTCCTCCTGAATACTCCTCTTTAAGAAGTGCAAAAAATAGTGTTTGCTCTTTATTGCTTAGCTCGGCATCTTTGATGAGAGAGACGATTTCAAGCGGGGTTTGAGTGAGTTTGAGGCGGTATTTGATCTGTTGCTCTAGGGTGCTTAGGCGGTATTGGATCCTGGAGAGGGAGGGGGAGTCAAGCTTGTAGGAGAGTTTGAGGTGATTGATTTGCTGGATGAGATCGATTTTTAGGAATTGGTCTTTGAGGTATTCAAGATGATCTTGGTAGGGATAGGCTTGAGGAAGTTTGACTTCAAGCGTGCCATCTTCAAGCAATCTTAAAAAACTATGGGTGAGATAAATATTTTCATTGAGGAGCTCAAGGAGTAGGGTGTTGGTAGGGCGTGAGAAATTGCTTTGAGAGATCCAGCCAAGCTCTAAGAGATTTTTGATTTTTGGCAGATAAGTGAGCGTTGCCTCACCTTTAAGTCCAAAGAGATTTTCAATCAGGCTTAGCACCATGACCTCAACCTCGGAGTTTAGGAGGGCTTTTGCCATATATTGCAAGATTTTTGCCTCATCTTCATCGCATTTTAGGGAGGAGAAGATTTGGGATTTTTGAATTTCTTTTGAGTTGATAAAGTCTAAATAGTATTGCATTATTTCTCTTTTGGTTTTGATTTTTAAAGTGGGGATTCTATCAAATCTCTAGCCTCTTGGGTAAAATGCAGAGTTTAATCTATGTGAATGGAGCAAATATGAAACTCATTTCGTGGAATGTTAATGGTTTAAGAGCGTGTATGAACAAAGGATTTATGGATTTTTTTGAGAGTGTGGATGCGGATGTGTTTTGTATCCAAGAGAGCAAAATGCATAGAGATCAGGCTACTTTTGATTTCAAAGGATATGAGGAGTATTGGAACTCAGCAGAGAAAAAAGGCTACTCAGGTGTAGCAATTTTCTCCAAAACTAAGCCTTTGAGCGTGAGCTATGATATGGGGATAGAGCATCATGACAAAGAGGGCAGAATCATCTGTGCAGAATATGAGAGCTTCTATCTTGTAACAGTCTATACGCCAAACTCTCAGCGAGAACTTGCAAGGCTAGAGTATCGAATGGAGTGGGAAGATGACTTTAGGGCGTATCTAAAAAATTTGGAGAAAACCAAGCCTGTAATAGTATGTGGGGATCTCAATGTCGCTCACACAGAGATTGATCTAAAAAATCCAAAAACCAATCGCAAAAATGCAGGATTTACTGATGAGGAGAGGGCAAAGTTTGGCGAGCTTTTGCAGAGTGGATTTATCGATACTTTTAGATATTTTTATCCTGGGCTAGAGGGGGCTTATACTTGGTGGAGTTATATGGGAAAGGCACGAGAGAACAATACGGGGTGGAGGATTGATTATTTTTTGGCCTCTAAGAGTTTGCAAGATTCTCTAATTGGTGCAAAAATCTACCCTGAGGTGTTTGGAAGCGATCATTGTCCGGTAGAATTAGAGATAAAAGAATAAAAAGGAGAGAAAATGCATAGTTGGAATCAAGGGTATGTTACAGATATTAGTTATACCAAGGGGTATTACTCTACACTCAATCCATTGAGAATAAGCCTTTGTTTTTTGGCTCAAAGACTTATGCCACCTAAGATTAGAAACGCTTGTGAATTGGGATTTGGACAGGGGATTACGCTCAATTTTAATGCTACAAATCCTTCTGTTTCGTGGTATGGGACAGATTTTAACCCTTCTCAAGCTAGTTTTGCTCATCATCTTTGTGAGATTTCTAACACCTCACTAAAAGTTTTTGATGATAGTTTTGAAGATTTTATCAAGCGTGATATTCCACAATTTGATTTCATTGCGTTGCATGGGATTTACAGCTGGGTGTCGCCAAAGGTAAGAGGGCAGATTAGAGAATTTATCAGCAAAAAGCTACGCTATGGGGGAGTTGTGATGCTAAGCTACAATACTCAGGCAGGGTGGGCTTCGATCTCTCCACTCAGAGAGTTAATCCGTGCCTACTCTATCTATCTAACCCCAACAGGCAAACCCAGTTCAACTCGCACAAGGGAAGGGCTAGAGTTTGTAGAAGAGTTAATGAGATTGCCAAGCACAGAAACAATCAAAAATCCTCAAATCATCTCCATGCTCCAAACACTCAATAAAATGGATGATACCTATCTTGCACACGAGCTTCTCAATGAGAATCAAGTCGCTTTCAATTTCTTAGAAATTAGCAAAGAAATGGAGGAAGCAAAGCTTGAATTCGGAACTTATGCAGGCTTTGGCGATCATTTGAGCAATATTCAGCTCTCAGATCAAGAGAGGGGTATCCTCTCAAGAGTTAGCCACTCACGCCCAATTTATGAAATGCTCAAAGATTTGATGTTTGCAACAAGTTTTAGAAGCGATTATTGGGTAAGAGGATCTATCCCACTTAGCACCCCTCAATGCCAAGAAGAGCTTCTAAAACTTCGCATTGTTCTTACTATTCCCTACTCGCAAATCAACTACACTCTCAACACACGAAGAGGAGTTCTCAATCTCAACCAAGATTTTTATGCCCCAATCTTTGAGCTTCTCAAAGATAATCATCCTATTGAAGTTAGGGAGATCAAATCCCACTTAGATCAAAAACTCAAAAGAGAAGTTGCTTACAATGAACTCATCGAATCCCTAATAGCACTTAGCTCAAAGGACTGCATCAAGCTTGCTTGTGATGATGAGGTTGCAAAAGCAAGCAAACCATATACTCAAAGACTCAATGCACACATTCTAGAGCAAGCTTTGCAGACTCCTGATTATATTCGCCATATTGTTTCTCCTCTCACTGGGGAAGGGATCGCACTCAACCGCTTTGAACTGCTCTTTTTGTATGCATATTTAAACAAAGAAAAAAAAGAATGGAGCGAGTATGTTTATGAGCTTCTTTCCTCGCGAAAAGAAAATATCATCAAAGATGGCAAAGAGCTTAATGAGGCTCAAACAAAAGAAGAGCTAAAAATGCAGGAAGAAAAAATCAAAGAATGGATTCCAGTATTTCAGAAGCTAGGGATACTCTAATCCCTTAGCACTCTCATAGCATTCAGTAAGGCAAGAAGGGAAACACCTACATCCCCAAACACAGCCTCCCACATATTTGCTACACCCATTGCACCCAAAATCACAAAAAGTCCCTTAACAATGAGTGCAAATGCGATGTTTTGTTTGATGATGTTTTGCACTCTTTTTGCATAAGTAATGGCTTGAGGGATTTTGCTCAAATCATCATTGAGAATAATCACATCAGCACTCTCCTTGCTCAAATCACTCCCAGCTCCACCTAGAGAGATCCCAACTTCTGCGTTTGATAGAGTGGGGGCATCATTGATTCCATCGCCAACAAAAGCACTATATTTTTTCTTGGTTTTTATAAATCTTTCTAGTTTTTCTTGAGGCAAAAGTCCCCCAAAAAACTCCCCAATCCCCATTCTTTTGGCAAATTGCTCAACACTTTGTTGGCTATCTCCAGAGAGTAGGGCAATCTCTATCCCCATACTTTTAAGAGTTTGAAGAGTTTGTTTGGCTTCACTTCGGGGCTTGTCTTGAATAAGGATGTATCCTTGATAGATTCTATCTTTGGCAATATACACTACACTTCCTTGAGCATTGACTTCTTCAAATAGGATTGAATACTTTTGCATCAATTTTGCATTTCCTGCAAGTATCTCTCTTCCACAGCATTGTGCTACCATCCCCATACCATTGATTTGTTGGTGAGAAGAGGGGGAGTGTGCAAGATGATTGGATTTGAGAGCTTGAGCAATGGGATGAGAGGAGAGATGTTCTGCACATGAGGCCATAGAGAGCAAATCTTGCTCACTTACTCCTAAGATAGGATGAATGGAGGAAATTTCAAATTTTCCTTGAGTGAGCGTCCCTGTTTTATCAAAGAAAATTTTTTCCAATTTTCCAAGAGCTTCAATAAAATTCCCACCCTTAATCAATATCCCTCGTTTTGAGGCTCCACCAATCCCACCAAAATATCCCAAAGGCACGCTCAAAACCAAAGCACATGGACAGCTCACCATAAGCACGACCAAAGAGCGATAAATCCACTCTTTCCACTCCCCCATCCCCAATATAGGGGGCAAGAGTGAGATACAGAGTGCAAGGGCAAATACACTTGGGGTATAGATTTTTGCAAAAGAAGTGATGAACTTTTCGACTTTGCTTTTCTTTTGTGAGGCTTCTTGCACTAGAGAAATAAGCCTAGCAATAGAGCTACAATCATAAGGGGTGCTAATCTCTATTTCCAAAGCAGAAACAAGATTGATGCTTCCACCCAAAATATCCTCACCCTCTCTTTTATAAACAGGCAGGCTCTCGCCACTGATTGCCTGATAATCCAGCTCACTCTCTCCTCTGAGGATGATTCCATCACTAGGGATTTTTTCTCCAGCCCTCACAAGGACGATATCCCCCTTTTTTAGCTCTGCTGGCAAAACTTCTATCCATTCATCTCCTTGTTTTTTTCTTGCAAGATGAGGGCTAATATCTAGCAGAGCTTTGATGTTCTGCTCTGATTTTTTAAGTGCTAGAGTTTCAAAAAACTCTCCAATCCTCAAAAAGATCATCACTGCTACTGCTTCATAATATGCTTGTATGCCAATAGCAGAGAGGGTTGCAGTGAGCATTAAAGTATTTTCTGTGAAAAATTCTTTGTCTTTTAGATCTTTAAAACTCCCCTTAAAAACAGGGATTCCAGCAACAACATATAAAAGAGCAAGCCCTAAATATGCCCAAGAATATCCAAAATGCAAAAATGCGATACAGGCAAAATAGCCAAAAATCAAAGAAAGTAAAAATCCCACTTCTTTGTTTTTTGGCTTAGAACAATGACAGCAAGAACTCATAAAAACCCCTTTAGTTGATTTGGGGTGGAATTATAGTAAAAAATCTATTTTGATAATAAAAATGTTCCTTATTTTTACAAAAGAAGATTCTCAAAAATCACTCCATCAATTCCTTCAGCCGATACAGTTAAGATCTCTTCTTGCTGATTGATGATTTGCAAAACCAAAATGTCTAACATATATTCTTTTGCAAGATTTTGGTATGTTGAAGCTAGGGTGCGAACTAGAGCGTATTTTGCTCCTAGATTGGAGAAAAATAAAAAATTTTGAACACTTGTGATTTCTACTGCATAGTTTGTGTTGTTCTTTTGCAGGAAAGCACCAAGCTCCAAGCAATGAGTAAGCGTGTCTTTGAAGAAAAGCACTTCATTTGCATTTGAATTTTTTACATCCTCTATGGAAAAAATCTGTTTGAAATTAGGATGAGCAATAGGGGGGAAGCCAAAGATTTTCATTGTTGGCTTCTTTTGAGACATTCAAGTGAGCAGTAATATTTCCCCTCAGAGCAAATACATTCTTCTTGTGTTACAAAAGTCCCGCATCTGTTGCACTCCACCATTGTTTCTTCTACTTTTTTGTTAGGACGCTTTTTGAGAAAAAAGAACCAAACAAGACCAGCTAGAATCCCTAGGACAATCAAAGTTTTTAGCATAAGCACCTCCGATAAAAATAAACTTGATTTCTTTTTGAGTAAAAAATCTCATTCTCCTTTATTTCCTCTCCTTCATTAAGGAGATTTGAGCCTTTGTAGAAAAGATAAGACACATTGTTTGCAACAAAAGGTTTGGCAAGCTCTAAAAGCATGGGAGTAGAGGCAACGGCTTTGCTTGTGATAAGATCTGCCTTTTGTGGGAAGTGGCATTTTTGAATCAATGAAGGATATACACTTACATTTTTAAGCTCCAACTCTATACAAAGCATTTTTAGAAAGCTTGCCCTCTTAATTCTGGGTTCTGTGAGAGAGAAATGACAATGCGGTAATGAGATTGCAAGAGGAATAGCAGGAAAGCCTGCACCAGATCCAATATCAATAGCATAAGAAAAGGGCGAGATAAACTCCAAGGGATAAAGGCAGTCTTGAATATGTTTTTCTATTTCATCAAGATTTTTTGCTCCTGTGAGATTATGGGTTTGATTCCATTGTAGGAGCAGTGAAGCATATTGATGGAGTTTCATAAAATCAACATCCCATCGCCATAAGAGTAAAAACGATAATTTTCTTTTATAGCAAGATTGTAAAGCTCTAAGCATTTTTCTCTACCAACCAATGAGCTAACAAGCATAATTAGCGTAGATTTGGGGAGGTGGAAGTTGGTAAGAAGTGCATCTATCTTTTTGGGAGGATTGAGAGGATTGAGAAATAAATCACATTCTCCAGCATAGATTGCGTTTGAGAAGTTGGGGGGATTGCGATAGAGATATTCTACAACTCGTGCAGAAGTTGTTCCTATGCATAGTGTGTGAGAGGCATTAGAAATTTTTTGCCACGAATCTTGAGTGATACTAAAGCTTTCTGTATGGATTTGATGATTGCTAATGATTTCACTCTCTACGCCCAAAAATGTTCCAGCTCCTACATGCAAGGTTACAAAGCAGTGTTGATAGTGAGATTTGAGAAAGGCAATATCACTAAAATGCAGTGAAGCTGTTGGAGCAGCCACAGCTCCGAGATTTTGAGCAAAAACACTTTGATATTCATTCTCATCACTTGCTTGATCTGCCCTTTTGATATAGGGGGGTAAAGGAACATGTCCGATACTTTGCACCCTCTGAAGAACTTCGGCTAGGTTTAAATATCTTGATCCCTCAAAAAATCTCACAACCCTAAACCCCTCATCTTGAAGCTCTAAAACCTCAAGACCAAAGTGTGAGGAAATAAGAATTTGTGTCCCACTTCTTACTTTTCCACGGATTTGAACTAAGAAATCAAAATCTTTGATATGTCGATGATAGAGAACCTCTACCTTTCCTCCAAGTTTTCCATCCAAAAACTTATGTCCATACATCCGAGCTTTGATCACTTTTGTATCATTGAGAACGACAAGATAGTCTTTTGGCACAAAGTCATAGAAGTGAAAAAAATCACTATGAATGACTTTATCTTCTTTTCTAAGATAGACTAGGAGTTTTGCACTCTCTCGTGGAGAGGCTGGGAAAGAGGCTATGTTTTGAGGAGGGAGAGTGTAATCATAGCTTTGGGTGTAGAGATCTCTCATTACTCCTCTTCTTTCTCATCATCTTCTTGTTTTGCGGGATTTACAAAACTTAGGATTAGGATAGAAAGTCCATAGAGTCCCATAAGAGGGATTGCCATGAGGAATTGTGAGAGAATATCAGGGGGTGTCAAGATCGCAGCAAGGATAAAAATAATAACCACTGCATACTTAAAAAAGCTCTTAAGTGTTGCATCAGTGATTAATCCAACTTTTCCAAGAAAATAGCTAATCACAGGAAGCTCAAATGCTAAACCAAAACCAAGAATAAGACGAGTGAAAAATGTTACATAGCTCTCTACGCTTATGCTTGAGCTAAACTGAGTATTTCCAAAAGTAAGAATGTATTTGATGATAAAAGGAAAAACGACAAAATAAGCAAATCCAGCTCCCAAAGAAAACATCACAGTGGCAAAAAGCACAAAAGGGATGACAATCATTTTTTCATGTTTATAAAGTCCAGGTGCAATAAAAAGCCACATTTGCCAAAAAATCACAGGCAGAGAAATCACAATCGCACTCAAAAAGCTCACCTTCATCGCAGTAAAAACCCCCTCAGCAGGCGAGAGCTGGACAAGCTCTCCCTTGACATTTTGGGCAAAAGCTAGCTCAATGGGTTCTTTAATGAGTGCAAAAATATATTCCCAAAAAGAAAAGCAAATCATAAAAACAAAGCCAAGGACAACAAAAGAAATGATGAGGCGTTTGCGCAATTCTTGGATATGGGGTTTGAAATCTTCTAGCATTATTGCTCCTTTTTGTAGCCAATTTCTTGAGTGGAAGAGAGGGAAATGTTTTGTTCTTTAAGGTTTTGTTCTTTAAGGTTTTGTTCTTTATCTTTTAGACTTTGAGCATTGAGCTCGTTTTGGATTGCATGTTTTTCTTCAGGTTTGAGTGATGGAGTATCATCAAGAATGGAGTGAAATTCATCAAGGCCGCTATCTTTTTTGATTGAATCTAATCCCTTAGTAAAAGTATTTTTGTATTCTAATGCTTCTTGTTTGAGTTCTTGAAGTTTTAGCTCTTCATCAAGACTGGATTTTGCTTCATCCATTGTTTTTTTGAGTGCTTTGAAAAACTTTGCTAAATCCACCATAGCTTTAGGAAGCTTTTCTGGGCCAAGAAAAATAATTGCGACAATCAAGACCATACAGATCTCAAAAAATCCCATACCAAACATCACATAACCTTATTGATTTAATGAAATTAAAAAGCCTGTATTTTACTACCAAAATAGAATTTAAAAGATGAAAATGACAGGGGGAATCCCTATCATATAAAAAGTTTTGCAAAATAAAAGCCTAGAAGTGCAAAACCATAAGCCACGGCAGTTGTCAGCAAGAAAAGATAAAGGATGTATTTTTTTCCTCCTGCCTCTTTACCAAAAACGATAGTGGCTGCAAGGCAAGGGTTGTAAAACATAACAAAGAGAATAAAAGCAATTGCTGTAGGGATAGAGAGAGTTTTAGAAAGTGTGCTTCTAAGAGATTGGCTCTCTTCATCCAAATCTTCCCCAAGGGCATAAAGCACTCCCATGGTTGAAATCATTGTTTCTTTTGCTGCAAGCCCACTTACAAGAGAAACAGAGAGCTTCCAATCAAAATCAAAGGGGGCAAAAATAGGAGCAATGGCTTCCCCAAAATATCCCAAATAACTTTTCTCTAGCAATAAAGCATCTTTTTGATGGTCAAGTTCTTCAATTTGCTCCTCGCTTCCCTCTTTTTGCTCTAAAGTTTGGATTTGAGATTGAAATCTCTCTTCAATTTCTGGATGTTTGGGATATTGGGTAGAAAACCAAATAAGCATTGAGGCTGCTAGGATGAAAGTCCCTGCCTTTTTTAGATACATTTTTGCTTTGTTCCATACACTATAAATGATGAGTTTGGCTGAGGGGAAGCGGTATTTGGGCATCTCCATTACAAATGGTTCATCCACTCCTTTAAAAGCTGTGAGCTTAAGAATCTTTGCCATCACAAGTCCCACTAATGCACCAAAAATATAAATCCCAAAGAGAATGTTTCCTGAGTGTTCTTGAGGGAAAAATGCACCAATGAAAAGCACATAGACTGGAAGTCTAGCTCCACAACTCATAAAGTTGATGATAAAGAGTGTGAGCATTTTATCTCCACGACTTTTTAGCATTCTTGTACTCATAAAGGCTGGGACACTACACCCAAAGCCTGTAACAAGTGGGATGAAACTCTTGCCATGCAATCCAAATCGATGAAAGAATCCATCAAGCAAAAATGCAATCCTTGCCATATATCCACTGCCCTCTAAGATGACAATCCCAAGGAAGAGGATTAAAATATCAGGCAAGAAGCTCACTACTGCACCTACCCCAGCAATCATTCCATCACAAATTAGAGATGCCAAAGTTTCAGAAGCGATATGTTCCCTTACAAGCTCCCCAATCGCTTCAAATCCCCCCTCAATCCACTCTTTTGGGATTGCACCTAGAGTAAAAGTAGCTTGAAACAAAAGCCACATCAAAAAAAGAAAAATAGGGATTCCAAGATATTTGTTGAGCAAAATGCTATCAATTTTTTGTGTTTTATCAATAGGGCGAGGCTTTTGCTTTTGTACCTCAAGACTTGCTCCCTTGGCATAAGCATAATGCTCAAGTTTAAAAATACTCCCCAAGCTCTCATTGCCTAGATTTGAGCAAATACGATTGATACTTTTGCTTAGAAGTGGTGTGAGTTCTACCCAGCAAGGCTTTGTGCTGAGAATTTGATAGATTTCTTCATTTTGCTGTAAAAGTAAAATTGCAAGTTTGCGATAGTTTAGAATTACTCCATCTCTAAGAAGTTGTTGGATGCATGGATATTGCTTGCTTACAAGATGATCACAAAGAATCTTTATCTCCTCTTCAATACACTCAGTATAAGTGCGTTTGGAGGGACAGAAAGGTTTTTTGTATAGCTCAACAATCATCTCTAAGAGTCTTTGGATATCTAGAGCATCTGATGAGGTAACTTTGAGTATAGCTACGCCCAAAATATTTGAAAGTTGCTTTTCATTGATTTCAATTCCCTCTTTGATTGCTTCATCATTCATATTGAGTGCAACAATTGTTTTTTTCTCAAGTTCTAAGATTTGAGCTGTGAGTGCAAGATTTCGCTCTAAGTTTGTGCTATCTACAACATTAAGGATGATGTCATAATCTTCATTGAGCAAAAAATCTTGCGTGATTCTTTCTTCTTGAGTGTATTGATTGAGTGAATAAGTTCCAGGGAGATCAATCACTGTGATTGAGTAGTCTTGATATTCAAAATTTGCATAAGCTTTTTCAACAGTTACGCCTGTAAAGTTTCCCACCCTAAGATTTGCTCCACTCATTTTGTTGATGATAGAGCTTTTGCCCACATTGGGCTGTCCTGCAAGAGCAATGGTGATATTTTTTTTCATTGTGTCCTCTTTGAAAAATCTTGATTTTTTTCTCTATTCTACATATTTTTTTCTATTCTGTCAATAAAATGATAGTTATTATCATTTTATATATGATTCTGAAAAAGTCAAAAATGCAAAGAGGGGGAAAGGCTAGAAAAGGTATTTGTAGCCGAGGGTGAGGGTGGAGTTGTAGGCAAAAACCTTACCACCACCAACACTAATAAGTGGAGATGTCGCAATAAGCTCAATCACATTATAATTAAATTGCGTATAGAATCCCAATCTTGCAGATAAGGTAACAGCACCAACCCCCTTAAGATCTTTTAAAAAAGAAAGATGAAGCACATCAACTGCAAAACCAAGATTCATTCCAAAGCGATTTTCTCCACTTCTGACAAAATCAAATAGTCCATCAAGGGCATAATAGGGGACAACATCGATAATCAAACTTTTGGTTTCATTGACAAATTCCACATCACTAAAAAGTGCTTTCTTGATACTCCCTGCTTTCGTATCTTTTGTTCCAAACACTCTTAAGCCTAGAGTATTTCTTACTCCTACTTTTTCACTTGTATATTTTTGCCAACCCCCAAAGATTCCTACTCCATAGGATAATCCCCTAAGTCCATATTCATTACCAAACAATCCTGAGTTGTATCCAAAAAGAAAGAATGGAGCGATATCGAGAATCCCTACTCCCCCTTCAACCCCAAAATAGCTTTGCCATTGAGAAGTTGTGTTTGAGGATTCATTTGCACCAAGTGTGCTACAAAAAACAGCAAAAGCCAAAAGCAGTTTTTTCATTATGTCAGTCCTTGAGATAACCCCTTTGGACGACCTAAACCCAAAAGAGTTTTTGAAAGTTTTTTGATGATTTTAGCATAAAACCACTCCAAGGGTGAGGGGATTTGTGAGCTTAGGAGAAAATCCTAGAAAGAGAGATTGATCCCTCCTTGGATTTGAATGACATTAGGGATTGCATCATTGCTTAAGTGAGTGTTATAAACATTGAGGAAGGCTGAAACATTGTTTGTAAAGTTAAAACCCATTGCAAAATCCACTTCATTTTGGATATGGCGTCCCCCAATAAGAGGGGATTCAAAGAGTCCCACACCATAGAGCAAACCTAGTGTGACACGATCAAACTCCCCTCCAAGTCTGACATAAATCACGCTTGTATCCAATGCAAAAGCAGAATCAAGCACTTTTCCTACTCCTAGAGGAGAGATAGTCTTGTTGATACGATTAAGGCTTCCCCAACCACTATCTTTTCCTGTTTGGATATATCCTAGAGAAAACTCAAGTCCAGCCCCCTCAACATAGGCTTTTATATCAAAATCGACCCCATCTCCTCCACTTGCACCATTGCTAAACTCAAAGCTTCCTGCAGCATTGAGGGCGACTCCGACTTTGTTTTTGCCAAATTTATACTCAAATCCACTTTCTGCACCTAAGACATAATTGACAGAATATGCAAAGCTTGTGTAGAGTTTTGACCAAAATTCCCAATCTTTTGTGGTGAGATTGTATTTGGCAGCAAGATGAGTTAATCCACTCCAATTTGGGTTGTAGCGAGTGAGAGCAGACATACTTGTAGGAGTTACATCCCCATAAGAGTAGAGCCAATACATCTCTAAGAGAAGATTCTCTAGTGAGCGATTTCTCACCCAAAAGCCATCGACTTGATTGCTCACCCATTCATTGCTAAGAAAAAATCGTCCAGCTTTAATGCTTGTATCTCCATCAAAGTATTCTAAAAATGTATCTTTGAGCAAGATTGGGTTTGAGCTATCAAAGTCTAGATTGATATCTCCTTTGTGCCATTGCCAAAGTGCAAAACCTGCACCAAAACCAACAGAGAGTCGCATATTTTTGTAAAAACCTGAGCGATAGTGCAATTCCATTGTCAAAGCAGCATAACTCTCATCTTTCATGCCAAAAGTATCTGCAATGCTTGTGGCAAAGGGATCATAATAATCGCTATAGATTCCTACACTTCCTTTGGTGATCCCATTTTTGAGTGCTTCATCGATATTTTCATAAGCTCCAAGTGTCAGAAGTGAAGCAAGGAGTGAGAGAGAGAGTTTTTTTATATCCATAAGTTATCCAATAATCGTGTATTTCCTACTTTGCATGTGAGTAGGATGAGGGTTTGAGAGGGAATAATACTCTTAATTGGCTCTAAGCTGTGATTGCAAAATGCCAAATAATCTACTTGCAAGTCTTTTAACTCATTCATTCCAAAATCATAAAGCTTTGCTACATCACTTTCTCCTTGAGCGATCAAAGAGGCGATTTTTTGCAGAGTTTGAGGGATACTCAGTGCCAAGGCTCTCTCCTCTTTGCTTAGATAAACATTTCTTGAGCTAAGAGCTAAACCATCAGTATCTCGCACAATTTCACAAGGCACGATTTCTAGGGGGAGGAAAAAGTCTTTGCACATTTTTTGCAAAATCAAAAGTTGTTGGGCATCTTTTTTCCCAAAATAGGCTCGAGTTGGAGAAGAGAGATTGAAAAGCTTAAGCACCACTTGCAATACTCCAGCAAAATGCCCCTCTCTTATCGCACCCTCATAGACACTGCCCATTGATTTGGGAGGATTGAGTGTGATCTCATCTTTGTTTGGATACATCTCTGAAATTTCTGGAGCAAAAATCGCATCCACCCCCTGAGCTAGTGCAATATCAGATTCAAGAGTTCTAGGATATTTGCCAAAGTCTTCATTGGCTCCAAACTGTGTAGGATTGACAAAGATAGAGAGAAGGGTATGGGAGTTTTGAGCTTTTGAGGCTTGTAGCAAACTTAGATGCCCTGCATGCAATGCCCCCATTGTTGGCACAAATCCCAAACTTCCTGTAATACTCTCCCTCCATTTTTTAAGCTCTTGAGTGGTTTTTAGAAGTATGGGGGTTTTCATTTGATTTCTTCCAAGATTTTTTCTGTGATGATTTTGGGGTTTTGTGCTTGATAGATTGGACGACCCACTACGATAAAATCTGCCCCAGCTTCTTTAGCTCCCTTTGGAGTGGCAACACGCTTTTGATCTTGAGTGGGGGTTTCCTCAAAGCGAATGCCTGGAGTGAGAGTAAGAAGTGAAGTGCTAGATTTGATCTCTTTGCTCTCAAGCACTGAACAAACTACGCCATTACACCCTCCCTCTTGTGCTAGAAGTGCCAAAGTTTTGGCATGTGAGGCGATAGTGGCGTTGTAGATGGAGGCAAAAGTGCAATCTTCAAAGCTTGTCAGAGCTGTAACTGCAAAGATAAGAAGTGAGCTATTCTTTGCCACTTCACTTACAGCCCTCATCCCTTCAATCCCTGAGCTTGCATGGATTGTGAGCATATCTACTCCTAGGGCAATACACTCTTGAGTGGCTGTTGCCATAGTGTTTGGGATATCATAGAGTTTGAGATCCAAAAAGATTTTAAAATTGGGATTGATCGCTTTAATTTCATTCAAAAATTCTTTTCCATCACGAATGAAACTCCTAAGCCCTACTTTTACCCATATATCAAAATCTCTCAATTCCTTAAGCAAAGCAAGATTCTCTTCTCTTGAGCTCATATCAAGAGCTAGGCAGAGTTGCATTATTTTCTCTCCTTAACAATAGCATCTAAAACCCCATTGATAAATCTTGGGGCATTATCGCTTCCATAAAGCTTAGCAAGTTCTATGGCTTCATTGATGACAATGGGTGCATCAGTAGAAGTGAAACAAAGTTCATAAACCCCAAGTCTTAAAATCGCTCTCTCAATCCCACCAATTCTTTGGATATCCCACTCTTTGAGATGTTTGCTGACCTGCTCATCGACATTTGTGAGTTTTTTTAACACCCCATTAAAAAGCGAGAGGGCAAATTCTTGCTGTTTGTTTTTGATTTTTTTCTCATCTAGGATTTCAGGAGCAAGGCTAGTAATCTCTTCATTGCCACTGTCATAGGCATAAAGCAAACTTACTACGGCTTCTCTAGCTTGTGTGCGTGTAGCCATATCACACCTTTTTGTAGAGATTGATAAGCTCAATCAATGAGCTCATCGCTTCAAAGCCCTTGTTCCCTGCTTTGCTTCCAGCTCTCTCGATAGCTTGCTCAATATTATCTGTTGTGAGAACTCCAAAACTTACGGCTTGATTGTATTGCAAAGCAATATTTGCAATTCCCTTTGTAGCTTCAGCAGAAACATAATCAAAATGCGGTGTTCCTCCACGGATGATTGCTCCTACACAACAAACTCCATCATAACTCTTGCTTTGAAGCAATCTTTGAAGCACAAAAGGGATTTCATACGCACCAGGAGCAAGGATCAAAGAAAGATTGCTCTCTTCTCCTCCATGACGCAAGAAGCAGTCTTTTGCCCCCTCAATGAGTCTATCTGTGATGATGTGATTAAATCGGCTTGAGAGGATTGCGACTTTCTCGCTTCCTTCAAGCTTGAGTTTTCCTTCGATGATTTGCATAATCTTTCCTTATTTTGAAATTTCTTCTATAGCTAAGAGTTGATTGACAAGCTTTTCTAACTCTTGAGTTTTTATCATATTGGGTCCATCGCTGAGTGCAATACTTGGATCAAAGTGGGTTTCCATAAAGAATCCATCTACCCCCACAGCAGCAGCTGCTCTTGAGAGAGAAGGGACAAAGCGACTATCTCCTCCACTTTTCCCATCTCCAGCTCCAGGCATTTGCACGCTATGAGTTGCATCAAAAATCACAGGAGCAAACTCTCTCATAATCTCTAGACTTCTCATATCCACAACTAGATTGCCATAGCCAAAAGTGCTTCCTCTCTCTGTAAGCCATATCCCATATTTTTTGCTCTCTTCATAGTTTGCCAAGCTTCCACCACGCGTTTTGATTGCTTTTAGCACGCTGTGTTTCATATCTTTGGGATTCATAAACTGCCCCTTTTTGATATTGATGATTTTATCACTCTTTGCAACTGCGACGATGAGGTCGGTTTGTCGGCACAAAAAAGCTGGGATTTGGATCACATCTACGACTTCTGAGAGTGCTTGGGCTTGGTGGCTTTCGTGAATATCGGTGATGAGTTTGTAGCCAAACTCTTTTTTGATTCTCTCCAGTGTTTTTAGCCCCTCTTGCAATCCAGGTCCGCGATAGCTATCAAGACTTGTTCGATTGGCTTTATCAAAACTTGATTTGAAATAAAAATCAATTTTTGGATTTTTAGCAATTGGTTCTAACATCGAGGCGATTTTGGCTAGATTGTCATAGCTTTCAATCACACAGGGTCCGCTCATAAGTATCATTATTTCTCCTTTGTTTTTTGAATGACTCGAAATTTTTTCTTCTCTAAATCATAGTTCATAATTTCTCCAGTCTCAATTATATAATACCAACCAAAGATCTTAAGTTCTCCATTATCAAATTTCTCTTTGACAAAAGGATAAGTAAGAAGATTATCAATTTGCACTTCAATATTGATTTGTTCTGTTAACCATGTGCGTCTAGCCTTGCTTTTGGGAGAGAGGAGGGCAACTTGCTCTTTGACAGGATCAAGGAGTTCAATCCATTTTTGCAAATGTTCTGTATTTTTCCCAAGATTATCATCATAAAGAGCCTGACAAGCTCCACAATTGCTATGCCCACAGATAATGATATTTTGCACTCCTAGCACCACAACAGCATATTCAATAGCTGATGTTGTAGAGAGATAGGAATCATTGTTATTGGTAAATGGAGGGATGATATTGCCTACATTTCTCACTACAAAAAGCTCACCAGGGAGTGTGCCTGTGATTCGACTAGGAACCACTCTAGAATCCGCACATCCTACAAAGAGAGTGTCGGGATTTTGAGCTTTTTTTAGACTTTCATAAAGCTCCTTGTGCTCTATATAGTCTTCTTCTTTAAATTTGATCGCACCTTGTAATAGTTTGTCCAAATTGTCTCCTTAAAAACTAAAAAAGCTATCTAAGGTATAGTTTTTCCCCATTTTTTTAAGATCAACAAAAGCATGAGCGAGGATTAGATCTTCATTATCTCTTAAGAATTCTTGAGCCTTTTCCATCATAGAGAAATCAAGAAGCAAGAAGACATAAGCTTCTCTTGCATTTTGATCTTGCAAACTCAAATCTTCAAAAAGCCCAATGCATTCATCAGGGGAAAACATTGCTTTAAGAGCTTGTGTTTTGGAGAGATAATCTTTTGTAGAGAGTTTTGAGTGTAAGAGCAGGGATTTGATAGTTTCTATTGGAAGCCTGTATCCTATCAAAAGAAGATTATCAAGCATTGATTTTGCTAGAGTGGGGCTTGGAGAAGAGCTTAAAAATTTATGAATAGCTTTTTCATTTAAGTGATTATTTTGCGCCAATTCTTCAAGAGCTAAGATCTTTAGATCCTCTGTGTATTCCCCCTCAAGCACTTTGTGAGCAAATTTATAATCTGATCGGATAGAGTTTTTTGCATTAAGAGTCCAAAACTCATTTTCTTCTGGGAGCTTAATTGAAGAAATTCCTCCCTTTTTCACTTCTTCAAGAGAGCTAAAAAGCGAATCAATCTTTGCACATGATGAGGGTTGGGTATTAAGTTTTGCGTGAAGATCAAAGCGTTTTAGAATATTTGAGAGCATTTTGTAGTGCTTTGTTTTGAAGTGAAGATTTTCTTCCTTTTTGTGCAAAGCTTGTGAATAAATTTGTGCAAGCAAATGATCGAAATCTTTATCATTGCGATAGGAGTTTGCAAAATTTGAAAACCAATTTCCTGCAAAAAACAAAAGCGTAAATAAGAAAAAAATAGAAATCCCAAAAGCAATCCAAATAACTGCATGCTGAGTTGCAGAATGCCCAAAAACACTAAGGGTAATATCTCCTGAGCTTTGAGAAAGAGTATAAAATCCCCCACAAAAAACGATGATAAAAACAATAAAAAATGAAAAATAATACTTCACTCGCATAACTTATCCTTACTTTTGACTTTTTTCATAAATTTCACGGCAAATAATACAATATCTTGCATGGGGTTTGATTTCTAGCCTAGCCTCATCAATCTCATCTCCACACATTTGACAGATTCCAAAAGTTTTATTTTTGATACGCTCCAAAGAAAGATCGATGTGTTTAAGTTCGGTTTCATATTGCACAAGTAGAGAATTGTTGAGCATTTCTTGAGAATTTGCTGATGTAACATCGGCGTGATCATTTAGAGATTCTTCACGAATCTGTGCAATGGAATTATTGGCTGTATTGATATGAGTTAGAATAATCTCTTTGCGATCTTGCAATATTTTTTGAAACTTTTTTAAAATCTTTTCATTCATTGTTGCTCCTTATTTGTGATAGGGATGATTGGCATTGATACTCAATGCTCGATAAATTTGCTCACATAGCACAATCTTTGCAATTTTGTGTGCAAAAGTAAGAGGACTTAGAGAAATGGGCTGAGTGCGTGAGAGAAAAGATTCTTCAAATCCATAAGCTCCACCGATAAAAAAACTTATCTCAAGTTTATTTTCAAGTAGTTTTGCAAACTCAAGACTATCAAGCATTTTTCCTCTTGGATGCAATGCAAAACTTGATGCAGATAAAAAGGGAGAAAAAGCTTGAGTATATGAGGCTTGAGCTTCTTTTTTTTCTGCTTTTTGGGCTTTTGCAATGTCGTTATTGAAAATATCTTTGATAATCAAATTTGCTCCAAATCCCCTGCATTGCTTGACAAAATCATCATAGAGTGGTTGATATTCATCGTTTTTAACGATTGAGAACACATTGATTTTCATAGTGAGGATTAAGAATTCGTATGAGATTATAGAGGGTTTGCTTGAGATTCTTTCTCTCAACAACCATATCAATGAGTCCATGTTCAAGCAAAAACTCAGCAGTTTGAAAACCTTGAGGCAAATCCGCACCGATTGTTTGTTTGATTACCCTTGGCCCAGCAAAGCCAATTGTTGCTCCTGGTTCGGCAATGATCACATCACCCAAAAATGCAAAACTCGCACTTACACCTCCAAATGTTGGATCGGTTAAAAGTGAGATAAAGGGGAGTTTATGCTCAGCCAAAATATTGAGAGCCGCACTTGTTTTTGCCATTTGCATAAGAGAATAGGTTGATTCTTGCATTCTTGCCCCACCACTTGTAGAGGCAATGATCAGGGCTTGTTTTTGATCGATCGCTCGCTTGATCGCTCGCAAAATTTTTTCCCCCTCAACACTCCCCAAGCTTCCACCCATAAAGGCAAAATCAAACACAACAAGCTGGACGCCAATATTTTGAATCTTTGCCTCTCCACTAATAACAGAACTTGCTCTTCCTGTTTTTGCCACACCTTCTTCAATTCGCTTTTTGTAGCTTTTTTTATCTACAAAATTTAGAGGATCAATAGGGGCAAGATTTTTATCGCACTCGATAAATTCGTCACTTAATAGTTCAATGCGTTCTTGAGCTGTGATTTTGAAATGATATGCACATTTTGGACAGACATTATTTTGTCCTAAAACCTCTTTATAATACACGATTGCGTTACAACTTGGACATTTCACCCAATGGCTTGGAGCTTCATCTTTTGATGCTCTCTCCTTAGATGTTTTGTTTGATCCTTTTATTCCGATTTTTTTAAAAAAATCTTCAAATCCCATCAGATTTCCTTGCAAAGAAAAAGTTTTAAATCCGCTATTCTATCAAAAAAGCGACTTTTTGAAGAGTTTGAAGTCGCGTTTTATTTTTTAGGTGAGTAATTATGTTTTATAATACAACTTTCACAAACACTTTGAAGGGATATGCTTATGAAAATCCTTGATGGGAAAGCACTTGCTTGCAAACTCGAGATTCACATTCAAGAAGAAGTTAGAGAACTAAACAAAAATTTCATCTATCCTACACTTGCAGTGATTTTGGTGGGGGATGATCCTGCAAGTGCCTCTTATGTCAAAATGAAGTCCAAAGCATGCGAGAGAGTTGGGATGAATACTCTGACTTTTGCAATGCCTTCTGAAACAAGAGAAGAGCGATTGCTAGAGAAAATTGCAAAGCTCAATGAAGATGAAAAAATCGATGGCATTTTGGTGCAACTCCCCTTGCCTAAGCATATCAACACAAGCAAAATCTTGGCAGCCATTTGCCCCCAAAAAGATGTGGATGGGTTTCATGCTCTTAATGTAGGGCGTGCAACTTTGGGATTTGAATGTTTTATCCCAGCAACACCTTTGGGTGTGATGCATCTTTTGAGTGAGTATGAAATCAATTTGCGTGGAAAAGATTGTGTTGTCGTGGGTGCAAGCAATATCGTGGGCAAACCTCTTGCAACTCTTCTTCTCAATGCCGGTGCAACTGTGAGTGTGTGTCATATTGATACAAAAGATGTATCACTTTATACAAAAATGGCAGATATTGTTTTTGTAGGAGTGGGCAAACCCAATCTCATCACCGCAGATATGATCAAAGAGGGAGCAATTGTTGTGGATATCGGGATCAATCGCTTAGAAAATGGCAAACTTGTTGGAGATGTGGATTTTGAAAATGTTGCTCCAAAATGTAGTTTTATCACTCCTGTTCCAGGGGGCGTAGGGCCAATGACGATTGCTACACTTCTGCAAAATACACTACAATCTGCAAAAACAAAATTAAAAAGGTAAAAAATGGAATTTTTAAAAAAACTCTATCGTTTCTCTTCCTCTTGGACTGGGACGATTCTTATTGTTGCTTTTGTGATTTTTTTCATCGCTCAAGCTTTTGTAATCCCTTCTCGCTCAATGGTTGGAACTCTTTATGAGGGAGATATGCTCTTTGTCAAAAAATTCTCCTATGGTCTTCCAATCCCACGAATCCCATGGCTTGAGATCCCAGTTTTGCCCGATTTTCAAGGCAATGGACATCTTATTGATGGAGAACGACCAAAAAGAGGAGATATTGTAGTTTTCATTCCTCCTCACATTGAAAAGACTTATTATGTGAAGCGAAACTTTGCAGTATGTGGAGATGAAGTGGTTTATGCTTATGATGGGTTTTATTTGCGACCTAGTGAGGGGGATGCTTATATTGCTAAGAATTTTTCAAATGCACAAACAAAAGAGTTTTTTGGAAAAACTTTTGTAAAAAACCCCTATATGCAAGAACATGCAGGCATACATTATGCGATGAATAATTTGCGATTCCGCGAAGCTCTCTCAAGTATCCGTTATGACGGAAAAGAATGGAGAGTGATGGGAGGACAGGGTTTTGCGATGAAACCTATGCTACTTGATGGCGGAGAGATTATCCCCAATCAGAGTTATGCAAGTGATGAGATTGTGTTTTACAAAAAAATTGCAAAAGATGAGTTTTTTATGATTGGAGATAATCGTGATAATAGTCTTGATTCTCGCTATTGGGGGAGTGTGCCTTACTCAAAGATTATTGGAAGTCCATGGTTGATTTATTTTTCTATCAATCTTGATAATTCACAGGAAGCACAAGAAAAAGCTCAAGAGCTAGGCAAAAGCGATGGCTGGTGGAAATACACAGTGCGATGGAATCGAGTATTTAGAAGCGTTGAGAGTCTAGAAAAAGAAATCAGCAAGGAAGATTAGCAATGCTTAATTCTTTTGATTTATTTGATGCTTTATTGCGATATGTAGCATTGCTTATTACAATTTTGGGATGTGCTATTGTGTATGCTTATGTTGGCTATCGTTATACTCAAGATTGTGTAGATACGAGCAATATTTCAGGCTCAAGAGGGAAGATGAGTTTTAACCCTATTGCTTATTTTGATGTGATGGGGAGTGGAGTATTTCCTCTTATTGTGATTCTTTTGCAATCCCCCATTATGTTTGGTTGGAGTAAAAATATTTTTGTGGATTATCCTCGAGTTATCTCTCGTTATGGGTTTAATTTTGCTATTTTGCTTGAAAGTTCAGGGATATTTTTCCACTTTTTTATTGCTTTCTTTGCTTCATTGATTTCAGATTTTTCTCCAAGTGCAGAGGTAACAAATCTAGCACAGTATATTATTCTCTTCAATATCTTTTTTGCCTTTATCAAACTTTGCCCAATCTTACCCTATGAGGGGTTGCGAATCCTCAGTTATATAGGATTAAAATTTCAGAGCGATTTGTTTGCAAGATTTTATTCTTTTCTTGCTCCTTATCAACTCTTTGTGCTTTTGATTGTGTTTTTTACGCCACTTAACAACCTAATCCTTTACCCTGCACTTTTTATGATGAAATTTTTATTATAAGGAGAGAGTGATGAAGTATTTTCTAGGAACGGATCACGCTGGAATCAAAGTGCGAGACTTTATCGTGGAATATTTTGCAAAAAGAGGTATTGAGCTAGTAGATCTCTCGCCTAGGAGTGAAGAGAGAGTGGATTATCCAGATTTTGCAAAAAAGGTTTGCACTCAAGTCTTGCAAAATCCCGATTCTAGAGGGATCTTGGTGTGCGGAAGTGGAATTGGGATGAGCATCTCTGCCAATCGCTTCAAAGGCATAAGAGCTGGACTTTGCACAGATGCATATATGGCAAAAATGACAAGAGCTCACAATGATGCAAATGTATTGTGTATGGGAGAGCGTATTAGCGGTCTTGGAGAGATAGAATCAATTCTTGAAGCGTTTATTGATACAGAATTTGAAGGTGGAAGGCATCAGATAAGAATCCAAAAGATTGAGGAGATTGGATAATGAGTTGGTCGATTTTGGAGCAATGGTTTTTTGTTACGGGTTTTATTATCTTTGTGCTTTATATGGTGATTAGAACTTTTTATTATCGTTCAGTCGCTCAAAGAGAAGAAAAAAACTCAGTCAATATGAAGCTTACATTGCAAGATGCAGAGATTTTGATCCGAAAACATCAAGTCCAGCTTCAAAGGGCCTTGGGCGATATTGATATTCTCACTCAAGAGCTTACAGCTCTCAAAGGGGATATTCGCTCTTTAAAGCAGAGAAACTCTCAATACAAAATCGAAGCCGATCGTTATAAGGCAAGGATTAAAGAGCTAGAGCAAAAAATTGAATCATTACTATAAGGATAAGAAATGCTAAAACAAAAACTACTTTCAAGTATTCGTGAGATTGCCAATTATCCCAAAGAAGGGATCTTATTTCGCGATATCACAACGCTTATTGGTAATGCACAGGCTTTTTCAGAACTCATCACACATCTTAAGATTCGTTATGAAACACAAAATATTGACTACATTGTAGGATTAGAATCAAGAGGATTTATTTTTGGAAGTGCTTTGGCTTATGCGTTGAATGTAGGATTTGTTCCCATCAGAAAAAAGGGAAAACTTCCCTATAAAACAATCTCTAAAAGCTATGCTCTAGAGTATGGTGAAGATAGTATAGAAATCCATATTGATGCTTTTGGAGAGAAAAAGGGAGCAAGAGTAGTGCTTATTGATGATTTGATTGCCACTGGTGGGACAGCAAAGGCTGGAGTAGAACTCACAGAGGCGATTGGCGGAGAGTGTGTGGAAGCGTGCTTTTTGCTTGATTTGATTGCTCTAGGTGGATCAAAGGAATTGGGCAAAATAGTGAATGTATATAGTGTGTTGGAGATTGATTGATGGAAGCGTGGCTTACAGATCTTTGGAATACACATGTAGGAACTTGGGGATATGCAATCTTGTTTTTTTGGAGTATTTTGGAGGGAGAAATTGGTCTTATCTTTGCAGGACTTGCAAGCCATGATGGACACATGAATGTATTTTTGGCTGTATTTATTGCAGGGATTGGAGGGTTTGTGGGGGATCAGTTTTATTTTTATATTGGGAGATTCAATAAGCGTTCTTTGAGCAAGATGCTTCATTCTCAAAGAAGAAAATTTGCTCTTGCCCATTTGTTGCTCAAAAAATATGGATGGCCTATTATTTTTATCCAACGCTATATGTATGGAATGCGAACGATTATCCCTATCAGCATTGGTCTTACAAGATACAGTGCAGTGAAATTTGCCTTTATTAATCTTTTGAGTGCATGGGTTTGGGCTGCGATTACAATTGTGTTTGTATGGTATTTTGGAGAAGTGATTTGGGAGATTTTGGGCTGGTTTAAATCTCGTCCTTATTTGCTTGTCCCATTGGCAATTGCCTTTGGTGGAGGAATCTTGGCGTATTTTCACTTTAAAACCAAAAAACAAGGAGAAAGATATGAAGATAAAAGTTTTTAAAGAGAGCTTTGAGAGAATTCAGGCAGATTGCTCTGTTGTTTGGGTGTGGGATAAAAATCTTGAAGGATTAAGCGATAAAGACACATTGCAAGAGCTAAATTTTAAAGATATAACTTTTGTGCAAAGTAGTAAGATACTCTATGTCAATCTTGCAAAAAGAGATATCGATTTGTTGCGTGAGGGGGCATACAAGGCGATCAAATACCTAAACACTCTCTCTTATAAAAGTGTGAAAATTCCAACTTTTGCAAACGAGCAAGAGGACTATGCAATCTTGCTTGGAGCATTGAGTGGGGGGTATAGTTTTGATACATACAAGAGCGAGAAAAAATCTTGTGTGATTGAAGGTATTTGTGTAAGCCATGTGAGTGAAGATTTGATCAGCAAGGCTCAAATTGTTTTTGAAAGTTTAAAACTCACAAGGGATTTGATCAACACTCCTCCATGTGATGCAACTCCTAGCTATCTTGCAGAATACTCAATTCAAGAAGCCAAGAATTTGGGGATTGAGTGCAAAATCCTCTCCAAAAAAGAGATTGAAAGTGAGAAAATGCATTCTCTTTTGGCAGTCTCAAGAGCCTCAAGTCAGGAGCCAAAAGTCATTCATCTAAGTTATAAAGGAGCAAATCCCAAAGCAAAGCTTGTATTTGTGGGCAAGGGATTAACCTATGATAGCGGGGGTTTAAGTCTTAAGCCTTCAGATTTTATGGTAACAATGAAAGCAGACAAAAGTGGTGGATGTGCAGTTTTGGGCATTATTAGTGCGATTGCAAAGCTTAGGCTACCACTAGAAGTGCATGGAATCATTGGAGCAGTGGAGAATATGATTGGAGGCAATGCTTATAAACCTGATGATATCTTAAGCTCAAGAGAAGGCAAAAGTATTGAGGTGAGAAACACTGATGCTGAGGGAAGACTCGTGCTAATTGATTGCCTTAGCTATGCTCAAGATCTAAAGCCTGATTATCTCATTGATATTGCAACTCTTACAGGAGCATGTGTTGTGGGATTGGGAGAATATACCTTTGGGATTATGGGGCACAATGAAGAGCTAAAGAGTGCATTTGAGAGAGAAGCTCTTCAAAGTGGCGAGCTTGTGGCAAAACTCCCCTTCAACTCTCATATTAGAAAACTCATTGATTCAAAAATCGCAGACATTTGCAATGTCTCATCCACTCGCTATGGTGGAGCAATCAGTGCAGGAATGTTTTTGGGTGAGTTTATTCGCAAAGAAAATGAAGACAAATGGCTTCACCTTGATATCGCAGGGCCAGCGTATGTGGAGAAAGAGTGGGATATCAATCCTTATGGAGCAAGTGGAGCTGGGGTGAGAGCTTGCGTTGAGTTTGCAATATCTTTGTGTGAGGAGAAGTAAATGGGACTATCAATCGGAATTGTTGGGTTGCCCAATGTCGGAAAATCTACAACCTTTAACGCCCTAAGCCAAACCCAAAATGCTCAAGCAGCAAACTACCCCTTTTGCACTATTGAGCCAAATCGTGCTGTGGTGCCTGTGCCAGATAAAAGACTAGATGAACTAGCCAAGATTGTCAATCCTGAGCGTATTCAGCATTCAGTCGTGGAGTTTGTAGATATCGCAGGACTTGTGAGAGGTGCAAGTAAGGGTGAGGGACTTGGAAATCAATTTTTAGGAAATATCAAAGAAACGGATGTGATTTTGCATATTGTGCGATGTTTTGATGATGAGAATGTTACCCATGTGGAGGGAAGAGTGAATCCTGTGAGTGATGTAGAAATCATTGAGCTTGAGCTTTTGTTTGCAGATTTGCAGACTTTGCAGAAGCGAATCGAGCGTCTTGAGCGTCAAAGCAAAGCAGATAAAAATACCAAAGCAATGCTAGATGTCGCACTCTCTCTAAAAGCTCATCTTGAAGAGGGGAATCCTGCTAGAACTTTTAAAGATAAAGAGAGCGAGGCTTTTGTTGAAATCAACAAAGAGCTAAGATTTTTAACAAATAAAGAAGTGATTTATGGAGCAAATGTAGGAGAAGAGGACTTAGGAGAAGACAATTCCTATGTCAAAGCACTTAAAGAGTATGCTTCTAGCAATGGCTGTGAAGTCATTAAGCTTTGCTCTAAGCTAGAAGAGGAAATGGTAGGCATGGATGAGAGCGAGAGAGCGGAGTTTTTGGGTTCTTTGGGGTGTGAGATGAGTGGATTGGAACAAATCATCCAAAAAGGATTTGAAAAACTAGGTTTGATTAGCTACTTTACAGCAGGTGTGAAAGAGGTGAGAGCTTGGACAATCCATAGAGGTGATAGTGCTCCAGTGGCTGCAGGGGTCATACACAAAGACTTTGAAAAAGGTTTTATTCGAGCAGAAACGATTGCTTATGAAGACTTTATCAAATATGGAGGTGAAGCCAAAGCAAAAGAAGCCGGAGCAATGAGAGTAGAGGGCAAAGAATACATTGTCCAAGATGGCGATGTGATGCATTTCCGCTTCAATGTCTAAGAGGTTTATTCGCACTTATATAGAAATCAGTGATTTGTGTGGGCTTTCTTGCTCCTTTTGTCCTGCACCCAAAGGAAGAAGAGGAGAGATGGGGCTTGAGCTTTTTAAGAGAGTTTGCTCACAAGTTGCCCCACTTACTCAGAGCATAACTTTTCATCTCTTAGGAGATCCGCTTTATTTAAAAAATTTCCCTCTATATTTACAGATTGCACAAGAACACCAGCTAAGTGTTGAGATTGTTACAAGTGGGCTATATCTCTCTAAGTTTGATTCTTCTTTGCTTCTCTCAGATCCAATTAGACAAGTTAGTATTTCTTTGAGTGCGTTGGAGGAGTTGAGAGAGGAGATAAGAGAGAGGGTGGTGAGTGAGTGTGTAAGATTGATTGATATCCATCAAGAGATTTTCTCACAAACCTTTGTCAACCTTAGAATGCATGCAGACAAGCTCAATACTACTCTAGCAGAGCACTTATGCAAGAGTTTTGGAGTAGAAAATACCCTAGGGCAAGACTTGAAAGTTCGATTGGGTTACAAAGTTTTTTTGCTTTTGACCAAAAGCTTTGAGTGGGTAAGGGCAGAGCAAGAAGAGGAGAGTGGAGAGGTGAGAAAAAAATGTCATGGGCTTCTCTCTCAGATTGGGCTTCTCTCAAATGGTATAGTTGTGCCATGCTGTATTGATTGTGATGGGGGAATTGAGCTGGGCAATATCAAAACTCAAAGCCTAGAAGAAATCCTACAAAGTAATAGAGCAAGAAATATTATTGAAGGTTTTAAAAGAGGAATAGCAGTAGAAGAGCAGTGCAAGCGTTGCACTTATCCAGCATTAAACCCATAATCCTCCCCATTTTCCCCACAAATTTCAATTTTTTTGCAAATTTTTGAAATTTCTTGACTCATTTTGATTTTTTTTGTTGTATACTTCCAGCTCACATTCAGTGAGACACATTAAATCTCCCTAGAATTTGGCTTTAGTTTCTAACTTCTTTAAGAGTTAGAAGTCTTATTGTCTTTTCAAGATTTAAGTTTTCATGTTTGTGATGTTCTATTTATTTTTATTTGATTGTTCTAGATTTTGAAAGCAATTCAAAGACTTCTCTTTATTATATTATGTATATAGAGTAAAACTTTGAAAAAATGTTTGATAAATAAAACACTTAAATAACTTTAGATAATGATCTTTGACAACTAAGCAAAAGAAAGTTAAGTTTTAAAAAGCAATTACTTTTTTAAACACTTAATATTCTGATGTTATTTATTTACAACTCTTATAACCCGTATAGATTTTTCTATATTGAAGTTATAACTTGTGATTTAAAGACATAACAGAGTTTTAGGACAAACACAACATTTTTTTATGGAGAGTTTGATCCTGGCTCAGAGTGAACGCTGGCGGCGTGCCTAATACATGCAAGTCGAACGATGAAGCTTTTTAGCTTGCTAGAAAGTGGATTAGTGGCGCACGGGTGAGTAATGCATAGGTTATGTGCCCCATAGTCTGGGATAGCCACTGGAAACGGTGATTAATACCGGATACTCCTTACGAGGGAAAGTTTTTCGCTATGGGATCAGCCTATGTCCTATCAGCTAGTTGGTGAGGTAATGGCTCACCAAGGCTATGACGGGTATCCGGCCTGAGAGGGTGAACGGACACACTGGAACTGAGACACGGTCCAGACTCCTACGGGAGGCAGC